>DATEDJ010000131.1:0-24172 GCA_035281725.1 Solirubrobacterales bacterium
GCTCCCCCTCGTCGGCGTCGCCGAGCACCCGCTCGAAAAGCTGCCGGACGGCGCCGAAGGCGAAGGAGCGCTCGAACTCCCTGCCGCGGGCCGCGATCACCCGCATCCCGTCCCCTTCGGCCCGCGTGGCCACCGCCGCCAACAGGCTGCTCTTCCCCTGCCCGGCCGGCCCCTCGACCACGGCCAGCCGACCGCTCCCGGCCCGCGCATCGGCGAGCGCGGCGGCGAGCGCCTCGAGCTCGCGATCTCGCTCGAGCATCGCGGAAAGCATCAGCACGACCCCCAGACTGGATTGGACGCCAGGAAGCGTAGATCAGCCGGTAGGAGCGCGGTATGGAGACCTTGGGAAATTCGTCGTCAGGCAGCGCGGACGTCGGCGCCCAATCGGCGCAGGGCCAGCGCCTGGGCCTCGGCGAGGGGCGTCGTGCCGTGGCGGTCGGCGCCTTCGAGGATCAGTCGGACGGTCGAGCCGATGCCGTCGACGAGGGCGAGGACCGCCTGGTGGTCGAGTTCGTGGAGCTCGGCGTAGACGTTGATCAGGCCACCCGCGTTGGCGATGAAGTCGGGCGCGTAGACGATGTCCCGGCTCGCCAGGGCGAGGGCGAGGCGGTCGTCGGCGAGGACGTTGTTGGCGGCGCCGCAGACGATCGCGCAGCGGAGGCGCGCGACGGTGGGAGCGTCGATTACGCCGCCGAGGGCGCAGGGGGCGAGCACATCGCAGTCGGCCAGGATCGCCTCCGCCGGGTCGATCCAGGCGGCGCCGAGCTGGTCGGCGAGGGCGCGCCGCGACGGGTCGAGGTCGGAGATCGTCAGCTCCGCCCCGGCCTCGGCGAGGAGGCGCGCCAGGTGGCCGCCGACGTGGCCGGCGCCCACCACGCAGACCCGGACCCCGGCCGGGGACGAGTTGCCGTAGCGGTGCCCGAGGCAGGCGCGAAGGGCGGCGAGGACGCCGCGGGCAGTCACCGGGCTCGGATCGCCGCTCCCTCCGCGCTCGTCAGGAAGGCCGACAACGTGGGCGGTGCGCTCGGCGATCACCGCCATGTCGGCGGCGCCGGTGCCGACGTCCTCGGCGGTCACGTAGCGGCCGCCGAGCGACTCCACCGCGTCGCCGAAGTCGAGCAGCATCAGGCGGCGCAGATCCCCCTCGGGGTGCGGCGTCGGGGCGCAGATCACCCCCTTGCCGCCGCCCAGGAGGAGCCCCGCCGCGGCCGCCTTGTAGGTCATCGCCCGCGCCAGCCGCTGCGCGTCGGCGATGCCTTCATCGGGCGAGGCGTAGTGCCAGAGGCGCGCCCCGCCCAGGGCCGGGCCAAGCACGGTCGAGTGGACCGCGATCGCGATCGTCGCGCCGCTGCGCTCGCCGCTGCGGACCAGCAGGTCCTCGAAGCCGGCGGGCGGGCGGGATCGGGACGCCTGCGGGTGGATCGTGTGCGTGCTCATGACGCGTCGCCTCCTTGCTCAAGCCCCGTCCTCAGGTCGCCGAGGAAGCGCGCCGCCTCGGCCCCGTCCAGCGCCCGGTGGTCCCACGACATGCAGAGGTAGGACATCGGCCGGACCGCGATCGAGTCCTCGCCGTCGCGTTCGATCACGACCGGCCGCTTCACCACCGCCTCCAGGTCGAGGATCGCGACCTGCGGCTGGTTGATGATCGGCGTCGCCAGCATCGCCCCGAACTGGCCCGGGTTGGTGATCGTGAACGTGCCCCCCTGCACCTCGTCGGGGTGCAGCCGCTTCTCGCGGGCGCGGGTCGCGAGATCGCCGATCGCCGCCGCCATCCCCTCCAGGCCGAGCCGCTGCGCCTGTCGGATCACCGGCACGATCAACCCGTCGTCGAGCGCGACCGCGATGCCCAGGTTGACATCCTCGTGGTGGAAGATCTCCTCACCCGCGACCGAGGCGTTGAGGAGCGGGTGGCGCTGGAGGGCCGCCACCGTCGCCCGGGCGACGAAGGCGAGGTAGGTGAGGTTGACGCCGCGGGCGGCCATCCCGGGCCGCAGCTCCGCCCGGCGCGCGGCGACGCGGCCGAAGTCGACCTCGGCCACCGTCGTGCAGTGCGCCGCCGTGCGCCGGCTCGCGACCATGTGCGCGGCGATCTGTTTGCGCATCGACGACATCGGCTCGCGGTGCGTGGGGCCGACGAGGTCGTCGGATTCGACCCCCCGTTCCCGGAGCGTCTGCGTTTCGGCCCGCATAGCGGGATCAAATGCAGACGGTGGCCTGTACGGGGACTCGGTGTGCAGTCGCGGTTCCTTCTTCTCGTCGAGGAAGGCGAGGAGATCGGCCTTGCGGATGCGCCCGCCGATGCCGTGGCCTTCGACCCGCTCCAGGTCGACGTGGTGCTCGGCCGCCATCCGGCGCACGATCGGCGAATAGACGCGCGAGCGATCGGCGTCGCCGGACTCCTCCGGATGCGCCTCCCCCGGTCTCGCGTCGGCGTCCAGCTCGGCCAAGGGCGTGCCGACCGCGACCGTCTCCCCCGGTCCGACCAGGATCCGCGCCAACCGCCCCGCGGCGGGCGAGGGGATCTCGACGTCGACCTTGTCGGTGCTCACATCGCACACCGGCTCGTCGGCCTCGACCCAGTCGCCGGGCTGCTTGCGCCACTCGACGATCGTCCCCTCGGCGACCGAGATCCCCATCTGCGGCATCGCGATCGCGATCGTCCGCGCGACCTCTCTGACGTCAGTAGGCGAGGAGCTCACGGCAGGCCTCCTCCATGTCGTCGAGCTGGGGCAGGACCGCCTGCTCGAGCGGCGGGCTGAACGGGATCGGCACGTCGGGCGCGGTGAGCCGCCGGATCGGGCCGTCGAGATCCTCGAACGCCTCGGCGCCGATCAGCGCCGCCACCTCGGCGCCGACGCCGCAGGCCCGGATCCCCTCGTGGGCGATCAGCACCTTGCCGGTCTTCCTGACGCTGGCGAGGATCGCGTCGCGGTCGAGCGGGCAGAGGCTGCGCAGGTCGAGCACCTCGATGTCCTCGCCGAGCTGCTCCGCCGCCTCGAGCGCCAGCGGCACCGCCGAGCCGTAGGCGATCACGGTCAGCCCGCCGCCCTCGCGCGCCACCCGCGCGGCGCCGATCGGCACCGTGTACTCCCCCTCCGGCACCTCGCCCCGCACGTGGCGGTAGAGGCCCTTGTGCTCGAGGAAGCAGACCGGGTTGGGATCGCGGATCGCGCTCGCCAGAAGACCCTTGGCGTCGGCGGCGGTCGCCGGCGCCACCACCTTCAGTCCCGGCGCCTGCAGGAACCAGGCCTCCGGGTTCTGCGAGTGGAAGGGGCCGCCGGAGAAGCCGCCGCCGGAGGGCAGCCGGACGACGATCGGCACGCTCTGACCCTGCCGGTAGTGGAGCTTCGCGGCGACGTTGACCAGCTGGTCGAAGCCGCAGGCGATGAAGTCGGCGAACTGCATCTCGCAGACCGGCCGCATGCCCTCGATCGCGGCGCCGGTGGCGGCACCGACGATCGCATTCTCGGCGAGCGGCATGTCGAGCACCCGTTCGAGGCCGAACTCCTCGGCGAAGCCCGCGGTCACCTTGAAGGCGCCGCCGAAGGCGCCGATGTCCTCGCCGAGGCAGAACACCGATTCGTCGCGGCGCATCTCCGTCCGCAGGCCGTCGGAGATCGCCTCGAGGTAGGTCATCTCCATCAGGCGGCCCTCCTCTCGACGCCCGCTCCGGTGCCGGGTCGGCTGCCGTCGCCGGCGTCCGGCTCGGCCCACCCCGACCACGGCGCCGCGCCGTCGCCGAGCGGCTCCCAGCGGTCGGCGAAGACGCCCTCCGCGGCCCGTGCCGGGTCGGGCAGCGGCGCGGCGAGCGCCCGCTCGCTGCACTCGGCGACGAGATCACGGACCTCCCCGCGGATCGCCTCGACCTCCGTCACCGTGAAGCCGAGGTCGGCGACCAGCCGGGCCGCGTAGCGCTCGACCGGGTCGCGCGCCTCCCACTCCGCGAACAGCTCCGGCGGCACGTAGCTCATGTCGTCGTGCGCGCCGTGCCCGTGCATGCGCATGGTCTGGCACTCGATCAGCGTCGGGCCGCCGCCCGCCCGCGCCCGCTCGGCCGCGGCCTGCGCGGCCGCGAACACCGCCTCGACGTCGTTGCCGTCGACCTCGACCCCGGGGAAGCCGTAGCCCGCGGCGCGGCGCACCGGCTCGACCACGAACTCCAGCTCGTTCGGGGTCGAGTAGGCGAAGCGGTTGTTCTCCAGCACGAAGACCACCGGCAGCCGCTGCACGCCCGCGAGGTTCATCGCCTCGTGCCACTGGCCGTTCGCGGTCGAGCCCTCGCCGAAGAAGGTCATCGCGACCCGGTCCTCGCCGCGCATCTTCATCGCCAGCGCCATCCCGTTGGCCACCAGCGCCATGTCGGGCAGCATCGAGACCATCCCGACGCAGCCCAGCCCGCGGTCGCCGAAATGCATGTTGCCGTCCTTGCCGCCGGTCACCCCGGCGGCGCGGCCCATGTAGTTGGCCAGGTAGCGGTCCACGGTCACGCCGCGGACGAAGTGCGCGCCGAGGTCGCGGTGCAGGATGCAGAGCCGGTCGCGCGGGGCGAGCGCGAAGGCCGCCCCCACCGAGATCGCCTCCTGCCCCCGGCCGTCGTAGAAGGAGCCGGGCACCTTTCCCTGCTTGTAGAGCGACAGGGCCCGTTCCTCGGCGGACCGCATCATCGTCATGTACCGCAGCAGCCGCGCCCGATCCTCGTGGGTGAGCAGCGCAGGCTCCAGCTGAACGTCGGCATCGATCACCGCGCTCGCGTCGCTGAGCGTCATATCTCTCGCCTCTCGGTTCTTGCCTGGCTTCGGGATCGCCTCCACCTGGCAGGTTTGTCGCGGCTCCGGGATCACCGGGGCGCCGCGCCTATGGCGAGGGAGTCGAGGGATCCCCCCTCCTCCCTATGTGTCAATTGGAGCTTACGCCTCGCGGAGGCGCCTGGCTACCCGCGAGGCCGACCAGCCTCGCGGGTGCCAATCCGAGCTAGTGACCGGCCTTCTGGCCGTTCGAGTGCAGCGGGTACCAGGAGGCGCCGAAGGCCTTCGAGTCGGTGCCGTTGTCTTCACCGGGCATTTTGTCCTCGACGAAGGTGTAGAGCGGCCAGCCGGCGTAGGTGACCTGGGTGGAGCCGTCTTCGCGTTCGATCGTCCCCAGCATCGCGGTCTTGACGCCCTGCATCGCTTCCGGTTCGCCTTCGGTGGTGAGTGGCGGCCAGGCTGCGGCGCAGGCGCCTTCGCACTTCGATTTGCCGCTCCCTTTCTGGTCTTTCTCGAAGTAGTAGAGCGTCATCCCTTCCGAGTCGACCAGGACCTTGCCGACCCCCGATGCTTCGCCGAGCGAGACCGGCGTCGCTTCGCCCGCCGGTTCGGGTTCGGTCGCGGGCTTCGCCCCGGCTTCGTTGCCGTACCTGCCTTCTTCGGCCGGCGCTTCGGTTTCGTTCGCAGCCTTGGATTCGGCCGCCGCCGATTCGCTCGCTTCGGTGGTGGCTTCGGTGGTTGAGCTGCCGCCGCCGCAGCCGGCGATCAGCATGGCCGCGATCAGCGCCAGGGCGCCGACGACCAGGTAGGACCGTTTCATTGCTGCCTCCTTGCGCGGGGACAGGCCTTCGCGGCCGGGGTCCCAGTGGTTGTCGATCGGGATACGGCGCCCGGCGGCCCCGCGTTCAAGCTCGGCGGCGACCGAACCTAAAGATTGGCTTGGAGCCCGTTCTTGCTGACTGCGCTATTCGGCCGGCGCCAGGTTCGCGCCGTGGACCAGGTGGGGATTCAGGACCTGTTCGGCGCTCCCGCGCAGCAGTTCCCATTCGCCGGGACAGCTCGCCAGGCGACCTTCGGGAAGGACTTCGTTTTCGAGGAAGGCTTCGAGGATGCTTTCGTCGGACCCCGCCACCCAGCAGAGGATGTTGTCGGCGCGCTGGCGGTCGAAGGAGTGGTTGTCGGCGTATTCCGCCAGGTCCGGCGGGTCCTGGCGACCGGAGAACGCCTCCCAGAATTCGGCCGCGTCGATCGCGTACAGCGCCCCTCCTTCGGCTTTCAGCAGCACCACGGTCGAGATGCCGTCGGCGGCATCCTCTTCGCGGCCGAGGACCGGCAGTTCGAAGTTGTGGATCAGCGCGTGGGCGAACTCGTGGGCGAGGATGAAGCTGTTGACGGCGCCCGCGGCTTCGCCCCATTCCTTCGGGGTCCCCTGCGGATTGGACTGGACGACGACGTTGAAGACGACGGCCGGGAATTCGTACGGGAGGGTGATCGAGTTGTCTTCCGGGTTGTAGAAGGGGCCGCCGCCGAAGCCGTTGACGCCCTTGATCAGCAACGGGTTCGGCAGTTCGAAGGCGGTCGCCAGCGACTTCGCGAGCGAGCGCGTTTCGCTCGCTTTCAGCAGTTCGTAGCCGGCCACGTTTTCTTCGCCGTGAGGTTCCTGCCATTCGGCTTCGACGGTGCCGGGGGCGACGGCTTCGCCCGTTTCCGCGCTGCCTTCGTCGCCTTCTTCACTGTTCGCAGTTTCGGTCCCACCGGCCGCGGCGGCGTTGTCGCCACCCGAGCTGGTGCTCCCGGTGCTCGAGGACCCGCCGCCACCGCAACCGGCGACGAGCAGGGCGAGCATCAACACGGACAGGACGAGGAACTTCGATCGGACGGTCACATCACTGTTGTCGGCAGATCGCCGACTTTTTGAAGGGGAAAAGCTGAAGTGAACGAGATCTACCACTGGTGGGTCGAGTCGACGATACTCGTCGGTACGACGACGGTTGCCAACCGGAACCCACGCGCGTATATTGGTCGCGCGCGTATCTCGAAAAGGGCGGCCCGAGGGCCGCCCTTTTCTTTGCTGATGTGCTGCGTTCTTGTCCGCCGCGAGGCGGCCTGACGATTACTTGCCGGTGCAGGCGCGGATGATTTCCGTTTCCGCCTTGGTCCCGTCTTCGAATTTCGCCTGGACGTGGACTTTCAGCTTGCCGTCGCTGCATTTGGCGCTGATCGGGTTGATGCCCCCGACGCTCTTTTTGATGTTCAGGTTGAACGAGATGATCGAGCCGCTGCCGCCGGTGATCTGCGGGATCTTCGCCACCGCGAGGGTGCCGAAGCGGCCGTTCTTGTGTTTGGTGATGGTCACCGTGGTGACGATCGCGCCGCTGATCGGGTTGGAGAAATAGGCATGCGCGAACCAGGTGATCTTGCCGCCCTTTTCGCCGCCGTTGAACAGCAGCAGCTTGGCTTTCACGTTGATCGGTTTCTGTTCGGCGAACGCCACCTGGGCGGTCGTTTCGCCTTCGCCGATCAGCGCCGACCCGCACGCTTTTTTGGCAGCCGCGGTTTCGGTTGCCTGGAGCTTGCCCGACGTGCAGGTCGGGATGCCCTTGACGTGAACTTCGGCGTTTTTGTCACCTTCGATGATGAGTTCGCGCACCGCGGGCGGATGGCTGCCGTCGGCCTCTTTGACTTCGCCCGAAGCCTTCAGTTCGATCGGCGTCTGCTTCGTCTTCGAGATCGTGGTCGGGCTGAAGCCGCCGTTGGCGGTCACTTCGAGGTTGCCGACTTTCACGGTCACCGGGGTTTCGCCCCCCGCGGCGCCGGCGATGCCGACCGCCGCGACCGCGAGCAGCGCGCCCACGGCCATGACCAGCGCTAGGTACTTACGCATGACTCTCCTTTGCAGCCGGCTTGCCCTCCCATAGGCCCCGGCAAATCCAGCACAGCACTTGTGAGGCCGGCTATCCCCTGCCCCACCTGAATTTCGGGAGGATATCGCGGACGTACCGGTCGGTGAGACCCTGCTCTAACGTCCTCCCATGGCGAGCCCGGAGCAGATCCTCGCGGTCGGCGATCGCGAGGTGCGGATCTCGAACCCGGAACGGGTGATCTTCCCCGCCACCGAGCGCACCCCCGAGCACACCAAGCTCGACCTGGTCTCCTACTACCTCGCGGTCGGCGACGGCATCCTGCGGGCGGTCTCCCACCGGCCGACCACGCTGGAGCGCTGGCCGAAGGGCGTCCATCCCGGCATCGTCGTCTCGACCCGGCAGAAAGGCGGCGGCGACGCCTTCTTCCAGAAGCGGGTGCCGCGCGGCGCCCCGGACTGGGTCCAGACCGCGCGGATCGACTTCCCCTCCGGCCGCCACGCCGACGAGGTCTGCCCTACCGAGCTCGCCGTCGTCGCCTGGGCCGGGCAGATGGGGACGATCACCTTCCACCCGTGGCCGGTCCGCGACACCGACGTCGACCACCCCGACGAGCTGCGCATCGACCTCGACCCGCAGGAGGGGACCGACTTCGCCGACGCGGTGCCGGTCGCGGCCGAGGCCCGCGCCCTGCTGGATGATCTCGGCTACGTCGGCTTCCCGAAGACCTCGGGGGGCCGCGGCATCCATATATATGTGCGGATCGAACCGCGCTGGACCTTCACCGAGGTGCGCCACGCGGCGATCGCCTTCGGCCGCGAGCTGGAGCGCCGCCTTCCCGGCAAGGTCACCACCAAGTGGTGGAAGGAGGAGCGCGGCGAGAAGATCTTCGTCGACTACAACCAGAACGCCCGCGACCGCACGATCGCCTCCGCCTACAGCGTGCGGCCGAAGCCGGGCGCCCCGGTCTCGACCCCGGTGGCCTGGGAGGAGCTGCCCGCGATCGCGCCGGAGGACTTCACGGTCGCCACCGTCCCTGCCCGGTTCGCGGAGATCGGCGACCCCCACGCGCCCATTGACGAGGTCGCCCACTCCCTGCAGCCGCTGCTCGACCTCTACCAGGGCCAGGCCGCCGAGGGCGACGGCGACATGCCCTACCCGCCGAGCTACCCGAAGATGGAGGGCGAGCCGAAGCGGGTCCAGCCCTCGCGGGCGCGGGACGACTAGTCGCGGGACTGGGGCAGCTTGTGCACGCCGGGTGGTGGGGCCGGCGCCGAGGGCGGCGGGACCATCGGGCCGATGTCGCCGTCCGGGGCCTCGTCGAGGTCGACGATCACCGGGGCGTGGTCGCTCGGCCCTTTGCCTTTGCGCGCCTTGCGGTCGATCCAGGCCGCCTTCACCCGCTCCGCCACCGACGCGCCGGCGAGGATCAGGTCGATCCGCATCCCCAGGTCTTTGTGGAACATCCCGGCGCGGTAGTCCCAGTAGGAGAAGACGCGCTCCTCGGGCCAGCGATCGCGGACCACGTCGTGCAGGCCGACCGCCTCCAGCTCGGCGAGCGCCTGGCGCTCCGGCGGGGTCACGTGGGTGTGGCCCTCGTAGGCGGCCGGGTCGAAGACGTCCGCGTCGGTGGGGGCGATGTTCATGTCGCCGCAGACGAGCACCGCGTCGGGCCCGGCGGCGACCACGTCGCGCAGCGACGCCAGCCACTTCAGCTTGTACTCGTAGTGCTCGGAGCCCGGTTCGCGCCCGTTCGGCACGTAGACCGACCACACCCGCACCCCGCCGCAGGTGGCTGCGACCGCCCGCGCCTCCGGGTTCGGGAAGCCGGGAGCCCCGTCCAGTTCGGTCACCACATCCTCGAGCCCGACCCGCGAGAGGATCGCCACCCCGTTCCAGCTCGCCTCCCCGCGCACCGCGATCTCGTAGCCCCGTTCCCCCACCGCGTCGCCAAGCAGATCCCGGAACGCCTCGTCGGTGAGCTTCGTCTCCTGCAGGCAGACCACGTCCGGCTGCCGTTCGTCGAGCCACGGCAGGAGCCGCGGCACCCGCTGCTTCACCGAGTTGACGTTCCAGGTGACGACCCGCATCTGCACGGACGCTACCCGGTCAGAAGGAGAGCGTTGCGCGGGCGAGGCGCTCGGAGGCGCCGGGCGCGGTGGCGAGGTAGAGGCACGGCTCGATCGCCTCGAGCTCCATCAGCACCGGGCGGCCGTCGGCGTCGGCGGCGATGTCGACCCGGGCGTAGAGCGGCGTGTCGAAGCGGGCGGTGACCGCGGCCATCACCTCGGCGGCGAAGGCTCGCTGCGCCTGGTCCGCCTGGCCGGCGACGACCAGGTCGTCCTCCAGCATCACCGCCGCCGCCTGCAGCGGGCCGTCGCTGAGCGGCGCCTCGCCTTCCCGGCGCAGGACGGGCTTCTTGCGGAGAACGTGGGAGAGCTCGCCGGCGATGAAGACGAGCGCGGTCTCGCCGCTCCGGTGGACGTCGACGAGGTAGCTCTGCACGACGGCGGTCCGGCCCGAAGCGCGGATCCGCTCGACCAGCGCCAGCGCCTCGGCGTGCCGCGGCGGCGCGAAGCGGCCGGTGCTGCGGGCGCCCGCCGAGACGTTCGGCTTGACCACCACCTCGCCCTCGAGCGTCGGCAGCGGGTCGCCGGGACCGACGAACGTGGTCGGCGCGATCCGCACCCCAAGCTCCCCGAGATAACGCTTGTCGGCATCGAAGGCGACCAGGTCGGGACGGTTGTGGAGGCGCCCGGCGCCGACCGCCGCGGACCAGCCGAGGAACTCCTCGATCCGGCCGCTGTAGTCCCAGACCGAGCGCAGCACCACCCGGTCATAGGCATCCCAGTCGACCGCGGGGTCGTCCCAGACGACGAACTCCGCCCCGGCCAGGCGCGCCGCCTCCTGGTCGTCGGCCCACCCGTCGGGGAGGGCGGGGCAGGTGGCGAAGGCGATCCTCACGGCCGGCCATTCTGCCGACTCGGCCGCGGCTCAGTTGGAGAGGGGGAACACGCAGCGGAAGCCGTGCGTACCGGTGGCGACTTTTTCGCGCCCGTTCTCGTCGCTCGTCAGCACTTTTTCTTCGCCGCCGGAGACGTCGACCACGTCCCCGGACCAGACCTGTTCTTCGACCTGTTCGCCGGGGCGCAGGACGAAGGCGATCAATTCGCCGATCAACGGAAGACGGCCGCCCGCGTCACCGCACTCCTTGTCCGCCACGATCCACAGTTTGATCGGACGGGTCGTCTTGTCCCAGCACATGCCGCCGTAGAATTCGGTCGTACTCGCGCAGGTCACTTTCAGTTCGGTGCGGAGTTCGGCGCCGGACTCGCCTTCGATCGCGTCGGCGTCGTCGGCGGTCGTCGCGTGGGCGGCGTTCGCCGCGGTGTTCGCTTCGTCAGCAGTGGTCGCAGTTTTGGCGGTCGTCGCGCTGATGGCCGTCTGCGCCGTGGTCGCCGTCTGGGCGGTGGTGGCGCTCTGCGCCGTGGTCGCGCTCTGGGCCGTCTGCGCGGTCGTCGCCGACGGCACCGTCCCCAGGGTCGAGACGTTGATCGTGGTCGAGGTGATCGACCCTTCCTTGATCTGGGCGCCGGTGATCGTGCCCTTCTTGATCTTGTTGGCGGTGATCGTTTCGTTCTTCAACTTCCCGCCGCCGATCGAGCCGTTGACGATGCTCTTGCCGTTGAGCTTGCTGCCCGCATAGGCAGCTCCGCCCAAGGCGATGAAGAGGGCAACGACGGCGATCACGTTGCTGAAGGTGAGGTGTCGGACGAGGCGCATCGCCCTCTATCGGTCACCTGGATCGACTTCTTGAACCGCCTTTCGACTACGTCGACGCGGTTGGCTCAGACGACCGTGCCCTGGCCGCCGAGCGGCGGGTGGAGCACGTTGTGCCGGCGCTTGTCGACCAGTTCCCCGTCGTCGGTCGAGAAGCAGAGGCGGGCGAAGATTTCCGGTTCGTCGGAGAACTCCCAGTACACGCAGTAGGTGTCTTCGGGCGGGGGCGGGAAGAGCACGAGGACGAACTTCTTCGTCAGTTCTTCCGGTCTGCCGGTCTGGGCGAGCCGTTCCAGTACCACCACGTCTTCTTCGCCGAGGTGGATTTCGGCGAAGTCGCCCGAGGTCATCACGTCGCCATAGGGCACGTTGATGATCCGCCGTTCGTGGTGGTCGTGGCCGAAGACCGCGGCGAGGACGAAGAAGGCGACGATCGCGAGAAAGCCGCCGATCCAACCGATCAGCGCCCGGCGGCGCTGGCGGCGGCGGTAGCCCTCGGGATCGAGCGTGACGATCGCCATCGGGATAGTCTCGCGCGATCGGACCCTGGTTCAAATGCCAACCGGTCGACGAGACCTTCTTCATCGAGGCGCCGCTGCGGCTGCGCGCGGGCTTCGAGATCCCGCGCCCGGCGGCCGAGGTCTGGGGTGAACTGACCAGCGACACCGCCCTCGACTGGTGCCGGATCCTCAACCAGGTGACCTGGACCTCGCCGCGGCCCTTCGGCGTCGGCACCACCCGCGAAGTGAAGGCGCTCGCGGGCACCGACAAGCTGCGCGAGCACTACTTCCTCTGGGAGGAGGGCCGGCGCCACTGCTTCTACGTGGTCGAGACCACCGCGCCGATCGTCAAGAGCCTCGCCGAGGACTACCTGGTCGAGTCGAAGGGCGCCGACGCCTGCCGCTTCACCTGGACGATCGCCTACCGCCCGAGCGCCCTCGGCCGCCCCGGCGGCCCGATCAACCGGGCGCTGCTGAAGACCCTCTTCACCGACACCGCCCGCCACTACGGCCTCGACCCGGCCGCCGTGGTGAGCTAGCTCGCGGTCGCGGCGGGCTTGCGCCTGCGGCGGCGGCGTTTGCGGCGCGGGCCGTCGGCGACACGGGCCTCTTTCGCCGAGGAGGCGTGGCGCTTCTCGCCGGAGTGGCGTGGCCTGCCGTTGTCCTGGCCGCCGTGGCGCGCCTTCGAGTGACCCTGGCTCGGCTTCTGCTCCTCGCGCCGCGGCTTCGCCGTCGCGCTCCCGGTCCGTCCCTCGAACTCCAGCCCGAGCGCTGCGGCAATCTTCCGCATCTCCTTCACCTCGTCGGCGAGGACGAAGCTGATCCCGGTGCCGGTCCGCCCGGCGCGTCCGGTGCGGCCGATCCGGTGGACGTAGGCGGCCCGGTCCTCGGGCGCGTCGTAGTTGAACACGCGGACCACGTCGGGGACGTCGATCCCGCGCGCGGCGACATCGGTGGCGACCAGGGTCAGCACCTCGCCGCGCTCGAAGCGGGCGAGGGCGTTTTCACGCTGACGCTGGCTTTTGTCGCCGTGCATCGCGACCGCCTCGACGTCCTTGCTGCGCAGCCGCTTGACCAGCCGGTCGGCGCCACGCTTGGTGCGGACGAAGACCAGCGAGCGGCCGGGCTCCTCCTCGCCGAGCGAGGCGACCAGCTGGTCGAGCTTGGCGCCCTGCGACTCGACCCGCAGGAAGCGGTGGTCGATGTCGGCGGCGGCCTCCTCCGGCGGCGAGTGCGTGTGGGACCGCGCCTTGAAGGTGTAGTCGCGGGCGACCTTGCCGACGGCGCCCTCGAGCGTCGCCGAGAAGAACAGGGTCTGGCGATCGTCCGGGGTCAGCCTGACGATCCGGTCGACGGCCGGGCGGAAGCCCATGTCGAGCATCCGGTCGGCCTCGTCGAGGACGAGGACCCGGACCTGGTCGAGCTCGACCGCGCCGCGGCCGATCAGGTCCTCGAGCCGGCCGGGCGTGGCGACCAGGATGTCGGCCTTCTTCGCGGCGGCGATCTGGGGACCGAAGCCGACGCCGCCGTAGACCGCGGCTACGCGCAGTCGCTGGGCCTTGGCGAGGACTTCGAGCTCATCGACGATCTGCGAGGCGAGCTCGCGGGTCGGCGCCAGGATCAGCGCCTGCGGCCCATAGGCGCCGGGCTCGAGGATGTCGACGAGCGGCACGCCGAAGGCGAGCGTCTTGCCCGAGCCGGTCGGCGACTGGACGAGCAGGTCGTGGCCATCGAGCGCTTCGCTGATGACCATCTCTTGAATGGGGAAAGGCTCGGTGATCGACCGCGCGCGCAGCGCATCTACCACCGACCTGGAGGTGCCGAGGTCGGCAAACGTAGCTATGTGAGTGCTCCTTGAATTGACTTCTTCGGGGGAGATCCAGCAGCCCCGAAGTGCCAGTTGCACGTGGAGGAAACGGGTTCTCTCGGGTGGCCGTGGGGCCAACCCGACTTCTCCACGGTAGCGAAGTTCCCTCCCTGCACCCGACGCGAGGCACATTTCGGGTCGCGGCAACCGAAATGTGCGCCGCGTCCTAACCTGATCCGGTGGCCGAGGGGAAGCGCGTGCACAAAGCTCAGATCCGGTTCGGGGATCCGCTGCTGATCGCCACCGCCGGACTGCTGGGAGCGCTCGGCGACGCCGACGAGTTCCCGCAGGGCCGCGCCGGGATCGAGGCGTTGATCGCGACCATCGCGAAGGGACCCGAGGGCGAGGAAGTCTGGGCCACCTACGAGGATCCCGACGGCCCGCTCACCTACCTCGGCGCCGGCGGGACCTGGGTGGCAGCGGCCGGAGAGGGACGGTTGCGCGTGCGCCAAAGCGTGGCCGCCGGCGAAGAGCCCGCATCGAACGTCTGGATCCTCGGGCCGGATGGAAGCCTCAGCGATCCCGAGACGATCGAGGGCTACGGTGCACCCGAGGACGAGCTGGCCCCGGAGGTCATCGCCGAGATCGAGCTGATGGAGCGCCGCCGCCGGGAGGCCGCGGCGCGGCGGCCTGAGATGGAGCGGCGCAGCAAAGAACGTCAGAATCGCCACCGCCTCGAGCATCTGCTCGGCGTCGTCGCCGGCCCGCCGGGACAGGACCGGGGCGGCCCGGTGGTGACCCACCTCGTCCTCTACGACACCGGCCTGATCGTCAACTACCTGGTCCCCCGCCCGAGGCAGAAGGACCCGGACCCCGACGAACCCTGGGATCTGAGCGACACCGCGCCGCAGGAGATCACGCTTGACGACGGGCTCGAGACCGAGTTCAGCGACCGGGGCGGAAGCGTCGACCAGAACGGCAAGGGGATGCTCCGCTGCACGTGTGAGTTCTCCCCGGCGATCCCCGACCACGCCTCGCGCCTGGAAATCGGACTGGACATGACGAATGTCACGATCGAGCTGGGGCCGGCGTGATGTGGGGTGCGGGGCGGAGCGGGGAGGAGCGCCGCCAGGCGGAGACGGCGGGTCTTCTTCTGAACCGCGTGACCCTCGGCCTCCTCGCCGATGCGCGCCGGGCCGGCGGCTTTGGTGACGACGAGGCGGTGCTGCGCTCCCGCGCCGAGGAGCTGGCCAAGCGATTCGCCGACGCGGCGATCCCCGGTCGGCCCGAGATCGAGCTGAAGCTACGCCACGATGGCCAGACCGAGCTCAGCGTGGGCTACTCCGACGGCGTGCGCGCCGAGGCCATGTTGCGTGGAGACGGTTTCGTCGCGAGTAGCTCCACCAGGTGGCAGGGGCATAGTGGGCCTATCGACCTCGAGGACATGGAGCCCTGGGAGAAAGACGAGGAGGATCGCCGTCGTCTCGCCTACGAGGCCGCCCGCGGGAAACCCAAGTTCCGCGGCAAGAAATATCAGCGCACTGTGGTCGCCCCGCCCCAGCCGGGCGCGGCCGAGCGGATCCTCGTCGCCGAGCTCTACACCGACGGCCTGATCGTCGAATTCACCTACGACACCGGGATGCCGAGAGCGGAGGCCATCGAGAAGATGCGTGACTCGCCGCGCCCGCCGATGCGAATCGGGGACGACCTCGGTACCGACTACTACGAGAACGGCCGCGCAAGCTATGGCGGCAGTCCCAACTCCCGCGCCCACTTCGGCTTCGCCCCCGCTCCTCCGCCCGACGCTCGCGTCTTGCGCATCACCACCGACAGCGGCACGGTCGAGCTCGACCTACAGCTCTAACTCCCAGTCCTCGGCGAGCGAACCTCGACCAGGTCCTCGATCAACTTGAAGTCCGCGGTGTTCGTCGTCAGCAGGGGGACGCCGTGGACCTTGGCGGTCGCCGCGATCGCGAGGTCGAAGGACCGCCGTCGCGGTTTGCCTCCTCGCTGCGCGACCGCCGCGTGAAGTCGACCGCACTCCCGCGCTACATCGGTGTCGAAGGGAAGCGGGAAGAAGGTCTCCTCGATCATCGCGAGCCGCTGCAGGCGCCGGGCGCGGGCATCGTCGTCAGGGGCGATGAGGACACCGAAGTGAAGCTCGGCGATCGATACGGCGCTGATCGCGACTTTGTCCAAAGGATCCGAGAGGCCGTGGATCAGGACCGAGGTGTCGAGGAGGAGGGCCATGAACATGACCCTCTAATCAGTCCAGGGATCCACCATCTCGCCCCCCATCCGCTCGAGATCTTTCTCCAACCTGGGATCGGGAGGCAGAGCCTGGAGCTTGGCAAGGCGGCTGCTGGGCACCCAGTGCGCCCTGCGAATCGGCCCGAGCTGAGCCACGGGCCGCCCGGCGACGGTGATCGTCAGCTCCTCGCCTTCCTCGGCGCGCTTCAGCACCTGTCCGATGTTGTTGCGCAGCTCTTTCTGGGGGATGGTCGCCATGCAACCAAAGTAGCAGTTCTGCTACCGGGTGGCGAGGATTCCCCGGGCGCGGTGGGCGGGCTTCACGGTTGCCTCGCGCAGGCCTTCGGCGTCGTCGATCGGCTCGTCGTAGGGGGTGCGGACGGTCAGCTCGCCGGACGGGGCCTCGGCGCGCTGGTCGTCGTCCACGACCTGGCGCTCGCCGCGGCGGGTGGCCGACCGAGTCGTGGTCGTACACGATGGACGCACCGAGGCGGCGGGGCTGGCGACCGACGTCCTCACGCCTGGGCGCCTGCGTCGGATCTGGGGTGCCGATGCCCGTTTGACCGCTGAACACGGCCGTACTGGTCTGCACGTGGCGTGGCTCGAACCGAGAGCCGGACTCCGCGTCCCGGCGGGCCGTACCCAGTTGTGACGGGCTCCGGAGCCCACTTATGACGGGCTTGTGGACCCAGTTGTGACGGGCTTGGAAAAACGCTTGCGATTTAGCTGAAGAACGCGATACAACGGCGCCGCAGCCCCTAAAACCACCACCACGAGGCAACCGATAGACGGACATGCCCAGCGCGTCCACCCATCTCGACGGATTCGAGTTCCTCGCCGACACGCTCGGCGAGCTGGCCTCGCGGCACTCCCCGGACGGCAGGTACACCTACGTCTCGGCGCGCGCGCGCGAGCTGGTCGGCTACGAGCCGGAGGAGCTGCTCGGTCGCCAGAGCCTGGACTTCGTCCATCCCGACGACGTCGATGACGTCCGCGGCGCCTTCGCGGCGATGCTGAAGGGGAGCGACCGGGTCGACGTCCGCTATCGCTTCCGCCAAAAGGACGGCGCCTACATCGAGTGCGAGACGATCGGCAGGCCGATCCGCGACGAGACGGGCGAGACGGTCGAGATGGTCGTGATCGGCCGCAACGTCGGCAGCGAGATCGCCGGCGACGCCCTGCGGCGGATGTGGGAGATCTGCTTCAAACGAACCAGCCGCGGGATCAGCGTGGTCGATGCGAAGACCGGCACGATCATCTCGCTCAACCCGGCGCTGGCCGAGATGCACGGCGGCACGGTCGGAGACTTCGTCGGCAAACCGCTGGGCGCCCTCTTCACCGACGAGTGGAAAGGGCGCCTTCCCGATGCCACCCGGACCATCGACCAGAACACCTTCGTGTCCTACGACTCCGAGCACGTGCGGCTCGACGGCGGCGTCTTTCCGGTCCGCGCCGAGGTGATGGCTGCCTGCGACGAGAAAGGCGACGTCCAGTACCGGATCGCCTGGTACGACGACCTCACCGAGCGCCACGAGGCCGAGCGCCGCGCCGGCCACCTGCAGCGCGACTTCGAGGCCGCCTTCCACGCCGCCCCGCACGGGGTGGCGATCGTCGGCGTCGACGGCCGCTTCCTCCACGTCAACCAGAAGCTCGCCGCGATCGTCGGCTACTCGGCCGAGGAGCTGAGGGCGATGACCTTCCAGCAGATCACCCACCCCGACGACCTCGATGCTGACCTGGCCCAGGTCGATGAACTGCTGTCCGGCGAACTCGACACCTACGAGATGGAGAAGCGCTACTTCACCAAGGACGGGCACCTGATCTGGGTGCTGCTGGCGGTGGCGATGGTGCGCGAGGAGGACGGCACGCCGCGCCACTTCATCTCCCAGGTCCAGGACATCTCGGCGCGCAAGCGGCTCGAGCAGCACACCTACGAACTCGCCAACCGCGACCAGATCACGTCGCTCTACAACCGCCGTCGCTTCGAGGAGGAACTGAAGCGGCAGATCGTCCGCTGCCGCGAGGGGAACGAGACCGCGGCTTTGCTGCTGCTCGATCTCGACCGCTTCAAGAAGGTCAACGACTCCGACGGCCACGTCGCCGGCGACCGGCTGATCCGACTGGTCGGCCGCGCCCTCGACGAGCGGATCCACGATCCCGACGTCGCGGCCCGGATCGGCGGCGACGAGTTCGCCGTCATCCTCCGTGATATCGACCTCGCCCAGGCCCGCGCGGTCGCCGAAGAGCTGCGGCTAGCGGTCACCGCCGCCGACGGGGAGCGCGACTGCACCGCCAGCGTCGGCCTCTGCCGGCTGCACGGTGACGTGCCCGACGCCGAGACCTGCTTCCGCGCCGCCGACCGGGCGATGTACCGGGCGAAGGGCCAGGGTCGCGACCGCGTGGTCGTCGGCTCGATCTCCGAGCGCCGGGCCTGAGCGGGGTCCGGGGGACCCCTCCCTCACATCAGCCGGGAGGTTCGTTCGGGGGTCCCCCCGGACCCCGCCACCCGGTGGCTGGTTCCCACAAGCTTGTCTCGGTAGAGCTGTTCGTCGGCGACCCGGTAGAGCTGTTCGAGCGCGGCTCCGTGTTCGGGCGAGCTGGCGGTGCCGAGCGAGTGCGGCGCCCGCTGTGCGAGCCGCTCCTCGATCCGCTCGACCAGCGGTACCGCCGAGCTGGCGTCCGTGTCCGGCATCAGCACCGCAAACTCGTCGCCGCCCATCCGGGCCACCGAGTCGGTCCCTCGCACCGTCGCCCGCAGCTCGGCGCCGACCCAGCGCAGCAGATCGTCGCCGGCCTGGTGGCCGTGGACATCGTTGTAGTCCTTGAAGAGGTCGAGGTCGATCAGCACCAGCGTCGTGCGGGAGGCGCCGGCCACCGGCGAAGGCGCCCGCCTCCAGCTGGCCTCGAAGCCACGCCGGTTGAGCAACCCGGTGAGTGGATCGGTGAGCGAGTGCCGGGCAAGCTGGCGCCGCCATTCCTGATGGAAGTCGGCCTGCCGGGCGCCGATCGTGATCGCCGCGGCGAGCACCACCGCACCGACGAGCGCGGTGCCGCCGCCGGGCACGCCGATCAGGCAGAGGAGGCCGAAGCCGGCCTCGGCGGCGATCCCGACGATCAGCACCCAGACCCGGGAGAAGGCGAGCGAGGCGAAGATCGAGGGCAGCATCAGGGCCAGGGCCAGCGGGCTCCTGGCGCCGCCGTCGAGCGCCGCCATCAGGGTGATCGCGGCGACGATCCCGAGCGCCCAGGAGAGCACCAGGACCTCGCGCATGCGGGAGCGGCCGAGGCGAGTCCAGGGGATCAGCCAGAGCGCCGCCGCCCCCATCGCGATCACGGCGCCGAGCGTCAGCAGGATCCCGAGCTCGTTCGTCCCCTGGGCGTAGATGAGCGTGTAGACGAACCCCGCGGCGGCGACCAGCAGGCTGGCCCAGCCGCCGATCGCGACGCTGCGCAGCCAGAAGCGGGTCTCGAGGTCCATGGGGGCGAGGATGGCGGAGGGCATTTTGGTACTACCGCGTATCGGCCGGCCCGCCCGGCGGCGAGAGGCCGTCGAGTGGGCCTCGTCGGATGTCGTAGTCGTCAGGTCGTCTCGGAGGCCAGGTCGGCGGTGCCGATTTCGGCCGGGTCGACCACGGGGGCCGAGACCGGCAGGGTCAGCGGCGCGCGGTCGGGGTCGCCGGCGGCTTCCGGGACCTCGCGCGAGCGACGGCGCCGATCGGCGTGGCCGAGGTAGAGGACCAGCTCCCAGTTGGCGACCCCGGCCTCGGTCGGCTCGGTCGCGGCGGGGGCGCGGGCGGCCATCTTCTTCGGCCCCTCGGGCTTGTAGAGCCAGGAGACGACGTTGACCCAGATGTCGACGATCGAGTCGCGGATGCCGACGAAGGCGATGATCGCGTAGGCGCCGAGCAGCCCGTTGATCGCGGCGAAGACCGCGTTCGACCAGAGGTCGTGTTCGTAGGCGACCTTGAACGTGTAGACCGACCAGCCGACCAGGAGGTAGGGCAGGACGACGTAGATGAAGGCCGGGACGGTGCGGTTGCGGACCTTCGGCGTGCGCATGAATTTGCCCTTCGCCCCGGTCAGCGCCTGGACCAGCGAGCTGAGGCTCCCGGCCAGGTTGACCGGCAGCAGCAGCAGGTTGAAGCCGTAGATGCGGGCGGCGTCGAAGTATTTGTAGCCGCAGTACTTGAGGTCGATCGCCATCGCCACGAAGTAGGGGACCGCGACCGCGTAGGTGAGCGGTGAGACGAGGTGCCCGTTGAACGGGATGATCATCAGGCAGAGGACGAAGAGCGAGGCCCAGAAGATCGAGGCCATGTAGTTGAGCCGCAGCAGCAGCTCACCGATCGAGGTCCGCTCGCCGCGCTTGCGCCGCTCGCGGACCGCCCGCCACATCTTCGGCAGGATCAGGAGGCCGCCGTTGGCCCAGCGGTTGCGCTGGATCGCGAGCGAGCCGAAGTCCGGCGGCGTGGCGCTGAAGGCGAGCCGCTCGTTGTAGTTGTAGAGCGTCCAGCCGCCCGCGGCGAGGTCGATCGTCGACTCGGTGTCCTCGATCACCGTGCGGTCGGAGATGTAGCGGTAGATCTTGAACGGGCCCTTGTACTCGATCTGCTCGATGTCGTCGAGGGCGCGTTTGCGGAGGATCGCGTTGGCCCCCACCCAGAAGGTGGCTTCGTGGTAGGTCATCCCCTGGTGGATGATGTGCTGGAGGTCGGTGGTCGCGCCGGCGATCCGCTCGAGCCGCGTCGCCGCGCCGGGGAAGGCGCTGTAGGGGGACTGGGCGACGGCGACTTTCTGGTGCTCCTCGCGCTCCATCAGGTGGACCAGCCGCAGGCAGTACTCCGGCATGATCACGCTGTCGGCGTCGATCGTGAGGATGTAGTCGGATTCGGGGACGAAGAGGTCGGGCTCGGCGTCGCCGGCGGGCACGAGGTACAGCCCGGCCGGGGTCTGGACCTCGCGGTAGGCGCCGCCCATCAGGCCGATGTAGCTGTTCAGGTTCATCGCCTTGTTCGGCTCGGCGGAGAGCGAGGCGAAGCGCTTGCGCTGGAAGCTCGAGACCTCGGCGCGGAAGGTCCAGGCGAGACGGCGGTAGAGCTGGGCCATCCGGGCGGCGTCGATCTTCTCCGGCTCGGAGTCGGCCGCGGTGCGCAGGGCGCGGCCGATCACCTCGAGGTCGGTCGCCAGTTTGCCCAGCACGTGGGTGGCGAAGAAGGCCTCGTTGTGGTCGGACACGTGGTACTGGTCGCTGAGGCTGTGGATCCAGCCGGCCGCATACTCGTACTCGGCGGCGAGCGCGTGGACGTCGCCCGCGGTGGTCGGCAGCGAGGGGTCGATCGAGATCTCGAAGCCCTCCAGCGCGCGGTCGAAGCGGCGCCGCGGCTCGGAGAGCAGGCGCTCGACCTCGGCGGGCAGCGCGTGGGCCGAGTCGAGCAGCTTGCGCGGGCCGGCGTAGCGCGGGTTCGGCGGGTCGTCGACGAGGAGGACGACGCGCAGGTCGGGGTACTCCTGCAGCGCGGTCGAGAGCAGCGTCATCAGGATCACGCCGGGCTCCTCCTGGTAGGAGGGGATCAGCGCGGTGACCGTGGGGCGGCGCTCGGCGAAGAACTCATCCAGCATCGCCCGCGGCGTGCGGCGGCCTTCTTTGGTCCGGTAGTAGAAGCCGAGCCGGCCGAAGAGGTAGGCGGTCGCCGAGGCGGCGAGCAGGGTGACGGCGGTGAGGAAGCCGACGGTCTCGATCAGGCTGGCGTGGCCGGCGACCCCTTCGATCACCTGCCCGTTGACCACGGTGATGAAGAGCGCGGCCCAGGCGGCGACGGTGAAGACGACGCCGAAGCGGCCGATCGCCATCGTCCAGTCGCCCGCGATGCGCGGCACCTGCGGCATCGGGTCCATGTTTTTGTCGGCGCCCCACTGACGGCGCGGGCCGGCGTCCTGCTCACGACGGAAGATGCTCATTCGGTTTCGGCTCCTGAGTTCGGCTCGCCCGGGTACTTGAAGAGCGGTTCCCAGGGGGCGCTCGGGTCGGAGGGCAGTTCGGCTTTCGGCTGTTCGCCCTGCGTGTACCAGCGGGCCTGGTAGGGCATCCCGTCGAATTCGACCCGGTCGCCTTCGTGGTAGACGCGGGTCGGCGACCAGGTGGGGACGCCTTCGCTGGTCAGCTTGACCAGCTTCGGCGCCTTGCTGCCCGCGGGCACCGGGCCGATCGGCTGCCAGGGGCCGCTGGGCGCGTCGGCGGCGGCGGTCCCGGGCGGGGTGCCCTGGTTCCACCAGCCGGACTGGTAGATCTGGCCCTGCCAGACGACCTTGTAGCCGGTCCCGTAGGCGGCGGCCGGACGCCAGATCGGGTAGGGGCTGGTCTTCGGGTCGTCGACGATAGTGTGCGGCTTGGCTTCGGTGGCGGCGCTCGCCGCGGTCGCTTCCTTGCCGGCGGTCTTGGTCCCGCGCAGCTTGCTGAAGATGTGGGTGAACTCGAGCGGCTTCTGCACCACGCCGCTGCAGGTGTTGGAGAGTTCGCCGGTCTTGGCGAAGGCACCGCCGCACTGCGAGTCGCGGTTCAGCGACCAGGCGGAGACGCGGGGGATGCCGCGGGCGTCGACGAACTTGGCCAGTTCCTTGGCGTCCTTGGTGGTGAAGCGCTGGTCGGTGACGTCGTTGACGCCGAGCATCGGGGTGACGCCGACGTGGCCCCAGGCGGCCCCGGCGCTGCTCGGCAGGCCGGCCTCGCGCCACATCGACTGGACCTGCGCCTGGGTCGCGTCGAGGGCGTGCTCGATCGTCCCCAGCATGTCCTTTTCGGCGCCTTCGCCCGGGCCGAAGTCCATCGTCATCGCGTTGACTCCGGCCAGGTCGACCTTCGCCTTCAGCATCGCCTGCACCGCGGCCACCCCTTCCGCGGTCAGCCCGTGGCTGGAGACCGGCAGGGTCATCCAGACCTTCAGCGGCTTCCTTTCCGCCGCGAGCTCCTTCTGGATCGCGGCGATCGCGGTCGCGCGGCGGGCGTTGGCGGCGGTGTCGGCGAGGTTGGCGCCCTCGATGTCGAGGTCGATCCCGCTCGCCTTGTAGCGCCTGATCGGTTCGAGGTAGGCCTGCTCCAACTTCGTCGGGTCGGTGCAGTCGACCGCGAGCTCGGTGTTGGCCTGGCCGCCGTAGGAGATCATCACGCTGCCGCCCTGGCTGCGGAGCTGGGCCGCGCGGGCATCGAGATCGAGCCCACCCTCGGCCGAGTCGAGCGTGTAGAAGGTGCCCCAGGACGGCGTGCACGCTTCTTCTTTGTCGGACACGACGAAGGCGAGGTAGACGCTCGAGACCGGATTGGCCGACGGCAGCTGGAACGGGTAGGTCGGGGTCAGCGTCACGTCCACATAAGGGGAGTAGACGGGGGTCGCGCCCGATTTGGCGGCGCTGGCCGGCGTTTCCTTGGTGACCAGCTGCCAGACGCCTAAGCCGATCGCAAGCATCACGACCACCAGGACGACCACCCGGATCGGCGACAGTTCGCGCGGCGGCGGCTCGAGCGGCGCCTTGGGTTTCTCTTCGACGATGACCACGTCTCCCCGGAGATCGGCAGCGAGCCCCGCCGACTTGAACCCTGGGCTCCGAAGGGGGGAGAGTTCGAGGGGTCCGCGTCCTTAGTAACCCTGTGGGTGACAAAGGACGACGACCCCGGCACGGAGCGCTGGCCGAGCTGGCGAGGAGGCAGCACGGGGTGGTCGCGACCCGTCAGTTGGACGGGCTCGGATACGGGCGGAACGCCGTGGCGAAGGCCGCGAAGGCGGGACGGCTGCATCGCCTGCACCGAGGCGTGTACGTGGTCGGGTACCGGCGCCTCTCCTGGCACGGGCGCTGCATGGCGGCGGTCCTCGCCTCATCACCCTCCGTCGCCAGCCACTGGTCGGCGGCCTGGCTGTGGGGACTGCTCCAGTCGAGGCCGGGCACCGTCCACGTGACCTCCCCGAAGGGACGTCGCGCACCGCGGCCTTTCGTCGTGCACCGCTCCGATCTGGCGGCGGCCGACCGAACGGTGCGTGACAGCATCCCGCTGACCTCGCTGCCCCGGACCATCCTCGACCTGGCCGCCGATTCCCGCCCGAAGACCGTCGCCCGCTTCATCGAGCGCGCCGACGACGAGAAGGTCTTCGACCTACGCGAGATGCGCGGGCTCCTCGACCGCAGCAAGGGCCACCGGGGTTGGTCGAAGGTCCGTGCCGCCCTCGATGCCTACCGGCC
>DATEDJ010000132.1:0-40363 GCA_035281725.1 Solirubrobacterales bacterium
GCTTCCACGCCGTGCGCGCCTACGCGGCGGCGCCGGAGGCGAGCACGGAGCTGCTGGAGGCGCTCGAGTTCGAGGCGACCGACGCGGGCTGGGAGGCGCGCGGCGCCGAGCGCGGCGCCCTCTACACCTATGACCTGCCGCCGGACGTGCGCGCGGTCCAGGGCGCCGGCTCGGTGCATCACGTCGCCTGGGCCTCGACGATCGAGGAGCACATGGCCTGGCGCGACAAGGCGATCGCCGCCGGCGCCCACCCGACCCCCGAGATCGACCGGTTCTACTTCAAGTCAATCTACTTCCGCGAGCCGAGCGGGGTGCTGTTCGAGATCGCCACGATGGGACCGGGCTTCACCGTCGACGAGCCGCTCGAGCACCTCGGCGAGAAGCTCTCGCTGCCGCCCGCCTTCGAGCACCTCCGCGACGAGGTGGAGCCGAACTTGCGGCCGGTGGTCAACCCGCGCGCGCCGCAGACCTGAACGGCGCGTAACCCGAGGCTCATACCCGTGTAGCCGACAGCGTGATCACCGACGAGCGCCTCGCGGCGCTGCACGCCTACACGCGCAAGCACAGTGTCAATTGGCCGCTCTACGTGGTCATCCGGCTGGCGTTCGTCCCCTTCTTCCTCATCTATTTCCGCCTCTCGCGGACCGGCCGCGCCCACGCCCGCCACGTCAAAGGCGGCCTGATCGTCGCCGCCAACCACCGCAGCTTCCTCGACCCCTTCGTCGTCGGCGCCTGCCTGCCCTGGCACCGGCCGATGAACTACGTCGCCAAGGTCGAGCTCTTCCAGAAGCCGCTACAGGCCTGGTTCCTTTCCCGGCTCGGCGCCTTCCCGATCCGGCGCGGCGAATCCGACGAGGATTCGATGACGACCGCGCGCATGGTGGTCGAACGGGGCGGGACGCTCTGCATCTTCCCGGAGGGCACCCGGATCCGCCGCGGCAGCCTCGCCAACCCGAAGCGCGGCGTGGGACGACTCGCCCTGCAGACCGGCGCCCCGGTCCTGCCGACCGCGGTGATCGGCACCGAACACGTCCGTCGCGGCTGGCGCATCCGGCCGCGCAAGGTGAAGGTCCGGCTCGGCAAGGCGATGACCTTCCCGCGGGCCGAGGAGCCCTCGCAGGCGCTCGCGGTCACGGTCACCTCGCGGATCTGGCCCAACGTCCTCCTGCAGTGGGAAGACCTGGGAGGGCTGCCGCCGATGCGCCGCGCCGCCGTGATCGGAGCGGGCAGTTGGGGGACGGCGATCGCCGTGCTGCTGGCCCGCGGCGGCCTCGAGGTCCAGTTGGGGGCCCGTACCGCCGCGCAGGCGGCCGTGTTGATCGAGGACGGCGAGAACCGCCGCTACCTCCCGGAGGTGCCGCTGCCGGAGTCGATCGACGTGCGCCCGGCGGCCGAGATCGAGCTCGTCGGCCTCGACCTGATCATCCTTGCGATCCCCTCCAAATCGCTCCCCGCGGCGGTCGGCTCGATCGCCGACCGGGCCGGAGAACGCTCCTCGATCCTGCTGCTCACCAAGGGCCTCGTCGCGCCGCAGGGCCAGCTGCCCTCCGAGTACGTCGCCGAACGGGTGCGCGCCCGGGCGATCGCCTGCCTCGGCGGCCCGGCCCACGCGGCCGAGGCGGTCTCCGGCTCCGCCGCCCTGGTCCTCGGCTCCGCCGACCCCGACCTGCGCGCCCAGCTCGGCGAGGTCTTCGACCGCGCCGGGCTCGTCTGCGAGCGCTCCGGCGACGTGGTCGGGGTGGAGATGGCGGGCGCCGCCAAGAACGCCGCCGCGCTGGCCGCCGCCGCGGCCGAGCCGCACGGGCTGAACGCGGCCGGGATCGCGGTCGCCGAGATCTGGCGCGAGTGCATCGCCTGCGGGCTGGCCCACGGGGCCGAGCTGGAGACCTTCGCCGGGCTGGCCGGGGTCGGCGACCTGACCGCGACGATGATGGCGCCGACCGGGCGCAACCGCCGCGCCGGCGAGCTGCTCGGCACCGGCACCCCGGCCGAGGAGATCCCGGCCCTGATCGGCCAGGCCTCCGAGGGCCTCGACACGACCCCGCTGCTCGCCGACGCCGTCGCCGCCTCCGGGGTCGAAGGCGAGGCGCTCGAGGGGCTGGCGAAGCTGATCCGCGGCGAGGTCGCGGCGGAGGACTGGGTGGCCGGGCTGCGCCGCGCCGAGCGCGCGAGGCAGGCGGCCTAGGCGGCGGTGGAGAGCTCCGATGACCCCGCGGCGCCACTTGAACCCTCATCTAGGCTTGGCCGGTGAGCGGCCCCGAGGAGAACGTCGAGCCTGGCGAACTGGCTCCGGCGGCGAAGGCGGAGCTCGACCGCGCCTTCGAGACCTTCTACCGGGAGCACCTGCGCGACGTCTATTCGTACGCGTACTACCGGGTGGGGAACCACCACGACGCCGAGGACCTCACCGAGCAGGCCTTCCTGCAGGCCTACCGGCACTTCGACCGGGCGCGGCGCGAGTCGGCCGGCCGGCCGCTGCGGCCGTGGCTGATCCGGATCGCCCACAACCTTGCCTCGAACTACTATCGCGACCGCTCGCGGCGGCCGCAGACGCCGCTGGAGAACGCCGACCCGATCGCGACCCGGCACGACACCGAGGACCTGGTCGCCGGGCGGGAGGAGCTGCGGCAGGTGATGGCCAACCTCGACGCGCTCTCCGACGACCGTCGCGAGGCGCTGATCATGCGCTTCGCCCTCGGCATGGACAACCGCGAGATCGCGCGGGCGCTGGGCCGCTCCGACGGGGCGACCAAGGTGCTGATCCATCGCGCGATCAAACAGCTGCAGGAGGAGATGGCCGATGACTCCGAGTGAGGAGCCGCGGGAGAAGGTCTGGGACATCGAGGCGCTGCTCGGCGACGTGCTGAAGCCGATCGAGCCGCCCGAGCGTCTCTCGGGGCGGATCGAGGACACCTTCACGGCGCTCTCGGCGAAGGCGGCGACCGAGCTGTCGGACTGGGCCGAGGAGCTCTCCGACTCCGAGCTGAGCGCCCTGAAGGACCCGCGCAACTGGGTGCGGCCCGTGGTCGCGGTCAGCGTCGGCGGGGTGGCGACCGGGGCGCTGGTGCTGTTCGAGCTGCGGCGAAGAGGCAAGCAGGAGGCGAGCGGGCTGAAGGGGCTTGCCGGCGGGGTTCGGGACTTACTGCCGTAGCTGCGGAGGGACGGGCCGGCGGGGGGCGAGCAGGGTGGCCCCTTCTCTCGCAACAGCGGGGAGGTTCGTTCAGGGGCCACCCTGCTCGCCCTTACGGAGCGCGTCCGGGGGGTTCCGGCGGCGGCGAGGAGCCCCAGCAGTCCGAGGGTGAGATTCAAGGGTTCGTTGGCTCCCGCGGCGGGGAGGAAGCCGAGGATGGACTGGCCCGGGTCGAGGATCAGGCCCCAGATGCCCAGGACCGTGAGGAGGGTTCCCGTCGCGATGGCGTAGGCGCGGGATGCGGTGCCGGCGAGGAGCAGGCCGAGGGCGCCGATCGCGGCCCAGAGGAGGTTCAGCCAGGCGTTGGTGCGGAGGGCGCCGAGGGTGTGGTCGATGGCGCCGGGGGAGCCGAAACTGGAGCCGTAGAAGAAGCCGACGATGCCGAGCAGGACGAGCAGCGCGCCGACCGCGGTGGCGTAGAGGCGGGCCGGACTTACGGGCTCCATAGGCGGCGATTGTAGGCTGCGCTGCCGTGCCTCAAACGTGTTACCGCCATCCCAACCGCGAGACGGCCGTCTCCTGCTCCTCCTGCGGGCGGCCGATCTGCCCCGACTGCATGACCCCGACCCCGGTCGGCATGCGCTGCCCCGAGTGCGCCAACCAGCGCACCCGCGTGGTCCGCAACCCGACCGGGACGGCGAGCGGCTTCGGAGCCTTCCCGGCGACGGCGGTGCTGATCGCGATCAACGTGATCGTCTTCCTGGTCGAGGTTGCCAAGGGCGGGGGCGGCACCAACATCGGCACGATCGAACTCTTCAACATCGGCGCCCTGTTCGGCCCGGCGGTCGGCGAAGGCGGCGAGTGGTGGCGGATGATCACCGCCGGCTTCGTCCACGTGAGCATCTGGCACATCGGCCTTAACATGTACCTGCTGTTCATCCTCGGCCGGCTGATGGAGCCCTCGATCGGGACGCCGCGCTTCGTCGTCCTCTACTTCGCCTCGCTGCTGGCGGGATCGTTCGCTGCCCTGCTGATCGAACCGAACACGGTCGGCGCGGGCGCCTCGGGGGCGATTTTCGGCGTCCTCGGCGCGACCTTCATCATCGCCCGCGGGCGGCGGCTGGACGCGATCGCCGGCCAGATCGGGATCCTGATCCTGATCAACCTGGTGTTCACCTTCTCCATCTCGTCGATCAGCATCGGGGCGCACGTCGGCGGCTTGGTGTGCGGGGTGCTCTGCGGCCTTCTGATCAGCGCGGGCGAGCGCGGGAAATTGGGGCCGCGAAGCCCTCGGGATCGACTCTGGATGGAGCTCGGCGCGATGGCCGCGCTGGGGGTCCTCAGCTTTGTGTTTGGCTTAGCCGTGGCTTGAGGGCGGGGCCGGGCCCGCAAGGGACGCGGCGGGCCGGCGGCGGACGGGGGCGGGTAGCGGACGCCGAGGGACCCGGCCCTCTCGGCGGCGGCCCGGGCGGGCTGAGGTCGCCGCCGAGAGGGCCGGGTCTCGTGGGGATGGGCGGGAGACGCCGGGGAGGCGTCTCGGGGACGGGAGGATCGTCACGAAGGCGTGCGGATCGTCACGGATCCGTGTGGTGTCGCCCGCGATCCGGCAGTTGTGGTCGCCATGAGCACCACAACTGCCGGATCCTCGCGCGCTGCAAGCCTTCGTGTTGCTATGGCAACAGCAAAGCTTGCAGCGCGACCGCCAGGGCCACGGACCTGTGCCAATCCACCCGAAAGCCTCGCGTCCCGGGCGTCTCGTGGCGGCCACAGCCTGCCAGGGCCGCCACGAGACGCCCGGGACGTGTGGTCCCCAATCGACCGGGCCACGAACCCCGCCGTCCCCAGCCGCCCGCGCCACGACCCCCGCTCCTGCCCCGCGAACCCCTCCTACGCCGAGGCAGTCCGCGGTGCGGGGCTCCGCAACCGCGTAAACGGCGTGTTCCCTGGCGCGTTCATCAGATCGGGGTGCAGCAGGTGGGCGACCAGCTCCACGCCGTCGATCAACCTCGGCCCGGCGTCGCTGAAGGCGGCCTGGGCGGAGACGGCGAAGATGCGGTCGGCGCCGAGGCTCTCGATGTGCTCCCAGACCTCCATCGCCTGCGCCTGCACGTCCTCGAGGTAGCCGTCGACCATCACGATCACGACGTCGGGACTGAGGCTCGCGAGCTCGCCCCAGCCGACGTCGGCGGGGGAGAGGCCGGGGGAGCCGGCGACGTCCTCGCCGCCTGCGATCGCGATCATCTCCGGCACCCAGAAGCCCGCCACGCGGACCGGCTCGATCAGCCGCTCCAGTGCGACGACCCGCGGCACGGTGGCCCCGGCGACCGCCGCGCGCACCGTCGCCAGGCGGCCCTCGAGTTCGCCGCGCAGCTCGTGCGCCTCCTCGCCGGTGCCGGTCGCCTCGCCGAGGCGGACCACTTCTTCCAGCATCTCATTGAGCGTCGCGACCTTCATCGTCCGGCCCTGAATATGGCAGCCTCACGGGGATCCGTGGGAACTCCGGCTATATTGGGAAGGCCGAATGGCCGACGACGTTCCAGCCCGAAGTACCGGGCCGCATAGCCGATGAGCGTCCTGCTGCTCGTCCTTCTGCTGCTGCTGATCGCGATCAACGGCTTCTTCGTCGCCGCCGAGTTCGCGGTCGTGCGATCGCGCCGCGCCCGCCTCGAGCAGATGCGCGACGAGGGCGTGCGGGGCGCCGCCCGGGCGCTCGACCAGCTCGACCGGGTCGATGAGTTCGTCGCCACCAGCCAGGTCGGGATCACGCTTGCCTCGCTGGGCATCGGCTTCCTCGGCGAGCCTGCCCTGGCGACGCTGCTGGAGCCGATCTTCGGCTTCGCCAGCCACGCCGTGGCGCTCGCGCTGGCGATCGCCCTGGCCTTCATCATCGTCACCTTCCTACACGTGATCCTCGGCGAGCAGTCGCCGAAGATGATCGCGATCGGCCGCGCCGAGCCGACCCTGATCCGGGTCACCGGGCCGCTGATCTTCCTCGGCCGGGTGCTCCACCCGCTGATCGTCGCCACCAACGTGCCCGCCAACTTCCTGGTCCACAAAGTGCTGCGGATCAAGGTCGAGAACGCGGAGGAGACCTCGCCCGAGGAGCTCCGCCTGATCATCGCCCGCGGCGCCAGACAGGGCGGCCTCGACCCCGACGAAGCGGGCCACCTGGCGGGCGTCTTCCACCTGCATGAACAGGAGGCGCGCGAGGTGATGACGCCGATCCCGGCGGTGGTCACCGTCGACGCCGACGAGTCCGTCGAGGCGGCGCTGCGGCGCTGCGTCACCTCCGGCCACACCCGCCTGGTGGTGATCGAGGACGACAACCCGGACCGGGTGAAGGGGGTCGTCCACAACAACAGCCTCGCCCGCCTCTACATGAGCGAAGGGCCGGAGGCGACGATCGAGACGGTGATCCGCGACGCCCTGATCGTCCCCGAGACGCGCCCGCTCGACGACCTCCTGCATGACCTGCAGGTGCAGCGCACCTCGCTCTCGGTGGTCGTCGACGAGTACGGGCGGACGGTCGGCATCGTCACCGTCGAGGACATCCTCGAGGAGGTGGTGGGGGAGATCGAGGACGAGACCGACCCGCGCGCCGCCGCGGTGCGCCGGCTCACCAACGGCGACTGGTTCGTGCGCGGCCACGTCAGCCTCGGCGACCTCGAGGACGCCGGGATCGACCTGCCCGACGCCGACTCCGACACCTACAACTCGATCGGCGGCTTCGTCTTCGGTGAGCTCGGGAGGCTGCCCCGGCGCGGCGACTCGATCACGGTCGACGGCTACACCCTGCGGGTGGAGGCGGTGCGGGAGAACCGGATCGAGGCGGTCCGGATCAGTCGCACGTCCGGCAGTTCTTCTTCCGTCCGTGGCGACGCCTAATTTCTCTGGGCAACCCGCGTCCCGCTAGAAGCTGGAGGTGCCCCCAATGTGGGTTGTTCGCCTGACCGACAAGCAGCTTGAGGTGTTGAGGGCGCTGCTGCGCTCCGAGGAGCACCTCGGCCCGGCGCTCAGAGGCTCGATCGAGGCCCTCGACCTGGCCCGCTGGGACGAGCTCCCCGAGGCCGAACTGCCGTGGGAGGAGGTCGAAATCGCCGCCCGCCGGCAGAACGTCTCCGAGGCCGACGTGATCTGGGATCTGTCAGGGAAGGGGGGGAAGACCGCTCAAGCGGACTAGCCGTGCGGCCCTTCCCCTCTGAGCCCGGATTCAGTCGTAGCTATAGAAGCCTGCGCCGCTCTTCCGGCCCAGCTTCTCTTCCCCAATCATCTCGACGATCAGCCCCGGCGGTTTGTGCGCCGGATCGCTCGAGTCGGCGTGGAGGGCGTCGCCGATCGCCTCGGCGACGTCGAGGCCGACGAAGTCCAGCAGGGCCAGCGGGCCCATCGGGTGGCCCGCCCCGAGTTTCATGCAGGTGTCGACCTCGCCCGCCTCCATCCCGGTGCGCTCCATCAGCCGCACACCGTCGAAGAGGTAGGGGAAGAGGAGGCGGTTGACGACGAAGCCCGCCTGGTCGGGGACCTCGACCGCGGTCTTGCCGAGCGCCGCGCACCAGGCCATCGCCCGCTCGCGCGCTGACTCGGCGCCGTCGGGGACGCAGACCTCGACCAGCGCCATCCGCGGCACCGGGTTGAAGACGTGGAGGCCGTAGAGGCGCGGCACCCCGGCCTTGCCGGCGATGTCGCCGATCCCGAGCGAGGAGGTGGTCGTCGCCAGGTCGGCGTTCGGGCAAGCCTGGTCGAGCGTCTTGATCAGCTCGGCCTTGGCGTCGAGCTCCTCGACGATCGCCTCGACGACGATGTCGCAGTCGGCCAGATCCTTGGGGTCGGTGGTGACCCGCAGGCGCGACGGCTCGGCCCCCTCGATCTTCGCGCAGGCGGCGACGACCCTCTCCTCCGCGCGCCAGGCCGAGGCCTCCGAGCGCGCCAGCAGGATCGTGTCGGCGGTAGTGGTCGAGACCGCGGCAAGGCCAGTTGCGATGGCCCCGCTCCCCGCGATCCCCGGACTTTCGTATGCCTGTCTCTCGCTCATCGGCCGGGTTCCTATCAGTTCTTTTTACGCCAACGCCGTGCGGTTGACCGACCGATCAATCGGGACCGACAAACTGTCTATATGCTGGGCGGCCGATGGACCTGACGCTGTCGCCATCGGAGGAGAGCTTTCGCGATGAAGTCGCGACCTGGCTGCGTGAGAACAACCCCGGTCCGGAACCGGAGGGGTCGCTCGACGAAGTCATGCAGTTCCGCGGCGAGTGGCAGCACAAGCTGCACGGCGCCGGCTGGGCCGGGATCTCCTGGCCGAAGGAGTACGGCGGCCGCGGCGCGACGATGATCGAGCAGGCGATCTTCGTCGGCGAGGCCGCGGCGCAGGAAGCGCCCAGCCCGGCCAACGTGTTGGGGCTGGCGATGGGCGGGCCGGTGGTGATTGCCCACGGCACCGACGCGCAGAAGGCGCGCTACCTGGAGCCGATCCTGACCGGCGAGGAGATCTGGTGCCAAGGGTTCTCCGAGCCCGAGTCGGGCTCCGACCTCGCCTCGCTGAAGACCCGCGCGGTCAAGGACGGCGACGAATGGGTCGTCACCGGGCAGAAGGTCTGGACCACGTTCGCCCAGTACGCGAAGTGGTGCATGCTGGTCGCCCGCACCGACCCCGACGCGCCCAAGCACCAGGGCCTCACCTACTTCCTGATGGACATGAAACAGGACGGGGTGGAAGCGAAACCGCTGGTCCAGATCACCGGCGAGGGCGAGTTCAACGAGGTCTTCATCAACGAGGCGCGGATCCCCGACGAAAACATCGTCGGCAACGTCGGCGAAGGCTGGACGGTGGCGATCACGACGCTGATGAACGAGCGCGCCGGGCTCGCCTTCGGGGCGATCGCCCAGATCCACAACAGCCTCGGGCGGCTCGCGGCGCTCGCCACCGAGGTGCGCGAGGAGGGCGGCTCGACCGCAGCCGAGGACGCCTACTTCCGTCAGCGGATCGCCCAGCTCTTCATCGAGGCCGAGACGATGCGCCTGAACGCCTACCGCGGGCTGACCAAGACGATGGTGTCGGGGATCCCCGGCCCGGAGGGGTCGCTCGGCAAGTGGCAGTGGGCCGACATCAACCAGGGCCTGACCGAGCTGGCGCTGGAGATCGAGGGCGCCTGGGCGCCGCTCGGGCGCGGCTCCGAGGGCGCCGTCGCCAACGGTGCCTGGCAGTACAACTTCCTCCGCTCGCGCGCCAACTCGATCGAGGGCGGCACCACCGACATCCTCAAGAACATCATCGCCGAGCGGGTGCTCGGCCTGCCGCGGATGCGTTAGGGGGGACTGATGGCAGCGGGAGCGTGTTGACGTGTACTTCGACCTGACCGACGAGCAGGAAGCGATCCGCTCGACCGCCCGCGACTTTCTCGCCTCGCGCTTCAAATCGGAGCGGATGCGGGAGATCGCCGGCTCCGCGGACGGCACCGACCCGCAGGGCTGGACCGAAATGGCCGAGCTCGGCTGGGCCGGCCTGGCGCTGCCCGAGGAGTGGGGCGGCCAGGGGCTCGGGATCGTCGACCTCGCGGTGCTCTTCGAGGAGATGGGCTACGCGCTCGCTCCCTCGCCGCTCTTCTCCGACACCGTGGTCGGCCTGGCGCTGGCGCAGAGCGCCTCCGACGAGCAGAAGGATCGCTGGCTCCGCCCGCTCGCCGAGGGGACCGCGCGCGGCACCCAGGCGATGGTCGACGCCGGCTCGACCGGGACGCCCGGCGCCTACCCGATGAAGGACGAGGCCGACGGCGACGGGGTGGTGCTGAACGGGAAAAAGGAGCTGGTCGCCGGCGCGGCCGGCGCCGCCTTCTTCCTCGTCGCCACCGCCGACGGCCGCCGCCACATCGTCCCCGCCGACGCCGACGGGGTCAGCGTCTCGCCGGAGATCTCGATCGACACCACCCGCCGCCTCTCGACCGTCAACTTCGACGGCGTCCGCGTCCCCGCCGATCAGACCCTGCCCGGCCACGGCGCCGAGTTCCAGCGGGTCTACCTGCTCGGCGCGGTGGCGCTCGCCGCCGAGTCGACCGGGGTCGCCCAGCGCGCCCTCGACATGGCGGTCGCCTACGCCAAAGACCGCGAACAGTTCGGCCGCCCGATCGGCGCCTACCAGGCGGTCTCCCACCGCTGCGCGCAGATGCTGCTGGAGACCGAGAACTCGCGCTCGGCCGTCTACGGGGCAGCCTGGGCCGCCGACGCCGACCCGGACGCCTTCCCGCTCGCCGCCTCGATGGCGAAGGCCTACGCCTCCGACGCCGGCTGGCGCGTCCCCGACGCTTCGATCCAGGTCCACGGCGGCATCGGCTTCACCTGGGAGCACGACCTCCACTTCTTCCTCAAGCGCGGCCGCGCCAACGCCTCGATGTACGGGGACGCGCGCTGGCACCGCGAGCAGGTGGCGAAGAAGGTCCTGGCACCCGCCGCTGCGTGAGCGCGCTGCAGCGCATCTCGGTCGCCGCGATCGGCAACACGATCGCCGGCCTCGAGGCGGAGACGCTGCGGGCCGAGGCGGCGGGGGTCGAGTGCGTGTGGGCGCCCGAGCTGTTCCGCGCCGCCGACACCCAGGCCGCCTTCCTGGCGGCGAAGACCGAGCGGATCGGTGTCGCCACCGGGATCGCCTGGGCCTTCACCCGCAGCCCTTTCATCCACGCGATCAGCGCGCTCGGGATGTGCATGAGACGCCGGGGAGGCGTCACGGGGACGTGAGGTTCGTCACGGAGGCGTGCGGGACTACACGGATCCGTGGGGTGCCGACCCGCGATCCGGCAGTTGTGGTCGCCATGACGACCACAACTGCCGCACCGTCGACGCGCTGCAAGCCTTGGTGTGGCCATGGCAACAGCAGGGCTTGCAGCGTGACCGCCAGGGTCACGGACCTGTGCCAATCCACCCGGCGGGCTCGCGTCCCGGGCGTCTTGTGGCGGCCACAGCCTGCCAGGGCCGCCACGAGACGCCCGGGACCCTTGCCGTCCCCAATCGACCGGGCGACGAGCCCGGCCGTCCCCGGCTGGCCTAAGCCCCCCGGCTCATCTCCCGCTGCACGTCGGCCTCCGTGATCCGGTTGCTCGGCCCGTAGGCCTTCCAGCCCTGGCCGACGATCGCGATCGCGGCGCCTAGCATCACCCACACCGGCCAGAAGTAGCCGCCTTCGCCGAGCGCCCAGATGACCACCACGACGACGACGGCGAAGAGGCCGCCCGCGAGGACTCCTTTGAAGTCCTGTTTCATCTTCAGCCGCTGGATCGCCAGCTCGCGGGCGTTGTCGGGTTTATCGATGCCTTGCTCGGGAGCGAGAGGAGTGTCCATGCGCCGATCGTAGCGGCGGTTTCGGCCTCAGTCCACGGGCAGCGCGGCAACGAAGCGGCCGAAGGCGGCCATGTCGGTGATCGCCGGGCCGTGGCCGGGAAGGATCAGCGAGGGCTCGAGGGCGGCCAGCTTCTGGATCGAGCGGCGGTTCTCGGGCGGGTCGTAGGTCATCTCGTCGGGCGGCTGGCGGACGCCGGGCAGGCCGGTGAGGTAGCTCATGTTGCGGACCACGTCGCCGCAGATCGCGATCCGATCGGAGTCGCGGAAGTAGATCACCTCGCCCGCTGCGTGGCCGGGGGCGTGGATGACGCGGAAGCCGGCGACCTCGTCGCCGTCGGCGAGCACCCGGTCGACCTTGTGCGGCGGACCGGTCCAGATCTTGTCGTAGATGCGCGGGATCAGCGCCTGGCCGGAGCCGACCGGGGCGCGTCCCTCCATCGCGTCGACGTCGTCGGCGTGGCAGGCGAGCGGCACCTCGCGCGCGTCGCAGACCGCCTTCGCGCAGCCTTGGTGGTCGGGATGGACGTGGGTCAGCGCCACCGCCGAGATCTCGACGCCCTCGAGCTCGGCGAAGATCCGTCGCCGGTCCCAGGTCCGCCCGGCGTCGATCAGCACGTCCTCCGCCAGGTAGACGTTGATCGTCGGCATCGGCAACTCCTTGAGGCGCCAGACCCCTGGAGCCAGCCGCTTCATCTCAGTGAGTGATGCCGAGGGTCCGGCGCGGCTCGCCGCTGTTGTCGGAGAGCCGCTGCAGGCGGGCGATCTGCCGTTCGCCTTCGAGGCGGACCGGGTCGCCGGCCGGGAAGGGCTCGATCAGCCGCGCGATCCGGTTGCGGATCTGCAGCGAGAAATGGGGCGTCGCCGGGCCGGCGAGGGCGCGGATGTCCTCGACCGTGATGCCGCGCTCGCCGCCGAGCAGGTTTGGGTTCTCCGCCTCACTCATTCTTCGCTCCCGATCTTCGCCAGTTCGGCGACTTCGTTGACTTCGGCCTGCTGTTCGACGCTGATCTGCCCGGCGCTCCCGACGATCCACACGTGGTTGTAGAAGGCCCGGGTCGGGTCCGTCGTGTAACCCGGCTTGACGTCGAGGAAGTAGCCGCGCAATTCGGACGGCAGCGTATCGGCGCTGTCGGTGAGCAACAACGGCCCCCAGGTGCCGGACGCCGAGAGCGGCGCCGCGGCGGCGGCTTCCAGCGGCGCGTCGGAGCGCACGAGGACGAAGCCGTGGCCGGGATCGGAGACGTTCCAGCCGAACCCGCCTGCGCCGAAGCGGGCGAAGGCGATCGCCCCGGCGACCGGGTCGGCGCCGCTGATCCGGGTCACCTTGTTGCCGACCGCTTCGACTTCCTTCAGCACCTTGCCGGAGATCGCCGAGCCGGGGCCGAGCGCGTAGACGGGCGCGCCTTTCTCGCGGCGCAGGGCGGCGACGGTCGCCTGGGGGAGCGATTCGGCTTCGGTGAAGAGGACCGGGTCGCCGGAGCGCGCGGCGTAGGCGGCGGCGGGGGCGGCGAAGCCCGGTTCGGAGCTGGAGGCGAGGATGATCGCTTCCGGCGGCGAGCCGGCGAGGCGGTCGCGCAGGCGGGCGATCCCGGCCGCCTCATGGGCGGGGTCGCCGACCTTCACCTTGGCGGCGCTGAGACCGCTCGGGATCTGGACGTTGCCGACGGCGAAGACCGCGGCGCCGCCGCTGGCCGCGCCGCCGCCCGGCTTCAGCGCCCCGAGGGCGCTCGAGGTCGCGTCGGGGACCCCTTCGGCTTCGCCGTAGAGGAGCGGCGCTTTCACCGGTTCGGACATCAGGACCGCGGCGGCGATCGCCCCGGCCCAGTCTTCCTTGCCCACCAGGGAGACGGCGACGGGGCGCTGCTTGTCGTTCATCGCCGGGAAGACGGCGAGCGCGGTGGCGGCGGCGTTGGCGATCGGGTCGGGACCGCCGATCCGGGTCGTATTCGAGGTGGCGAAGGAGGGATACCCGAGTTCTTCGGCGTCGCCGCCCGAGCCTTCACCTTCACCTTCACCTTCACCTTCACCTTCACCTTCATCGGTGGAGGTTTCGGCTTCGCCTTCGGTGGAGGACGGCGTTTCGGCGGGGACGACCGGCGTGGTCGAGGCGGTGGGCGCGGCGCTGTTGTCGGCCTTGTTCGAGCCGCCACCGCCGGCGAGGACGGCGAGGACGATGAAGCCGACCGCGATCACCACCAGCGCGGTGATGAGCTTGATCGGCCCAGGGATCGAACGCCGGCGACGACGCGGAGCGGCGGGCGGCTCGGCCGGCTCGCGGAGAGGCGCTCCGCTGGCGACGGTCTTTTCGTCCGCGGGCTGCGTCTTTTTTTGGTCCCCGCCGGGTTTCGCCGGTCCGTCCGGCTTCTTCGGGGCTTTCCCCCCAGACGCTGAGGATGTCGCCTGCTCCGCGGCCTTTTTCGGCTCTGCGACTGGCTCAGGAGCGTCCTCCGGCGCATTTACGTCGGCGTTGATCGGTCGGTCGGCGCTCACCCTGTCCCACCGTACAGACGCGGCGGCGCTCCGGCCGGTCGGCTAGGCTGTACGAGGGCTGGCTGACTGACCAGTCAATCAACAGCAAGAGCACGGCGGGCGCGCTCCCGCCGCGGCCGGGAGAGGGGAAGCGCCATGGATTTCGGACTGAACGACGAGCAGCTCACCTACCAGGCGGAATGCCGCAGGTTCGCCGCCGAGGTGATCCGCCCCGCCGCGGCCAAACACGACCGCGAGGAGAGCACCCCGTGGGAGGTCATCAAAGAGGCGCGGCGGCAGGGGTTCGGCGGCCTCGAGGGAATGCAGCGGGCGGCCGAAGACGGCGAGGGGCAGATGCAGCCGATCATGGCCGAGCAGTTCCACTGGGGCTGCGCCGGGATCGCCTTGGCGATCAGCGGCTCCGGCCTCGCCGCCGCGGGCATCGCCGCCTCTGGCACCCCGGAGCAGACGATGCGCTGGGTCCCGGAGTGCTTCGGTGACGCCGAGACGGTGAAGCTGGGCGCCTACGCGGTGACCGAGCCGCAGGCCGGGTCCGACGTCAAGAGCCTGAAGACGACCGCCGTCCGCGACGGCGACGAGTGGGTCCTCAACGGCACCAAGGTCTTCATCACCAACGGCGGCATCGCCGACGTCCACGTCGTCGTCGCCACCGTCGACCCGACCCTCGGCACCCGCGGCCAGGCCTCCTTCGTGATCGAGAAAGGCACGCCGGGGCTGTCCCAGGGCAAGAAGGAGTCGAAGCTCGGGATCCGCGCCTCCCATACCGCCGAGATCGCGCTCGAGGACTGCCGGATCCCGGCCGAGAACCTGCTCGGCGGCGAGGAGAAGCTGCAGCGCAAGCTGGAGCGCGGCCGCAGCGGCCAGAAATCGCGCGCCGGCGCCGACGCGCTCGCCACCTTCGAGATCACCCGGCCGATCGTCGGCGCCTCGGCGCTGGGGATCGCCCAGGCGGCCTACGAGTGGACGCTGGAATACCTCTACGGGCGCGAAGAGGGAGGCGTGCAGATGCTCAGCGCGCAGCGGGTCCAGCAGACGCTGGCCGACGTCGCCACCGAGATCGAGTCGGCGCGCCTCCTGGTCCAGCGGGCCTCATGGATGGGTCGGAACGGCCGGCCGATGACCGGCGGCCAGGGCTCCATGTCGAAGCTGAAGGCGGGCGACGTGACGATGTGGGCGACGACGACGCTGATGGACCTGGTCGGCCCGGCCGCCTGGGACACCGAGCACCCGCTGGAGAAGTGGTTCCGCGACGCCAAGATCTACCAGCTGTTCGAGGGTACGGCGGAGATCCAGCGGATGGTCATCTCGCGGATGCAGGCGCGGGACTACGCCGAGCGACTCGGCTTCGCCGCCGAAGTGGCGGCGGAGGCGCAGGCCCCGAAGGAGCCAGTCCCCGCGTAGGCGCGGGGCGGGGGGCGCCGGTTCTAAGCTCGGGCCGTGAGCGATCACGGCCACGACCACTCCGGCGGCGGACACGGACACAGCCACGGCTTCGGCGCCCACGCGCTGGAGGCGCGGCGGGAGGACTCGCGGCGGCGGCTCGTCGTCGCGCTCGGGATCAACCTCGTCATGCTGGTCGCCGAGGCGGTCGGCGGCATCCTCACCGGCTCGCTGGCGGTGCTCGCCGACGCCGGGCACCTGCTCTCCGACGTCGGCTCGATCGTCCTCGCGCTGATCGCGGCGCGGCTCGCCGCTCGCCCCGCGAGCGGCCGGCGCACCTTCGGCTACCAGCGCTCGGAGGTGCTGGCGGCGCTCGTCAACGGCCTCACCCTGGTCGCGGTCAGCGTCTTCATCGCGATCGAGGCGATCGGCCGCTTCTCCGACCCGCCCGAGATCGCGGGCGGCGGCGTCCTCGCCCTCGGCGTCTTCGGCCTGCTCGGCAACGCCCTGGCGACCTGGTACCTCGCTCGCGGCCAGCGCGACGACATCAACCTCGAGGGCGTCATCCGCCACTCCTTCGCCGACGCGCTCGGCTCGCTCGGGGTGATCGTCGCCGGCGCCATCGTCCTCGCGGGCGGCTCCGACATCGTCGACCCGATCGTCGGCCTGCTGATCTCGGTCCTCGTCCTGATCTCCTCCTGGCGCCTCCTGAAGGAACCGTTCGACGTGCTGATGGAGGCGGCCCCCGCCGACCTCGACGTCGACCGGATGGGCGCCGCGATCTGCCGCGTCGAGGGGGTGCGCTCGGTGCACGACCTGCACGTCTGGACGGTGACCGCGGGCTTCCCAGCGCTGGCCGCCCACGTCGTCGTCGCCCGGGGGGCGGACCGCGACCAGATCCGCCAACGCCTGGAGATGGAACTGGGGGAGAGCTTCGGCATCGAGCACACCACGCTGCAGATGGAGGAGGAGGCGGAGGGCGGTTTGTTGCGGGTCGAGAACGCGCCTGCCAACTGAATCGGCCTTGGCTAGCTTTTTCGGGTGCCTCTGATCCGACCCACGGCGATCGCCTTCGCCGCGCTCCTCGCCGCCCTCTGCCTCTTCGCCGCCGCCGCCCCGACCGCCCCCGCCGAAGACCTCTCCTCCGAACTCGAATCGAAGGAAGCCCAGCTGGAAGAAACCCAGCACCGCAAGGGCGTCCTGACGACGACGATCTCGAGCTACGCGCGGCGGATCGAACGGCTCAGCGGTGAGGTCGCGTCGATCCGCGAACAGGAGACGGCGACCCGGGCCCGGCTCGCCGCGACCCAGCAGAAGTTGGCGACCGCGAACGACGAGCTGGAAGCTGCCCACGACCACCTGGCGCGGCTGCGCTCGCACCTGCGCGTCGCCCTAGGGGCCCTGCGCGAACGGCTGATCGCGATCTACGAGCAGGGCAGCCCGGAAATGATCGACGTGCTGATCGGCGAAGGCGACCTCGAGGACATCGAAGCGCGGACCGAACTGCTCGACCGCATCCACGAAGCCGACGAGGCGAACGCCGCGCGGGTGCGGAGCCTGCGCGACGGGGTGGCGCTGACGGTCGAGCGGCGGGCCGCGGCGAAAGGCGAAATCGAAGCGGCGCGGAACTCGATCGCCGCCGAACAGCGCTCCCTGGTCGCCACCCGCGGCGAACTGCAGGCGCGCCACGGCGATCTGGTCGACGCCCGCGGCGGGCAGGAAGCGGTGCTGGCCCGGGTCCGCCACCACGAAACCGAGCTCGACGGCGACGTCGAATCGATCCAGGCGAAAATTGCCGAAGAGCTGGCGGCGACCGGCTCGATGCCGCTGCCGCCCGGGGCGATCAAAGCCGGATCCGGCTCGATGATCTGGCCGGTCGACGGGCCGATCGCCTCAGGCTTCGGCCCGCGGACGATCGAAGGGAGCTACGAGTACCACCCGGGGATCGACATCGCGGTGCCGGAAGGCACGCCGATCCGTGCCGCCCTCCCCGGCACCGTCGCCTTCACCCAATCGGAGGCCGAAAGCGGCGGCTACGGGAACTACACTTGCATCGACCACGGGGGCGGTCTCTCCACCTGTTACGCGCATCAATCGGCGTTCGCCGTGAACCCCGGACAGCAGGTCGAACAGGGCGAGGTGATCGGCTACAGCGGCTGCACCGGTTACTGCCTTGGACCTCATGTCCACTTCGAGGTTCGTATAAACGGTGAGGTGACCGACCCGTTGAGTTATCTTTAGCGAGGTTGAGCCGATAGCAAAACGGGCATAGAAACCAGTCACGGAGCCAAATCGCCAGCTTCTAGTAAGTAATGGTGAATAGTGGTACCGACTATCAAGTAAAAGTGATCCGCCAAGCACACACCTACCTCGTCGGGGCCCTCTCAGGGGTCACCTTGATCGGCATCGCGATCGCCGTTTTCGTCGTGCTGGTCTCGGCCCAGGTGTTCCACGAGCTTCCGATCGTCAACGTCTCCAGCCCGGATCACAAGCCCGCGGCGATCTCGTCGGGGAAGGCGCTCCCCGTGGGTGGCGGGGCGGTCACCGCGACGACCGGCGGGGCGCCCCCGCAAGCGACCCACTCGCACCACGGGGCCAACGGCGGCACGACGGCCGCGGCGCCGAACACGAACTCCGCCGGCGGCCACGAAGGCACCGTCACCGAATCCGGCGCGATCGCCGAAGCGACCGGCCCGACGACCGCGGTCGAAAGCCCGCCGTCGACCGGTGGCGGCAACTCCTCCGGTGGCAACTCCGGCTCGCACTCCTCGCCGCCCTCCTCCAAATCGCCTTCGAAGGGTCCCTCGTCCTCGGAAAGCGGCTCCGGCGGGTCTGGCTCGTCCGGCACCTCCGGCTCCTCGGGTTCGACCGGGACCTCCGGCTCGACCGGCAGCGGGACCGGTTCCACGGGCTCGTCGGGCTCGACCGGCACCGGCACCGGCACCGGCTCCGGCACCACGACGACGCCGCCCACCGGCCCGGTCACCGCCGGGGTCAAATCGGCGTCTGAAGAACTCGGCGGAGGCGTCAACGAAGTGGTCACCGGCATCGACGAAAACCTGCTCGGCGGCACCCTCGAAGAAACCGGCGTGACCGAAGTGACCGAAGGGTTGGTCAACGGTGTCACCGGTCCAGAATCGGTCGTCGGCAAAACCATCGACGGGGTGACCGAAACCGTCAATGGTCTGGTTGGCTCCGGCTCCCCCTGAGCCGGACCGCCGCGCGACCCCTCAACCGTCACAATGCCGCCGATGGCGGAGCAGGTTCAGTCTGGGGCGGTGACGCGCGATCGGATCGCAGGATCGGCCGTGCTGCCGATCGGCAGCCGGGTGAACGAGCGCGGCCATCTGGAGGTCGGCGGCTGCGACGTGGTCGACCTGGTGGAAGAGCACGGCACCCCCGCCTACATCTATGCCGTGGACGACCTGCGCGCCCGCGCCCGCGCCTACCGCGAGGCGTTTGCGAGCCGCGGCGTCGACGGCGAGGTTCTCTTCGCCTCGAAGGCGTTCCCCGCCACCGCCGCCTACAGGCTCTTCGCCGAGGAGGGGTTGTCGGTCGACGTCGCCTCCGGCGGTGAGCTCCACATCGCCCTCGCCGCGGGTTTCGATCCAGCCCGCATCCACATGCACGGCAACAACAAGACCGACGAGGAGATCCTGATGGCGGCGCGGGCCGGCATCGGCCACTTGATCCTCGACTCCTTCGACGAGATCGAGCGCTGCGAGCGCCTCCTCGACGAGCCGATGCAGGTGCTGATCCGGGTCACCCCGGGGATCAAGCCCTCGACCCACGACTACATCACCACCGGCCAGCTCGACTCCAAGTTCGGTTTCGGGATGGGCGACGGCGACGGGGCGGCGCGGGCGATCGAGCGCGTCCTCGCCTCCGACAAGCTCGACCTGGTCGGACTGCACGCCCACATCGGCTCGCAGATCTTCGAGCTCGAGCCCTACCGCCTGGCGATCGCCGCGCTCGGCGACCTGGCGGGCGACTGGTGCAAGGTCGTCGACGTCGGCGGCGGTCTCGGCGTCGCCTATACCGAGGAAGACGCGCCACCGGCGATCGATGACTACGTCGGGATCAAGGTGGAGGGAGTGCGGGCGGTCTTCGGCGAGGGCGTGAGGATGATGATCGAGCCGGGGCGCTCGCTGGTCGCCAACGCCGGCGTCACCGCATACCGGGTCGGCACGGTGAAGGAGATCCCCGGGATCCGCACCTACATCGCCGTCGACGGCGGCATGTCCGACAACCTGCGGCCGATGCTCTACGGGTCCCGCTACGAGGCGCTGATCGCCGATCGCGCCACGGCCGAGCCCGACACACTCGTGACGATCGCCGGGATGCACTGCGAGTCCGGCGACGTGCTGGTGCGCGACGCGATGCTGGCCGGCCCCGCCGTCGGCGACGTCCTCGTCACCCCGGCGACCGGCGCCTACGGGCACGCGATGGCGAACAACTACAACGGCGTGACGCGGCCGCCGGTGATCTTCTGCTCGGGCGGCGAGGCCCGGGTGGTAGTCCGCCGCGAGACCTTCGACGACCTGACCGCGCGCGATGTCTGAGGTGGCGGCGGAGGGGATCGTGGCCGAGGTGGGCGAGGGCCCGAAACCCGTGCGCATCGGCCTGCTCGGCCGCGGCACCGTCGGTGCCGCCTTCGCCGAGCTCCTGGCCGAGCGCGCCGACGCGGTGGAGGCGGCGACCGGCCGTCGGCCCGAGCTGGCCGGGGTGCTGACCCGCTCGGACGGCGACTTCGCCGAGATCCTCGAGCGCTCCGACCTGGTGGTCGAGCTGATGGGCGGGACCGAGCCGGCGCGCGAGTACGCGATTGCAGCGATGCGCGCCGGGCGCCCCTTCGTCACCGCCAACAAGCAGCTGCTCGCCCAGCATGGCGACGAGCTCTTCCAGGTCGCCCGCGAGAGCGGCGTGCAGCTCCGCTTCGAGGCGGCGGTCGCGGCGGTGATCCCGATCGTGCGCACGATCCAGGAGGGCTTCGCGGCGACCGAGATCGACAAGGTCTATGGGATCGTCAACGGCACCACCAACTTCATCCTCAGCGAGATGGCCTCGACCGGGGCCGGCTACGACGACATCCTCGCCCGCGCCCAGGAGCTGGGCTACGCCGAGGCGGATCCCACCGACGACGTCTCCGGGGCGGACGCGGCGGCGAAGATGGCGATCCTCGCCCGGCTCGCCTTCCACACCCCGGTGACACTCTCGGAGGTCGCCTACGAGGGGATCGAGGCGATCCAGCCCGACGACCTCGCCTTCGCCAAGGAGCTCGGCCTCTCGCTGAAGCTGCTCGGCGTGGCGGAGCGGCGCGGCGAGTCGATCAGCGTCCGCGTCTTCCCTTGCTTCCTCTACTCCGGCCACCCGCTGGCGCCGATCGAGGGCGCCTTCAACGCGGTGATGATCCAGGCGCCGGCGGTCAACGAGGTGACCCTCTCAGGGCCCGGCGCGGGCGGGCTGCAGACGGCAAGCGCGGTGCTCGGCGACGTCGTCTCGATCCTCGCCGGCGACGCCCCGGTGCACGAGACCCGCAGCGAGCTGCCGATCGTCGCCGACGTGCCGTCGAGCTTCTACCTGCACCTGGAGGTCGCCGACCGGCCCGGGGTGCTGGCCCGGATCGCGACCGTGCTGGGCGAGCACGACGTCTCGGTGAAGAGCGTCGTCCAGCGCGGGTTCGGCGACGACGCTCGCCTCGTGATGGTGCTCCACGAGTGCCTCGAGTCGCGCTTCGCGCGCGCCGTCGAAGCGCTCAACGAGCTGGGCGAGCTGCGCAGTCCCGCCCGCTCGATCCACGTGATCGAGGAGCAGTTCTAAGTGCACGAACCGGGGGAGGGGGCGAGGTGCCGGAACGCGGGCTGATCGAACGGTACCGCGACCGCCTGAACCTGGAGCCGGGCGATCCGATCGTCTCGCTGCAGGAGGGCTCGACCCCGCTGATCCCGTCGCCGCGACTCTCCGAACGGGTCGGCGCCGAGGTCTTCCTCAAGTTCGAGGGCGCCAACCCGACCGGCTCGTTCAAGGACCGCGGCATGACCGTGGCGGTCTCGCGGGCGAAGGGGCGCGGGGCGGAGGCGGTGATCTGCGCCTCGACCGGCAACACCGCGGCGAGCTGCGCCGCCTACGCGGCGCGGGCCGGGCTGCGCGGCGCGGTGATCGTGCCGGAGGGGAAGATCGCGATCGGCAAGCTCGCCCAGGCGCTCGTCCACGGGGCGCGGGTGGTGGCGCTGAAAGGCAACTTCGACGACGCCCTGCGGATCGTCCGCGAGCTTTCCCAGAAGCACCCGATCGAGCTGGTCAACTCGGTCAACCCGTACCGGATCGAAGGGCAGAAGACGGGGGCCTTCGAGGTGATCGAGGAGCTCGGCAAGGCCCCCGACGCGCTGGCGATCCCGGTCGGCAACGCCGGCAACGTGACCGCCTACTGGCGAGGCTTCCAGGAGATGGAGACGGCGCCGATCGTCTACGGCTTCCAGGCCGAGGGCGCGGCGCCGCTGGTCACCGGCAAACCGGTGGAGCACCCGGAGACCGTCGCCTCGGCGATCCGGATCGGCAATCCGGCCCGCTGGGAGGAGGCGATGGCCGCCTTCACCGCCTCGCGCGGCCGCGTCGCCGCCGTCTCCGACGAGCAGATCATCGACGCCTACCACTGGCTCGCCTCCTGCGTCGGCGTCTTCTGCGAGCCGGCCTCGGCCGCCTCGGTCGCCGGCCTCCTCGCCCACGGCCTGCCGACGGTGGAGGGCGACGCGAAGCCGGAGACGGTGGTCGCCGTCCTCACCGGCCACGGCCTGAAGGACCCCGACACCGCGATCGGCAAAGCCCCGCCGGTGATCAGCTGCGAGAACGACCTCGGCGAGGTCGAGCGCGCGGTGTTCGACTAGTACGGGCCGATGACCGCTCGCCGTCGACTTGTCCGCGTCCCCGCCTCCTCGGCCAACCTCGGGCCGGGGTACGACGCGATGGCGGCGGCGGTGGCGCTGCACCTGGAGGTGGAGGTCGAGGAGACGGGGGAGTACGGGTTCGAGACCGGCGGGCTTGACGTGCCGACCGGGCGCGAGAACCTGCTCGTGCGGGCGTTCGAGACGCTACACCCGGCGGACGGGATCACCTTCCGGCTGCGCAGCGAGATCCCGCTGGCGCGCGGGCTCGGGTCGAGCGCCGCGGCGATCGTCGCCGGGCTGGTCGCCGCCGACCACCTCTTCGAGCTGGCGCTGACCCAGGAGGAGCTGCTGGCGCGGGCGACCGCGATCGAGGGCCATCCCGACAACGTCGCCGCGGCGATCTACGGCGGGTTCGTGGTGTGCGCGTCCGGGGGTGCCCCGAGGCCCGTTGCGAAGGGCCGCGAGCGAGATGGAGTTTTCGCGGCGCGGTTCGACCCGCCGGAGGGGCTGGAGGGGATCGTCGTGATCCCCGGCGAGGAGGTCTCGACCCGCAAGGCGCGCGAGGCGATCCCGGCCGAGCTGCCGCTCGCCGACGCGGTCGCCAACGTCTCCGCCGCGGCGCTGCTGGTGCTGGGACTGCGAAGCGCCGACCTCGACCTGGTCGGCCGCGGCCTCCGCGACCGCATCCACCAGCCACGCCGGCGCGAGCTCTACCCGCGCTCGATGGAGATCGTCGATGCGGCCGCCGAGCTGGGCGCGGTGGGGGCGACGATCTCCGGCGCCGGCCCGACCGTCCTCGTCTGGACCACCTGGGAGGAAGCCGGCGCCGTCGCCGCGGCGCTGAAAGAGCGCGCCGAAGGGTGGGCGGAGGTCCGGCGCCTGCCGTTCGAACCGCTCGGGGCCGACGTCCCCGAGCTTTAGGCGGTCGTTGGCAGGGTCGGGGCCGGTGCGGCCGGGGACGGTGCGATCCGGGGCCCGGTCGATTGGGGACAGCGGCCCCGGGCGTCTCGGAGGCGACCCGGGCAGGCTGTGGCCGCCTCCGAGACGCCCGGGACGGGGAGTTTTCAGGAGGTTCAGTCACAGGGACGGGAGGTCCGTCACGGAGATGCCACGAATGCCAGGGAGGCGTCACACCTCCACGACCCCGACCCGGGTGCGTTCGCAGTAATCCCCGCTATGCGGGGATTACTGCGAACGCACTGAACGGACGCGTCACAGACGTGACGACTCCCCTGAGGAAACGTGACGTTCCCGTCGTCTCCCTCACGTCCCTCCCCCGAGACCCGCACGGGACCCGCACCCTCACCTCCCCCCACAGACCCGGCCATCTCGGAGGCGGCCTCAGCCTGCCCGGGTCGCCTCCGAGATGGCCGGGTCCCTTACCCGTCCTCCATCCGTCCCCACCAGGTCGGAAACCCCTTCCCTTTCCGTTCCCGCCGCGGTTAGAGTCGCGCTCATGCCCACCTTGCCGAAGTCGAAGAAGCTGATCCCTGCCCTCCTCCTCGTCGCCGCGCTTCTGGCCCTGCCGGCCGCCGCCGACGCGACGCTTGCCTACAACACCAACATCTACCACCCGCACATCTGGGTGTCGAAGAACGACAACGGGAAAGGCGCGAAGGCGATCGGCGCCGGGAGCAACGCGAAAGTCTCGCCCGACGGATCGCTCGTCGTCTTCGAACGGGAACCGGCCAACGGCAAGGACCCCGAAATGAAGCTCTACGACGTCGCCACCGGGAAGACGAAGACGATCTTCACGCCCTGGCGCGAAAGCTATTCCTTCGCCTGGTCTCCGGATTCGACCAAGGTGGCGGCGCTGCGGGGCGGCGAAATCGGCACGCGGACCCTCTATGTCGTCGACGTCGAAACCGGCAAGGCGACCCGGATCGCGACCGGCTACTTCAACGGCATCAGCTTTTCCCCGAACAGCGAAGAAGTGGTGTTCGGGCTGTCTGTGGGCGAGAACTACCCACCGAAGTCGGACGTCATCCGCGCCCCGGTCAGCGGCGGCCCGACCTCGCCGCTGACCCACGACAAGGTCTCCGGCTGGCCGCTCTGGGGCCCCAATGGTCAGATCGTCTTCGTCAAGTTGCTGGGCGCGAAGCAGCGCAAGTACGGGCCGAAAAACGACCTTTTCCTGATGAACGCCAACGGCAAGGGCGTGAAGCGGCTCACTCACACCAAGGTCGACCCGCTCACCCAAGGTCTCTACCCGACCGCCTGGTCGGCCTCGGGGAGCCAACTGCTGGCCAACTTCGGCGGCCAGGACACTCAGTACGCGGTCGCCGTCAACCCGAAGACCGGGGCGGAAAAGTCGCTCAGCCCGGGTAACTCCGAGACCGGCTTCGTCGGCGTCTCGCTGACCCCGAACGGGAAGACCGTGCTCGGCTACCTGGGCGGGTACGAAGGGCCCGGCTCGCAGCTGAAGATTGCCTCGGTCCCGTACAAGGGCGGCAAGGCGAAGATCCTCGTCCGCGGGGGCTTCTCGCCCTCCTGGGGGGGATGAGTCGATTTGGCCCGACGGCGCGAATAGAGTCGCCCTCATGCCTACCTTGTCGCAGCTGAAGCTGCCTGCCACCCTGCTCGCCCTCGTCGCCCTGCTGGTGCTGCCGGCCACCGCCGGCGCGACCCTCACCTACAGCAGGGGCTTCCAAAAGCCGCACGTCTACTACGCCGAAAACAACGGCAAGGGCGCGCACCAGATCGGCCTCGGCCGCAACTCCCACATCTCGCCGAACGGCGAAAACGTGATCTACGAACGGGAAACGAAGAGCGGCTCCGAAATGCGCCTCTACTCGATCGCCGTGGGCCAGAGCCAGCGGCTGATGAACCCCTGGCGGGAAAGCTTCGTCTTCGCCTGGTCGCCCGACTCGAGCACGATCGCGGCGCTGAAGGGCCCGCTCAACGGCAAGGCGACGCTGATGCTGATCAACGTCGAAAACGGCAAGCGGATCAAGGTCGGGACGGGCTACTTCAACGGCGTCAGCTTCTCGCCCGAAAGCAACGAAATCGTCTACGGCGTGTCGAATTCGGCGTACTACCCGCCGAACAGCGACATCTACCGGTACTCGATCGAAACCGGCAAGATGGTGAAGCTCAGCCACAACGGGACCTCGCTCTACCCGCTCTGGGGGCCGACCGGGCAGATCGTCTTCGCCCGTCAGCTCGGCGGCAAATCGCGGCAGTACGGACCCGCCAACCAGCTCTTCGTGATGAACGAAGAAGGCCAGCGGATCAGCCAGGTCACCCACACCGAAGTCAACCCGCTCGCCCAAGGCCTCAGCCCGCTCGGCTTCTCCGAAAACGGCAACCGGCTGCTGACCGAGTTCGGCGGCCAGGACCAGAGCTACGCGGTCGCCGTGAACATGGTGACCGGGGCGGAAAAGGCGCTGACGAACAACCCGGAGACGGGCTTCGTCGGGTCGGCGATCTCGCTCGACGGGACGACCGTGCTCGGCACCGCCGGGCTCGGCTTCGGCGGCAACCCGCACCCGAAGGTTGTCACCGTCCCCTTCACCGGCGGCAAGCAGAAGGTGCTGGTCGCCGGCGCCTACGAACCCTCCTGGAGCAACTGAGACGCAATGAGTTCGCAGTAATCACCGCTATGCGGTGATTACTGCGAACGCACCGGGACGACTTGCGGCCGTCCCTAAAATTTGCGGCTGTCCATAACCCGTCGCGCGCCCGCTCGAAGAAGGCGCGGATCCCGGGAGGTAGATATGCCCAGTCGTGAGACCGGTGCCGTGCGCTACGCATGGGACCGTCCCTACAAACCGCTGGTGTCCCCGCCGAGCGTCGAAGACAACGACGCCTGTGCGATCTACGCGTCCGTGCGCAAGGACGCGACCCCCAGCCACGAGCCGATCGAGATCGCGATCCCGGCGCTGCAGAAGATGCTCCACCGGGCTGGCAACGTCGACGGCGAGGGGGACGGCTGCGGCCTGCTGCTCGACCTGCCGCGGAAGATCTGGGCCGAGGAGGTGCGGGTCGGCGGGCATGACCCGGCCCTCACCCTCGATGACGCCTTCGCCGTCGCCCACGTCTTCGTCGAGCGCTCCCAGGACGTCGAGAAGGTCATGCACGACGCCCGTGAGCTGCTCGCCGCGGGCGGCTTCCGGATCCTCGCCGAGCAGGTCGGCAAGACCGACTCGACCGCCCTCGGCCCGACCGCGCGTGAGGAGGAGCCGGTCTTCTGGCAGATCGCCGGATTGGTCACCGATGCCGAGCACCGCGACGCGGTCGCCTTCGAGCTGCTGATCGAGCTGGAGCGCGAGCTCGGCGTCCACGTGCCGTCCTTCTCCGGCACTACCTGCGTCTACAAGGTGATGGGCGCGCCGAACGTGCTCGGCGCCTACTACCCGGACCTCGCCGACCCGCGCTTCGAGACCGTCGGCGCCTTCGGCCACAACCGCTACTCGACCAACACCTGGCCCTCGTTCAAGCGCGTGCAGCCGTTCTCGCTGCTCGGCCACAACGGCGAGATCAACACGATCGAACAACTGCGCCAGGAGGCGAAGATGCTGGCGGTCCAGATCCAGCCGGGCGCCTCGGACTCGCAGGACCTGAACCTCACGATCGACACGCTGGTCAGCCGTGAGGGCCTCTCCCTGGCCGAGGCGATGGAGATGATCGTGCCGCCGATCGTCGAGGAGATCCGCCACCTGCCCGAGGAGCTGCAGAGCTTCTACCTCTACCTGCACCAGGCGATGGGCCCGTTCGCCCAGGGCCCGGTGGCGCTGATCGCCCGCCACGGCGACGAATGCGTCTTCTCCGCCGACGCGATGGGCCTGCGCCCACTGTGGAAGGTGGAGACCGAGACCGACCACGTGTTCAGCTCCGAGCCCGGCGTCGTCTCCGTCCACGACATGGTCTCCGAGCCGCAGCCGATGGCGCCGGGGGAGAAGGCGATGGTGATGATCGACCGCGCCGCGCGCGCCTCGACGCTCCACCCACACGCGGAGATGCTGCGGATCGTCCGCGACCGCTGGCTTGCCCGCAACGGGGTCGACTCGGTCGGTCCCTACGAGCGCGCGCTGGTGACCGGCGGGCCGCTCGAGGGCGGCGAGGTCCCGGGCTATTCAGAAGCCGGCCCGGCCGAGCCGGTGAAGGTCGAAGACCGCATCCTGGCGGGCTTCGGCTGGCAGCGCGACGACGTCAAACTGGTCCAGCAGATGGCCTCCAACGGGGCCGAGCCGATCGGCTCTCTCGGCTACGACGGGCCGCTGGCGGCGCTCTCGCCGGAGCGCCAGAACCTCGCCGACTACTTCAAGGAGACGGTCGCCGTGGTCACCAACCCGGCCCTCGACCGCGAGCGCGAGCTGGAGCACTTCTCCACCCGCACGCTGTTCGGCCGGCGGCCCTCGATCGACTCCGCCGCCGAGGACACGGCAACCGTCGAAACCGCCTTCCCGGTGATCCTAGGCGGCCACCATGGGCTGGCGCCGCTCTCCGATTCGACCTACCGGAAGATCGCCCGCGACAACCACACCTACCTGCTGGAGGACCTCTGGGAGGAGTTCCGCGGGCGGGCCGCCGCGGTCGACATCTCGCTGCTGGAGTCGGAGACGACGGCGGGGGCGATCGAGCGGATCAGGCACGAGGCGGTGAAAAAGGTCCGCAACGGGGCCGAGCTCCTCGTCCTCACCGACCGCACCGTCTACGACGGCGAGCGCCGCTACCTCGACCCGCACCTGGCGACCTCGGCGGTCGACCAGGCGCTGAAGCAGTTCAAGGTCGAGCGCGGCGAAACGAACCTGCGGCGGCGCTGCGGGATTGTCCTGCGCTCGGCGGCGATCCGCAACGTCCACGACACGATGCTGGCGCTCGGGCTGGGCGCCAACGGCGTCTGTCCGTACGTGATGGTCGAAGTGATCTGCGTCGAGGACTATGAGTCCGACGTCGGCAACCTCTGCGCGGCGCTGACCAAAGGGATCGAGAAAGTGATCTCGACGATCGGCATCCACGAGGTGCGTGGGTACGCGCGGCAGTTCTCCTCGATCGGGGTGAAGCCGGAGCTGGCGGAGATCTTCCAGACCAAGGCGTTCGCGGCCACCGACGGGGGCGGCGGGACCGGCTTCGCCGAGCTCGACGCCGACACCAACGAGCGCGCCCAGGCGCTCTTCGGGGCCGACGAGGCGGCCAAACCGGCGAAGACGTTCCGCTTCTACCCGAAGGTCTACAAGTTCGCGATCGCCACCGCCAACGGGTCCGGCACCTACGAGGAGTATTCGGAGAAGGTCCGTGACCTGGAGCGGCAGAGCCCGATCTCGATGCGCCACATCATGGGGCTGAGGGGGGATCGCGATCCGGTCGACCCGAGCACCGTCGACGCCGGCGTCGGCCACCACGACTACCCGATCGTGATCTCCTCGATGAGCTTCGGCTCGCAGTCGGAACCGGCCTTCCGGGCCTACGCCGACGCGGCCAAGGCGACCAACATCCTCTGCATGAACGGCGAGGGTGGGGAGATCCGCGACATGTACGGCCGGTACCGCAACTGGCGCGGGCAGCAGATCGCCTCGGGGCGCTTCGGCGTCTCCGCCGAGATGGTCAACAGCTCCTACGTCGCCGAGATCAAGATCGGCCAGGGGGCGAAGCCCGGCGAGGGCGGCCACCTACCCGGCAAGAAGGTCTCCGAGAAGGTCGCCGCCGCCCGTAACGCAGCGCCGGGCACCGACCTGATCTCGCCCTCCAACAACCACGACCTCTACTCGATCGAGGACCTTGCCGAGCTGATCGACGAGCTGAAGACCGTCAACCCGGACGTGCGGGTGTCGGTCAAGGTCCCGGTGGTGCCGAACATCGGCACGATCGGCCTCGGGATCGCCAAGGCGGGCGCCGACATCATCACCTTGTCGGGCTTCGAGGGCGGCACTGGCGCGGCGCGCCAGCACGCGCTCCGCCACGTCGGCCTGCCGTCGGACATCGGCACCCGCGCTGTGCACCGGGCACTGATGGAGGCGGGGCTCCGCAACCGGGTCGAGATCTGGGCGGACGGCGGCTACCGGACCGGCCACGACATCGTCAAGCTGCACTGCCTCGGCGCCAACCGGATCGGCTTCGGCACCCTGGCGATGGTCAGCCTCGGCTGCACGATCTGTCGCGGCTGCCAGCTCGACACCTGCCACGTCGGTATCGCGACCCAGATCGAGACCACCGAGCAGGCCGCGGAGCACGGGCTGAAGAAGTTCACCCCACAGGAGGTCGAACGCTCGGCCGAAAGCTGCGCCCGCTTCTTCGCGGCGATGGGGGAGGAGGTCACGCAGGTGGTCGCCTCGCTCGGCTACACCCGCGCCCAGGACCTGGTCGGGCGCTACGACCTGTTGGAGCAGGTGGCGATGCAGGACAAGATCGACCTGACCCCGCTGATCTCGCCGCTGGAGGAGTACCTCGACCTCGAGCCGCTTGATCTGCCGGTGGCCGAGGGGGCCCTCGACACCCGCGCCGAGGCGGGCCTGGTCGTCGCCCGGCCGATCCGGATGGAGGCGAAGGCGGCCTCGGCCGAGATCGCCAAGCTGGCGCCGGAAGTGTGCGGAGGCGGCCACGTGCGCAGCGAGTTCCCGCGGCCGACCGACGCCAACGACCGCGTGCTCGGCACCGAGCTGGCGGGGGCGATCGCCCGCTCGCGGATCTTCGCCGATGGCCCGGATTCGACCGACGAGATCCTCGCCAGCCTGGAGTTCAACGGCGGCTCGGTGGCCGGCCAGGGCCTCGGCGCGTTCAACTCCTACGGGGTGGCGCTGCGGGTCGAGGGCGGCGCTCAGGACGGCGTCGGCAAGGCGATGCTGGGCGGCACGATCGCGATCCTCAAGGGCAAGGGGCGCGGCGGCAAGCGGTTGAACGGTTCGGTCGGCAAGTCCTTCGCCTACGGCGCGCAGCGGGGCAAGCTCTACGTCCAGGGCTCGGCCGACTCGCGCTTCTGCATCCGGCTCTCCGGCGCCGACGTGGTGCTGGGCGGCGAGCCCGCCCACGACCTCGACGACGCCCGCGGCTGCATCGTCGACCGCGCCAACGCCAAGGGATTCGCCTTCGAGTACATGACCTCCGGGCGGGCGATCGTGCTCGGCGACATCGGCCCCTGGGCCTGCGCCGGGATGACCGGTGGCCGCGTCTACGTCCGCGTCAACGCCTTCGGGATCGACCCGGAGGCGATCGAACGGCGGCTCGGCGAGGGCGCCAAAGTGGAGCTGAAGGACCTCGACTCGGAGGCGCTGATCGACATCGACGATCTGCTCTCCGGCTACGCCGAGGAGCTGCGCGCCACCGGCCAGGACGACGAGGCGGAGCGGATGCTGGGGCTGGCCGAGGACGCGACCAGCAACTTCCTCATGGTCGTCCCGCACAAGGTGCAGGCCGACCCCTCGGTGTCGACCGAGTAGGGGCGGGCTGGGCTGGGCTGCGCTGGGTTCGGGTGCGGTGCGGCCGGGGACGGTGCGATTCGGGGCCTGGTCGATTGGGGACGGCGGCCCCGGGCGTCTCGGAGGCGACCCGGGCACGCTGAGGTCGCCTCCTAGACGCCCGGGACGGGAGGTCCGGGGGGAGGACGGGACGGAGGCCTCACAGTCTCGTGAGAGCGACGCCCGGATCTCACCGGTCAGGAGTCTCCGTGTGGAGTTCTGGGTGCTGAGCACCCGAAACTCCACACACGTCTTCCTGACCGTCCGGCAGCCTTCTGCTGTTCCTTATGCGCCTATGGGGCGCATAAGGAACAGTCGGCGGGTCGGGGAGTCGATCACGCCCGCGCCCTCGCCTCCCCCCACGGACCCGGCCATCTCGGAGGCGGCCTCAGCCGGCCCGGGCCGCCTCCGAGATGGCCGGGTCCCTTGCCGTCCTCGCAGCGGTGCGCCTAGCGGCGCTCGAAGAGCTCGGCGATCGCGCGCAGCTCGCGCAGCAGCTCGTCGAGCATCTGCTCGGTGACGCTGTGGATGCGGACCTCGGCCGCGGCGCGCTCGGCCTCAACCTGGTCGATCCGGGCCTCGAGCCGGTCGGTGCGGCCCTCGACCTTGTCGATGCGGCGGTCGAGTTTGCGCTCGGTCCGCTTCGTCCGCTTCTTCACGTAGAGGCGGGTGTCCTCGCGGAGGGCATCGAGCTCACGGCGCAGCGCCTCGTCTTCGGCCCCGGCGGCGCTCTGCTCGGAGAGCATCTCTTCGACCCCGGAGCGGACCCGCTCGATCTCCTCGTGGAGCTGGGCGCGGGCGCGCTCGGCGGCCAGGGAGATCGGCGGCTGGTCGCCCGCGGACGGTGGTTCGATCGGATTCGGCACGGCGTTCACCCGAGGTGATCCTACGGCCGGCAGGGGCGGCAAGACGGCGAAGCGGCTCCGTCCACGCCTGACCAATAGAATCGCCCGCCGATGGGTCCGATCCATGCCGAGATCGAAATCGACGCCTCGCGCGAGGCGGCGTTCGAGCTGATCTCCGACCTCGCCCGTCGTCCCACCTTCACCGACCACTTCCTCACCGGGTTCCGCCTCACCCGGATCGATGCGCGCGGCGAGGGCGCCGGGGCGCGCTTCCGGGTCAAGGCGCCGCTGCGCTCGCCCTGGGAGGACACCACGATCGTCGCGCTCGAGGAGCCGTTCAAGATCGAAGAGCGCGGCGCCGGCGGCCGTTCCAACCGGATCCCGACCACCACGGTCTGGGAGATCGAGCCGGGCCAGGCGGGGATGATCCTCGTCCGCGTCACCCACTGGACGGCGCCGAAGGAACACATCGACAAACTGGTCGAGAGCCTCAGCTTCGGCGCGCATTTCCAGCGGAAAGGCTGGAAGGAGGCGCTGCGGCGCCTGCGCGACATCCTCGAGGCGGAAGGACCCGGGGGCGAGCGGATCGCCGTCGCCGGGGGGAACCGCTACGCGACCGGCATCCCGTAATAGAGTCTCCGCCGCCGATGTTCACGAACCGCCGCCGATTCACCACGCCCCTGCTCGCCGCCCTGATGCTGGTGGTGCTCGGGCTGGGCGTCGCCGCCTGTGGTGGGGGCGAACCGCGCGAAGTGGAAGAGGGTGAAGTCGTCCGGATCGGCGGGCTCAAATACACGGTGGTCTTCTCCCGCTACCTGAACCCGAACGACAACGAGGACGCGGCCTACCTGAAAGGCCTCGAACCGGCGCAGAACGAAAAGAACTACTTCGGCGTCTTCCTCCAGGTGAAGAACCCGACCCACGAAACCCTCGGCGTGGCCAACGAACTGACGATCACCGACTCCGAGGGTCAGAAGTTCGAAGCGATCGAAAACGAAAGCGAATTCGCCTTCCCGTTCGGCGCCCAGGTAACCGAAAACGAATGGATCCCGGAACTCGACACGACCGCCCATAGCGGTCCGATCGAAGGCTCCGTCGTGATCTTCGAACTGCCCGAAGAAGTCTCGGCCAACCGGCCGCTGCTGCTCCACATCCCCGGTCCGCCGAAGGAATCGGGGACCGTGCGGCTCGACCTGTAGCTATTCGTAGCCCGCGCTGAGGACCTGCGAGGCCACCGGGGCGGCGACTTCACCGCCCGCCGCTTCGGCTTCGATCAGCAGCACCCCGATCGCCAGCTTCGGCTTTTCGACCGTGGCGAAGGCCGAGAACCAGGCGTCCTTCTTGTGCTGAGGGGTCGCTTCTTCGCCTTCGGGGAGTTCTTCTTCGCCGTTTTCGTTTTCCACCACCTGGCCGAGTTCGGCGGTGCCGGTCTTGCCCGCCACCTGGCCCGCGGCGATCGCCCCCGCGGTCCCGGTCCCTTCGGTGACCACGCCGGTCATCAGTTCGGTCAGCTCCGCCGCCGTTTTCTTGGTCATCACCCGCACCGGCTTCATCGTCGGCCGCAGCTTCTTCGTCTGCACCACCGAGGTCGGCATCCGCACGCCGTCGTTGGCGATCGTCTGGGCGACGCTCGCCATCTGCAGCGGCGTCGCCAGCACCTCGCCCTGGCCGATCGCCGAGACCGCGAGGTCGACTTCTTCGCCGATTTCGGTCGGGATCGTCGATTCGGCCGGTTCGACTTCCTTCGCGATCGAGGGCGCGTAGAGGGTCGGCGGCGAGTTGAAGCCGAACTTTTCGGCGATGCCGACCATCTCGGTGTTGCCGATCTGGGGCCCGAGCGGGAGGAAGTCGGCGTTGCACGACTCGGCGAAGGCCTGGCGAAAGGTGCCGCCGCAGTACTCGCCGTTGGCGTTTTCGATGAAGCGGCCGCCGACGTTGATGCCGTCGGTGATTTCGAATTCGTCGTCGAGCGAGACCACCTTTTTTTCCAGCGCGGCGACGGTGGTGATGATCTTGAAGGTCGAGCCGGGGGGCTGGGGGGCGGAGAAGGCCTGGCCCGCCAGTGCCCGCACGTCGCCGGTCTTGGCGTCGAGGACGGCGACGCCGCCCGCCCGCCCGGCCAGCGCGGCGACCGCGGTTTCCTGCAGGTAGGGATCGATCGTGGTCTTCACCGGGGCGCCGGCGACGGGCTTGCCTTCGGCGAGGACGCGCGAGTTGCCGCCGCCCGCGACCGCCAGCAGCTTGCCGCCAGGCTTGCCCGCGAGGCGGGCGTTGAAAGCCCGCTCGAGGCCGCTGATCCCGACCGGCGTTTCCGGCGGGAACCCGTGCATCGCCAGGTTCGGCTCTTCTTCTTCGGAGGCTTCGCCGATTTCGCCGGTGACGTCGATCGCCGCCGATCCCATCGGGTGTTCGCGTTCGTCCGCCGGGCCTTCGGCGAGCGGGGTGCCGTCGCCGGCGAGGATCGGCGCGCGCGGCGCCAGTTCGGTTTCCGCTTCCAGCGTCTCGCCCTTGTGCAGGCCGGGGAAGACGAGGTAGGGAGCCCAGGCGATGCCACCTTCCGACCAGGGCAGTTCGAGGTCGGCGTGGACGACGCCGAAGGCGACGGTCTTGATCGTCAGCGGCACCGGCACGACGGTCCCGCCGGCGGTGGAGTGGGAGTCGCCTGCCGAGTCGGCGACCACGGCGCGCATCGTCGCGATGTCGCGGGCTTCGCGGTACTCGGCGGCGAACTTCTTCACCCCGATCGCTTCCCGCGAGGCGTCGTTCAGCTCCGCGTACATCGCCGGGAAGTTCCGCGCCTGCCAGGCTTCGGCGAAGCGGTTGGCGGCGTCCTTTTCCGGCGAACCGGGGGCGCCCATGGCGGCGCCGACCACGAAGGCCACCAAGGCCACGGCGCCGAGCGGGAGGGCTCGGGTAAGCAGTCGTCTACGACGCTCGTCATCGGAAGACTGCCTGCTCACCGGTGGAAAGGTAATCGAGCGGTCCACGGCATGCTTGTATTCGTCTGGTGACCGTCTTGGATTGGGCGATCATCGCCTTCACCATCGCCCTTGCCCTCTGGGGCTACCGCCAGGGGCTGATCGTCGGCGCGCTCACCCTCGGCGGCTTCGCGGTCGGCGCCTTCCTCGGCTCCCGGCTGGGCCCGCTGGTCCTCTCCCAGGGGAGCGATTCCCCCTATGCGCCGCTTTGCGGGGCGATCGGGGCGCTCCTGGTCGGGGCGCTGGCGGCCGTGGCACTGGAGGGGATCGCGCTGGCGCTGCGCCGGCGGGTGGTCCGCCATCCGTTCATCCACCGGGCCGACGGGGCGGGCGGGGCGGCGCTGATCGGCGCGGTCGCGCTGGGGCTGGCCTGGATCTTCGGCGCCGTCGCCCTGCACGCGCCGGGGACGACGCAGCTGCGGGCCGACGTGCAGGAATCGGTGATCCTCGGGGAGCTCGACCTCGTGCTGCCGCCGAGCGGCGGGGTGCTGAACGTGCTCGACCGGGTCGATCCGGCGCCCTCGATCACCGGCCCGGCGACGCCGACCAAGCGGCCGGACCCGAAGATCGCCGAAGACCCGCGCGTGGTCGATGCCGGCGGCTCGGTGGTGCGGGTCCTGAGCACGGCCTGCGGGCTCGGCATCGAGGGCTCGGGCTGGGCGGTGCGGCCGAACCTGATCGTCACCAACGCCCACGTGGTCGCGGGTGCCGACGACACCACGGTGACGACCCAGAGCGGGGTGGAGCTGGACGCGACCGCTGTCTATTACCAGCCCGAGGACGACCTGGCCCTGCTGCAGATCGAATCGAAGCTGCCGACGCTGCCGGTCACCTCCGAACGGTCGGTCGGTGACAGCGCGGCGGTGCTCGGCTATCCCGAGAATGGCCCCTACACGGTGACCCCGGCGCGGATCGGCGAGACCCGGGACACGATCAGCGAGGACTCCTACGGGCGCGGGCCGATCGAGCGGACGATCACCGCGCTGGGCGGCGACGTGCGCAGCGGCAACTCCGGCGGGCCGTTGCTGGACAGCCACGGCCAGGTGGTCGGGGTGGTCTTCGCGGCGACGACCGGCGGGCCGCCGGGTGGCTTCGCGGTCCCGGCCGAGCAGGTCCGCGAAGCCATTCACGACGCCTCTCCCGCCGGGGTCGACACCGGCCCCTGCACGCGCTGACCCGCCCAGGTTTGAAAGGCGCTGGCCGACGACTTACGTTCAGTAAGGTCGATCTAGGTGGAAACCGCTTCTACGTCCCATACGACCCCGCCGGCGGCCTCGGCGCAGTCGCTGACGCGCGGCGCGCAGAGTGCGCCCTGCACCGAAGTCTGCCCCCAGTTCCACGAGGCGATCGAGCTGATCGGCAAGCGCTGGACGGGAGCGATCGTCTGCGCCCTGACCGAGCGCCCGATGCGCTTCGGCGAGCTCGGCAAGGCCGTGCCGGGGCTGTCGGACCGGCTGCTCTCGCAGCGGCTGCGCGAGCTCGAGGACGAGGGCCTGGTCGAGCGCGAGGTCGAAGCCGGGACGCCGACGCGGGTCACCTACTCGCTGACCGCGACCGGGGAAGACCTCGGGCCCGCGATCAAAGAGCTCAAGGCATGGGCCAAGCGCTGGAAGGCGACCGCCTGAAGCGCCTCTAGGCTGGTTCTTGTGGATCAGCCCCAAATTTCGCTCGGTACGCCTGCCCGCCCCGGTCCCGACCTGCCCGGCCCGTTCGCGGTCGGTCGCTACGCCAAGGTCCTCCAGGAGGAGATGCGCAAGCGGGCGCGGGTGTTGCTGATCGGCGAGGTGACCGGGATCGGGCGGAGCAAGGTGCAGGCCTACTTCGAGCTGCGTGACGGCGAGGGGGCGGTGCCCTGCGCGATCTGGCTCAACGACCTGGAAAAGGCGGGGCTGCCCGAGGGCGCCCTGCGCGACGGCGCCGAGGTGGTGATCGCCGGCGGGCCGGACTATTACCCCGGCGGTGGGACGGCCTCGCCCAGCTTTGCCTTCCGCGCCACCCACGTGCGGCTGGCGGGCGAAGGGGACCTTGTGGCGCGCCTCGAGGCGCTTCGCACCCAGCTGCGCGCCGAGGGCCTGACCGAGCTGCAGAAGCAGCTGGCGCGGCCGCTGCTGCCGAAGGCGATCGGCGTCGTCACCGCTGAAGGAGGCGCCGCCCGCCGCGACCTGCTGGCCGGGCTGGAGCGGCGCGGCTGGGGCGGGACCGTGGTCTGGGCCTTCGCGCCGGTGCAGGACCGCCGTGCGGCCCCGGCAATCGCGCGGGCCCTGCAGGATCTGGCGGCGCGGCCGGAGATCGAGGCGATCGTGGTGACGCGCGGCGGCGGCAGCCTCGCCGACCTCTGGGCCTTCTGCGACGAGACCTTGTGCCGGACGGTGGCGATGCTGCGGGTGCCGGTGGTGAGCGCCGTCGGCCACGAGCGCGACTCGACCCTGATCGACGACGTCGCCGCGGTGGCCTGCTCGACCCCGACCCATGCCGCCGAGGCCGCGGTGCCGCTCGACTGCCGCCAGGCCCGGCGCGAGCTCGGGCGCCAGTCGCTCTGCTTGCGGCGTGGGGCCGACGGAGCGATCGGCGCCCGGGCGCGCCACCTCGGCTCGCTGGCGCGCGGCCCGGCGCGGGCCCTGCAGCGCCAGCGCACCGTCCTGAACCAGAAAACCCGCGAGATGCGTGCCGCCTCCGAACGCGGGCTCGCCGAGCGGGGCGCCTTCCAGCGCCGGATCGCGACCGTCGTGCTCGAACGCGCCCGGCGGCGGGCGCTGGACCGGGCGGCGGGGGCGGAGGAGAAAGGCCGCCGCCACGGCGCGGCGCTCGATTCGGCGTCCGAGCGGGCGGTGGCGCAGCGCCGCGAGGCGCTCCGCAAAGCCGCCGTCGCGTTGCGCGCCCACGATCCCGAGCGGACCCTCGAGCGTGGCTACGCTCTCGCCGAGACCGAGGATGGCGAGCCGCTGACCAACGCTGCCGCCGTGGCCGCCGCAGGGCGCTTTAGCCTGCGGTTCAGCGATGGAAGAGTCGACGCCCGAACCGCTACTGATCCCGGACCCGGCGCCGGAGGAGATCAAGGTGACTGACGGAGCCCCGGCGAGCTACGAGGACGCCGTCGAGCGCCTCGAGGAGATCATCGACCGCCTCGACTCCGGCCAGGCCGGCCTCCGCGAGACCTTGGACCTCTGCCGTGAGGGCAAGCAACTGGTCGATTACTGCGCCGGCGAGCTAGACGCTGTCGGCGAGGGCCTCAAGGAACTGAACCTGGACGACCTCGCCGCCCGCCTCGACTCCTCGGCCAGCCCCGGCGCCTGACGCCCTGCGTGAGTTATCCACGCCATACGGTGGAAAACTCACCTTGCGTGACTTGACCTTGCCCTGGAAGGGTCAACTCACCCAGCGCGTTCGACTTTCACCTTGCCCTGGCAGGGTCAAACTCGACAGCGCTGCGTGACTTCACCACGCCAGGGTGTGGTCAACTCACCCAGCGAGGATTTTGGCCCCTATAGGGGCCAAAAATCACGCAGAGCGTTCGGCCGGCTCGTCAGGCGGGCCGGAGCATAGGCGCCCGAGCGCGGGGCAGCCGCGGCAGAGGTCCCAGGTGCGCTCGGGTTCTGGCGCGGGCTTGAAATCGCCGGCGCTGATTCGCTCGACCGCGGCGTTGATACGGGCCTGGCCGGCGTCCATGTCAGCGCGGGTGAGGATCGCGCGGGCGGGGACGTCGGCACGCTCGAGGAAGACGTAGGCGACCTCGACCTCGTCGGTGCCGAGACTCTCCGCCGCGGCGAGCGCGTAGATCGTGCGCTGGATCTCATAGTGGGCCGCCCGCTCGGCCGGATCCTCGCCGCGGAGCCGATCGGTCTTGTAGTCGACGACCAGCGGCGGCGCCCCCTCGCGCTGGACGAGCAGATCGATCGACCCCCGCAGCACGGTCCCTTGGGCGCGCAGCAGGATCGGTACCTCGGCCCGCACCCGCACAGCTCCTGCGATCTCCGCGCGCAGCGCCGAGCCGAGCCAGTCTCGGACCGGCTCGAGCAGCTCCTCGGCGCGCGGATCGATCGTTGCAGGGCCGGCGCCACCTTCCGTCGCGCCCCGCCGGGTCGCCGATTCCGGCCGCGCAGCGCGATCTAGATCGAGTCCGGCGGCCAATGCGTGGCGACGCGCCAGCTCCGCGGTCGGCTCCGTCCACCCATTCGCCTGACTCCACTCCAGCAACGCGTGCACCGCCGCTCCCCGCGCGCTCCGTTCCTCCCGCGCCGAGGGTCCCTCATCGCCGGCGCCTGCCAGCCCACCCGTAATTCCCCCTCGTAATTGCTCTTGGGAGGGGGAATTACGGGTGGGCGACTGGGCGGCAGCCGGAAGTCCCAACACCCGCTCCATATAGAACCGATAGCCGCATTCCTCGAAGGCCGAGATAGCGGTGTAGGAGAGTGGTCTGCTCGGCACGATCGGCGGCTTCCGCTCGACCAGGGGCGGCGTCCCCTCCCCGAGCGACCGATCCGCCGCCGCGTCCAGGTGCAGGTCCCGCAGTTCCGCCGCCCGCTTGGGTGAGGGGAGGTTGACGTGGACGGCGATCTCGCTCGGTGCGAAGACCTGGTCCAGCCCTGCCCGAGGTTCCGCCGGCGGAACGGCGACATCGGTGTCCGCGTCTCGCGGCACCCCAAGCGCCTCCACCAGCCGCTCGATCACGGCCGTGCCCGATCTCATCTCCCGCGGGGGCTCGGGTTTCACCACGCCGCTCAGGATCAGGCGCTCCCGCGCCCTCGTCGCGGCCACGTGGAACAGCCGCAGGCCCTCCTCGGAGTCGCGCGCCTCGCCGGCCTCGATCAGCTCGCCGTAGTCGTAGAGGTTCACCGACGCTCGTCCTAGGCGACGCCACTGGAGCCCCACCCGGGGCGGCTGCTCGCGTCCCAGCGCCAGCACCGGTCGCCGCCCACCGGCCAGCAGGCCGCGCGAGAGGTCGGGCACGGCGACGACCTCGAACTCGAGCCCCTTGGCGTTGTGGACGGTCATGATCCGGACGCCGTCGTGGCCCTCGGCGGCGGTCGCGGCCTGGGCCTCGGTGTCGGTTTCGGCGCGGGCGGCGAGGAAGTCGAGCAGTCCGCGCAGATCGCGGCCCTCGCGCGACTCGTACGCCGCCGCCAGTCGCGAGAGCTTGCGCACGTTCGCCAGCCGCGCCTCGCCCGCGGGCCGCAGCAGCGTCGCCAGGTCGTAGCCGGTCTCGGTCACCGCCGCCTCGATCAGCCCCGACAGCGAGAGGCGGGGTGCCCGCGCCCGCAGTCCCACCAGCTGGGTCGCGAACTCGGTGAGCAGGGCGCGCTCGCCGGCGGGGATGTCGGCGAGGCGCTCGGGAGCGGCGAGCGGGTCGTGCGCGCTGGCCGGGGTGTCGCCGAGGCGCTCCGCTTCGTCCCCCGCCGGCTCGGGCGTGGCAGCGCGGCCTGCGCGCCGGGGGAGGTCGGCTCCCTCGTCGAGCGCCAGCGCCTCCAGCGCCGGCCAGACATGGCGGCGGCGGCCGGCGGCGGCGCGGAGCAGCCAGAGCGTGTCCGGGGCCACCGCGCAGGCAGGAGAGGCGAGGGCGCCGAAGAGCGCTTCGTCGTCGAGCGGGTTGGCGATCGTCAGCAGCAGCGCGGTGACGTCGGCAACCTGCTGCTGGGACCAGTAGCCGCGCCCGCCGACCACGTAGGGGCGCAGGCCCGCGCGGGCGAGCGAGTCCTCATAGGCGTCGAGGTGCGTGAAGGCGCGCAGGAGGACGACCATCGCGCCGCGCTCGACCCCGGCCTCGCGCAGCTCGCGCAGGCGGGCGGCGAGGGTGCGCGCCTCGGCGAGGCAGTTGAGCGGCGTGCGGCCGTCGATCGCCGGGTCCAGCTCGATGCCCTCCCCGTCCCAGCCGTCGCGGGCGGTGAGGTGGAGCTCGACCGCCGGGCCGCGGCCGCGCGGGACGGGGTCGGCGGGCGGG
>DATEDJ010000133.1:0-3547 GCA_035281725.1 Solirubrobacterales bacterium
AGCCCGCGACAACACCGCGGCCTGGCTGCGGCGAGTTGCGCATCCCCGCGCCTGGCCGGTGCGCTGGCGCATCGCCGCCGTCTCCTCCGGGCTGACCCTGGCGATCCTGATGGTCTTCGGCGGCACGATCGGCCAGATCGCCACCTCCCGCATCCGTGACGACTTCAACAACGAGGTCCATAACGCGGTCGAAATCCTCTCCAGCGAATTCCGGGTCGTCTACCCGTTGGTCGGGGAACCGCAGGTAGAAGGTCCTCAGGTCGGCGTGTACGTCCTTCCCGACGATGCCGAGATCCGCATCTTCGACCGCGAAGGCCGTGAACTCCGCCACTCCCGCAATACCCGCAACCTGGGTAAACCGAAGCTGGGGATCACCGAAGAACACGGCCTCCGCGTGGAGACGGCGCTCTTGACCAAGGAAGGCGTCACCACCGGGTATGTCCAGTACGGGCGCAGCACCGCCCACGTCGACGACACCATCGACCGGATCTGGCTGCTGATCGGCGCCGGCATCCTCGGCGGGACCCTGCTCGCCTGTCTGGCCGGAGTCGCGATCGCGAGCCGCGCGATGCGCCCCATCGCCGCCTTGACCGCGAGCGCAAAGGAGATCTCGGAAACCCGCGACCCCTCCCAACACATGCCCGAACCGCCGGTCGACGATGAGGTCGGCGAACTGGCCGAGACGCTGGAGCAGATGCTGCGCTCGCTCGACGCCGCCCGCGCCGAGCGCGAGACCGCCTTGCAGCAGCAGCGCGAGTTCGTCGCCGACGCCTCGCACGAGCTGCGCACGCCGCTGACCAGCGTGCTCGCCAACCTGGAGCTCCTGCAGGCCTCGCTCGGCGGCGCCGACCAGGCCGAAGACCGCGAGGTGGTCGACTCGGCGCTCCGCTCCTCGCGGCGGATGAGTCGGCTGGTGAGCGACCTGCTGCTGCTGGCTCGCGCCGACGCCGGGCGGCTCGCATCCCACCACCGCATCGACCTCGCCGAAATCGCCGGCGACGCGGCCGCCGAGGCGGCGCCGCTGATGGGCAGCCGCCACTTCGTGATCGACAACGACCACCCGCTGCGGGTCGAAGGGAGCGCCGACGAGCTCCACCGGATGGTCCTGAACCTGCTCGACAACGCCGCCCGCCACACCCCCGACGGAGCGACGATCTCGCTCACCCTCTCTCGCCAGGGCGACTACGCGGTGGTCGAGGTGGCCGACGACGGCCCCGGCATCCCGGCTGCGATGCGCATCCAGATCTTCGACCGCTTCGTCCGCGGCGAGGGCCCCGCCGACACCGCCCGCGGCACCGGCACCGGGCTCGGGCTGGCGATCGTCTCGGCCGTCGCCACCTCGCACAACGGCAGCGTCGAGGTCACCGATTCACCCTCCGGCGGTGCCCTTTTCCGCGCCCGCATCCCGATCGCCCAGACCGAATCCGCAGAGAAGCATTCAAGTTCGATCTTTTAGGGACGCTTTAGGACCCGGGCGTAATTTTCCCGGTGGACGAGACACTAGCCCGCCGGGATTCTCCCCAGACACTGTCCCGGCGGGCTTTTTAGTGCCCTGAAACGGCTCCTGGAACGGCGTGGGGGCCTCGCTGTGTCCTCGGTCGCTCGCCTTCGGGTCACGCACTGGAGTGCGCTCCCCTCGGCTCGCTTCCCTGCGTCCTTGCGAGGCTGGCCTACGCCGCCCCAGGGGCAGGCGGAGGGTGCGGGTCCCGTCGCGGGAATCGGCGAGGAGTGCGCGGAAGACGCGCGGAACTCCACGTTTCCTCATGGGACGTCACACCCGTCCCATTACTCAGGGTTTTGCTGTGGAGAGAAGGTCGCTCTATGCGAGAGTAAAGCTCCACAGCGGCGACCAGGACCCGGTCGCGCCATCCGAAGGTGACGTCTCCGTGACGTTCCTCCCGAGACACGCACGAACCCTCGTAGTTCCCGTCGGAAACCTCACGTCCTGGGCGTCTCGTGGCGGCCACAGCCTGCCCGGGCCGCCACGGGACGCCCAGGACGGGTCCGGTCCCCAATTGACCGGGCCCCGAATCGCGCCGTCCCCAACCGCTCCGGCCGCGACCTTGCCCGCCCCGAGATGCCAGCTCCCCCTGAAGTGCGTCAGACCTGGATCACTACAGGCAGGATCATCGGGCGCCGGCGGAGGCGCTGCCAGACGAATTTGCCGATCGTTTCGTGGAGGTCCTCCTGGATCAGGTCGGGCTCGCGCGTGCCTGCCTCGGCGGCGTCTTCAAGCGCGTCTTCGACCATGTCCTTGAGGTCTTCCAGCAGCGAGTCCTCCTGCTCGACGAAGGCGACGCCGCGGAGGATCACCTCGGGATCGGCGACGACGTGGCCGTCATCGGAGTCGAGCGTGGCGACGACGATGAAGATGCCGTCGGCGGAGATCTCGCGGCGGTCGCGCAGGGCGGCGTCTTCGGGATCGCCGATGTTGACCCCGTCGACGTACATCTTCCCCACGTGCTGGTCCTCGCCAAAGCGGGCGCCGTTGGCGTCGATTTCCAGGGGCAGCCCGTTGCGGCCCTTGAAGATGTTCTCCGGATCGACCCCGACCGACTCGGCCAGGTCGGCGTGCAGCCGGATCCGCTGATGATCGCCGTGGACCGGCATCACGTAGCGCGGCTTGGTCAGGTTCAACATCAGTTTCAGTTCCTCGCGGTAACCGTGGCCGGAGGCGTGGATCGGTGCGTCTTTGGCGGTGATCACGGTCGCCCCGATCTCGTAGATCCGGTCGATCGTCTCGTTCACGGCACGCTCGTTGCCGGGCACCGGGGTGGCCGAGAAGATGACCGTGTCGCCCGCGTGCAGCTGCACGTCGCGGTGGTCGTTGTTGGCCATCCGGCGCAGCGCCGAGAGCGGCTCGCCCTGGCTGCCGGTGGAGATCACGACGACTTTCTCGTCGGGGAAGTTCTCGATCTCCCGCGGCTGGATGAAGACGCCCTGGGGCGCCCGGGCGATCCCCAGGTTGGAGGCGATGTTGAAGTTCTTGCGCATCGAGCGGCCGACCAGCGCCACCTTGCGGTCGAGCGCGATCGCGGCGTCGATCACCTGCTGGACGCGGTGGATGTTGGAGGCGAACGAGGTGACGATGATCCGGCCCTCGCGCTGCGCGAACTGCTGCAGCAGCGCCGGGCCGACGCTCGACTCCGACGGGGCGACGCCCGGCCGGTCGGCGTTGGTCGAATCGCCGGCGAGCAGCAACAGGCCGTCGCGGCCGATCTCGGCCAGGCGGGAGATGTCGGCCGGCCGTTTGTCGACCGGGGTCTGGTCGAACTTGTAGTCGCCGGTCATCAGCATCGAGCCGAGCCCGGTCGTGATCAGGACGCCGCGCATGTCGGGGATCGAGTGGGCGAGGTGGACAAGCTCCAGCTCGAACGGGCCGCGCTGCACCTTCTCCCCCGCCGGCAGCTCCTCCAGCGGCGCCTTGTCGCCGAGCTTGTGCTCGTCGAGCTTCGAGCGGACCATGCCGATCGTCAGCAGGCCGCCGTAGATGACCGGCGGCATGCCGATCTCGCGGAGTACGTAGGGCAGCGCGCCGACGTGGTCC
>DATEDJ010000134.1:0-34271 GCA_035281725.1 Solirubrobacterales bacterium
AGATGGCCGGCTCTGTGGGAGAGGCGACGGTGCAGGCCCCGGGCGGGATCTGGAGGAGGTCTCGTGACGAAGGCGTCGGGAACGTCACAGACCGTCCTCGTATTCGAACGGTCAGAAAACTGCGCGGTTAGAAATCCGCGCTATGGGCGGATAAGTAACCACGCAGATTCCTGACCGTTGAGGACGGTGGCATCTCCGTGACGAATCCCCCGTCCCTGTGACGGAACCTCCCGAAAGCTCCCCGTCCCGGGCGTCTCGGAGGCGGCCACAGCCTGCCCGGGCCGCCTCCGAGACGCCCGGGCTGACCGTCCCCAGCCGCAGGGGCCCGGACCCTCGCCCCGGACCTTCCCCCGGGCGCCGTCCCTGCCCGCCCGCCTGTTCGGCACCGTCCCGCCAGCTGTTCCTGGCACCGTCCCGCCAGCTGTTCCTTATGGTCGGCAGGCGACCATAAGGAACAGCGGAACGCACCCGGCCCTGGAATCGGCCGCCTAGCGACGGTCGGCGAGGGTGGCTGCGGCACCGGCGGCGACCACGGTGACGGCGAAGACCGCTGGCCAGGCGCCGATCTTCTTCGCCAGCGGGTGAGAGGCGCCGAAGGCGCCCGCGTAGGTGAGACCGAGGCCGGCGGTCAGGCCGGGGCCGCCCTTGCGCGACCATTGGCGGGTGCTCCAGATGCCACAGCCGGCGAGGAAGAGGCCACCGAGCTCACGCCGGCCGGTGTAGCGGGCGAGCGCGAAGCCGCCGACGAGGCCGGTGGCGACGACGGGGGCAGTGGGTGGGGTCGGCATCCGGCCATCCTCGCAAACGCGCGATAGCCTGGACTCGATGGCCGCGCCGAGCCGCGACGAAGCCTGGGAGCTCTTCTGCGAGTGGACCGAGTCCGAGTCCCTGCGGAGGCACGTGCTCGGGGTCGAAGCGGCGATGGTCGCCTACGCGGAGCGTTACGGCGAGGACGCCGAGCTGTGGGCGGCGACCGGGATCCTCCACGACCTCGACTACGAGAAGCACCCCGACCTCGAGACCGGACATCCGCGGGTCGCGCTGGCGCTGTTCGAGGAGCGCGGGTACCCGCCGGAGCTGATCGACGCGATCGCCGGGCACGCGCCCCTCCTTGGGGTGCCGCGGGAGACGCGGATGTCGCGCGCGCTCTTCGCCGTCGACGAGCTGAGTGGCTTCATCGCCGCGGTGGCGCTGGTGCGGCCGACCGGGATCGAGGGCATGACCCCGAAGTCGGTGAAGAAGAAGATGAAGCAGGCGAGCTTCGCCGCCGCGGTCAGCCGCGAGGACATGCGGCTCGGCGCCGAGGAGCTGGGCGAGGACTTCGACCAGCACCTGGCGTTCGTGATCGCGGCGCTCGAACCGCGCGCCGCCGAGCTCGGCCTGACCGGCGCCGGCGACCCGGCCGGCAACGTCGCGGGTGGGGCATAGGATCCCGCGATGGCCCTCTTCAACGTCTCCGTCCGCGCCCACCTCAGCGAGACGACGATCGACGACCTGATCTCGACCGGCGTCTACTTCATGCAGGGCGCGGTCGACGAGGAAGGCTCGACCCGGCGCCGCCACCACCTGCGGGTGCAGGCCGACAACTGCGACGACGCGGTCGAACGCGCGCGGCAGAAGGTCGAAGACGCCGGCGGCGACGGCTCGCTGGTCGAGTGCGGCGGCCCGGTCGTCAGCTGAGCTGAGGGCGGGGCCGGGCGAGGTGCGCCCGGGCGTCCGCGCCCACGGTCCCGGCGGCGGGCACATCGGCCGGCCCCGGCGTGGGTTAATAGGGACATGACCTGGACCAGGCCCGGTCGCCGTGCCCTGATCGCCGTCGCGACGGTGGTCGCGGCGCTGCTGCCGATCTCCCTCGTCGCCGCTGTCTCCGCCCTCGGCGACGGGCCCGCGCGGCCGGGCGGCAACGGCGGCGCCGGGCCGGCGATCGTCAGCTTCTCCCCCAACGAGGGCCCGATCAGCGGCGGCACCAGAGTGCACATCAGCGGCGGCGGCTTCGTCGACGTGACCGGGGTCTTCTTCGGCACCCGTCCGGCGCGATCGTTTGCGGTCAAGGCCGACAACTTCATCGACGCGGTCGCGCCGCGGGTTCCGCGAGGCGGCGAGGTCCACATCACCGTGCACGCCTCGGGCGGCGCGGCGACCAGCAACGCGAGCTTCGAATTCCTCGGCTGCCACGTCCCCGCCCTGCGCGAGGACCGGATCCCGGCGGCCCGGCGCGAGCTGCGTGCCGCCGGGTGCCGCACCGGCGAGATCCGGCGGGCGCCGAACGCGCGCAAGCCGCTGCGCGTGGTCGCCGTGCACCCGCGCCCGGGCACCTGGATGAAGCCGGGCGCTCGCGTGCGTCTGCGCGTGCGCTGACGGGGGCCCTGGGGTTTCCCCTATCGGGCCTTTTTTACCGACACTTCACCTCCTACCAAGAATTGGGTGCCACCCTCGGTTCGAAGACAACGAGAGGAGACAGACGATGGCGCAGATTCTGGTCGTGACCGATCCGTCCGAGACCGACGGCGAGGTCGTCTACAGCGAGATCGTGGGCTCGGTCCACCTCGAAGGCCATGCGGGAGCCCAGCTGGTCGAGCGGCTGCGCTGGGCGGTCGGCGACGCCCAGGTGGCCGAGCACCGCGCGCTGCTGCGCGCCGCGGCGGAGCCGGACCAGCGCCCCAGGGCGGCGTAGCGGCCCGGGCCTCGCGCTTCCGCTGTTCCTTCTGGTCGTCTCGCGACCAGAAGGAACAGCTCAGGGGTTGGCGTACGTATTCGCGTCACGTATAGTGACGCGAAATGACGGCGACCCGCACCTATCGCCAGACCCGTCGGGCCGACGCGACCGAGCGCACCCGGGCTACGATCCTCGCCGCCGCCCAGGCGGCGTTCCGTGCCGACCCGGGTGGTGACCCCGCGCTGGAGGCGGTCGCCGCGCGCGCCGGGGTCAGTACCCGGACGGTGATCCGCCAGTTCGGCTCCAAGGACAGGCTGATGACGGCGGCGATCGAGGACGGGATGGCGGCGAGCGCCACCGACCGCCACGTCACCCCCGGCGACGTCGACGGCGCGGTCCGCAAGCTCGCCGACCACTACGAGGCCGACGGCGACGAAGTGATGCTCTGGCTCGCGCTCGCCGACCGCCTGCCTCACGTCCGCCGGGTCACCGAGCGGGGCACCGAGATGCACGTCGAATGGGTCGAGGCGGTCTTCGCCGCCGACCTCGACGGCCTCTCCGGAGCCGCCCGGCGCGCCCGCGTCGGCGCCCTCGCCACCGCCCTCGACGTCTACACCTGGCACCTGCTGCGCCGCCGCGAAGGGCTGGGACGGGAGGCGTCGCGGGAGGCGATCCTCGCCCTCGTCGAAGGAGCGCGCGCGGCATGAAGGTCCTCGCCTACACCTCACCCGCCCGCGGCCACCTCAATCCGATGATGGGACCGCTGCTGGAGCTGCGCCGGCGCGGCGCCGAGGTCCACGTGCGAACGCTCGCCGCGGCGGTCGAGTCGGTTCGCGCCGCCGGCCTCGAGGCCGAGCCGATCGCCACCGAGATCGAGGCGCTCAAGCACAACGATCACCTCGCCTCCAACCAGATGGCGTCCGGCGCCCGCTCCTACGCGACCCTCAAGGCGCGCGCCCCGCACGAGGTCCCCGACTTCGAAGCCGCGCTGGCGGCGGTCGGCCCCGACCTCGCCCTGGTCGACTGCACCACCTACGGCGCCAAGGCGGTGGCAGAGCGGGGCGGCATCCCCTGGGCCGAATCGCAGCCCTTCTTGCTGCAGGAAGCCGCCCCCGGGGTGCCGCCGGCGGGGCTCGGGATGCGCCCGCTGCGGACGCCGCTCGGGCCGCTGCGCGACCGTCCCTTCAACCTCGTCGCGAGCCGCTTCGACTCCCGCTTCCGGCTGCCGCCGGTCAACGCCGGGCGCCGTGCGGCCGGGCTGCCGCCGCTGGCGAGCCTCGCCGAATCCCACCACCGCGGCGCGCTCACCCTCTACTTCACAGCCGAGCCATTCGACTATCCGCGGCCGCTGCCGCCGAACGTGCGCATGGTCGGTCCGGGACTTTGGGACCCGCCCGGCGCGGAGCCGGTCGAGCTGCCGCCCGGTGGGCGCCCGCTGGTCCTCGTCGCCTGCTCCTCGGAGTTCCAGGACGACGGTGAGATCGCCGCCACCGCGCTGGCCGGGCTGCGCGACCGCTACCGCCTCGTCGTCACCACCGCCGGGGTCGATCCGGCCTCGCTCGGCGACCATGGCGACGCGCTCGTGGACCGCTTCCTGCCCCACGCCGAGATCCTTCCCCACGCCGACGTGGTCGTCTGCCACGGCGGCATGGGAGTGACCCAGAAGGCGCTCTCCTTCGGGGTGCCGGTCTGCGTGGTGCCCTGGGGGCGCGACCAGCTCGACGTCGCCGCCCACGTGGTCGAGGCGGAGGCGGGGACCCGGGTCTCGCGTCGCAAGCTCTCCCCCGCCCGGCTCGCCGCCGCGGTCGAGGAGGCGCGCGCCTGCCGTCCCGGCGCCGCCCGGGTCAAGGCCGGGTACGAGGCGACCGGCGGCGCCGCAGCCGCCGCCGACGCGCTCGAAGCCCTGCTCCACCCCGCCCCCACCCGGTGAGTTCGCACTTATCCCCGCTATGCGGGGATAAGTGCGAACGCGCTAGGTTGCGCCCCCGCCGATGTTGAGCCGTCGAATCTCACTCACGATCCTGATGGCCTTGGGCCTGCTGACGGCGCTTGCTCCGGGTACCGCGTCCGGCGCGGGTGGCAGCGGCGGCGTCAAATTCGTCCCCAAGGTGACGAGCAGCGGGACGATCCGCGGCACGGTGCCGCTGCGCGGGATGACCGTCGCCCTGATGGCGGCGAAACCCGGCGCCAAGGCGCCCGTCCGGCTCGGCAGCGCCGGCAGCGTCCGCGGCGGCGAATTCGAAGTCCACTACCGCGGCAACGACGGAACCAGCGTCAAGTACCTGCTGGCGAGCCGTGGGACCTACCGCCTGGCGCTGGCGCTCGGCACCGGCGAGCCTTGGGGACCAGTCACCGTTACCGAGCGCACCACCGTCGCGATGGGCTTCGCGATGGCCCAGTTCATCGACGCCGGCGACCGGGTGGCCGGGCCGGACCCGGGCCTGCGCAACGCCGCCGCGATGAGCGGTGACCTGGTCGACCTCGACAGCAGCCTCGGCAAGGTGCTGCGCACGTTCCCCAACGGCGCCTCGACCTCCACCCTTCCGACCTTCAACTCGCTCGCCAACCTGCTGACGATCTGCCGCCATCCGGGACCCGGCTGCTCCCGCCTCCTCTCGAAGGCGCGGGCGCCCGGCGACGCCCCCGCCGCCGACACGCTGGCCGCGATGGCGAACATCGCCCGCGATCCCTGGCACAACGTCCGGGGCCTCTTCCGGCTCTCCCTCGGCGGGCAGGTGCGCGGCCACTGGCAGCCCTTGCTGGCAAGAGGTGAAATGCCCGACGCCTGGACCCTCGCGCTCCGCTTCGAAGGCGATCCGCCCGCGATGGACGGCCCCGGCAACTTCGCGATCGACGCCGAAGGCAACCTCTGGGTCGGCAACAACTACGCCTACAGCCGCCGGTCGCGCCGGCCCGCCTGCGGCAGCGAAGAGCTCTTCCGCTTCACCCCGACCGGGCAGACCTACCCCGGCTCGCCGTACCTCGGCGGCGGGCTCAGCGGGGTCGGCTTCGGCGTCGCGATCGACCGCTCCGACCGCGTCTGGGCCGCCAACTTCGGCTTCGAAGGCAAGGGCTGCGAAACCGCGGCGGACCACTTCTCCGTCTCCGCCTTCGACCTCGACGGCAGCTTCCGCTCGCCGGAACAGGGGTGGGCGATCGGTGGGATCAGCTGGCCGCAGGGGACCGTCGTCGACCAGCGCGAAGGGGTCTGGCTCGCCAACTGCGGCAACGACAGCGTCACCCGGCTCGCGGCCGACACGACCCCGTTGCAGCCGACCGGCACCCCGCCGAGCGCGGTCAACTTCCCCGGGCCCCAGATCACCGCCGGGAGCGCCACCGCCTTCGAACGCCCCTTCGCCGACGCGATCGACGCGAAAGGGCACGTCTTCGTCACCGGCAACGCGAGCAACTCGGTGGCCGAGCTGACGCCGAGCGGCGCGTCGGTCCGCATGATCGCCGGCGGTGGCCTGCACCTGCCGATGGGCATCGTCGCCGACGGCAACGGCTACGTCTGGGTCTCGAACTCGCGCTGGGTCGTGGCGCCCTGCCCCGGCGTCCGGACGCCGAAAGAGGTCAGCGAAAGCGAGCCGAAAGGCGGCGGCAACGTCACCCTGATCAAGCCCGACGGGACGCCCGCGGCGCGGCCGATCACCGCCGGCGGCCTGCGCAACCCGTGGGGGATCACGGTCGACGGCGACGACCACGTCTGGGTCGCCAACTTCGGCGGCCGGCGCCTGACCGAGCTCTGCGGCAGCGATCCCAGCACCTGCCCGCCCGGCAAGCGCCGGATCGGCGCCGCGATCTCGCCGCAGTCCGGCTACGGCTTCGACGGGCTGGTCCGCAACACCGGCGTCGTCGTCGACCCCTCCGGCAACGTCTGGCTGGCGAACAACTGGAAGAACGTCCCGATCCAGACCAACCCCGGCGGCTACCAGATCGTCGCCTACCTCGGCCTGGGCGCGCCGACCAAGAGCCCCCAGATCGGCCCGCCGCGGCGGCCCTGAAAGGGACGGGAGGAAGGGACCCGGCCATCTCGGCGGCGGCCCGGGCAGGCTGAGGCCGCCGCCGAGATGGCCGGGTTCGTGGGGAGAGGCGAGGGCGCGGGTTCCGTGCGGGTCTCGGGGGAGGGACGCGAGGGAGACGCCGGGAACGGCACGGATCGTGGCGGATCTCTAACGGTCAGAAAACTGCGTGGTTAGAAATCCGTCCTATGGGCGGATAAGTAACCACGCAGTTTTCTGACCGTTGAAGACCGCGGCATCTCCGTCATGGACCTCCCGTCCCTGTGACGGAACCTCCCGAAAACTCCCCGTCCCGGGCGTCTCGGAGGCGGCCACAGCCTGCCCGGGTCGCCTCCGAGACGCCCGGGCCCGCCGTCCCCAGCCGCCCCGCCCCCGAATCACACCGCGCCTCGCCCCGCCATCTGGGATGCACCCGGCCTTGGAATCAACCATCTAGGCTGCCCGCGTGGCACCGTTTTTCGCAGGGGGCTCGGATGATCGCTCGGCCCGCCGCCGCTGGACCGACCGGATCGTCGGCATCGTCATCGGCATCGTGCTCGGCCTCGGGGTGCTGGTCTATTTCGTCTTCGTCCACTCGGAAGGGACGATCGACGCGCCGAAGGTGAACAAAGGCGACGCGGAATCGTCGACCGGCGGCGAATCGAACCGGCAGGCGCACCAAGGGACCCCCGAACTGCCGGCCGAAGGCGAACCGGTGGGCAAGCCCGCCGAAGGTGAAGAAGCGGGCGGCGGCGGCCGACAGGGCACGACCGAAACCACCGAAGCGAGGCCCATCCCCGTGGTCAAGGTGATCGGCGGCGCCCCGCCCGAAAGCGCGGGGCTCAAGCAGCTCCACTTCAACCAGGGCGAAAAAGTCAGCTTCAAGATCGAAACCTCGGAACCGTTCTCCTTCGAAATCAAGGGCCTCGGCATCACCCAGTCGATCGAAAGCACCTCGACGATCGCCTTCAAGGCGACCAAGGCCGGCCAGTTCCCGGTGATCGCGACGGCAACCCTGATCGGCGTCGCCGACCTCCTGATCAGCCCGAAGAAGTAGCCGCCGCCCGAAGTGTCGGCCGCCGAGGGGTCCGAAGGGGCCCCGAACCCCTCAGCGCCGACCTCGTCGTGGCTCAGCCGCCGCTCATCGCAGCTTGGGCCTCGACAAGTTTGCCGCGGATCGTGTCGAGTCCTTCACGGAACTCGAGCACCGGCCGCACGTCCCATTCGACCATCCCGTACAGCGGGTACTCGGCCATCAGGTCGAGGACCTCGCTGTGGGAACCGACGTTGGCGACGCTGAACCCGCCGCCCTCGAGGAACCCATAGAGACAGTCGAACGTGCCGTCGTCGAGCCGGGACTGCAACCAGTCGAGCGCGGCGTCGAATTGCTCCGGGCTCGGCGGTAGCGGGCCCGGGGTCGCGGTGACGCAGTACTTCATCTCTCTACCTCCCCTGGTTGGGGCACATGACATTGACCTGCAGGAAGGTCGCTCCGATCGAGATCCCGTCGACGGCGCTCACGAGCCTCTCCTTCCCCTAGGACGGCTGATCGGGCGAGCTTCCCGATCCTAACCGCGCCGCAGCGCCCGGATCAAGGCCAGCAGCGCGACCGCCGCGCCCAGTGCCTTCCCCGCCCGCAGCGCGTCGTCGCGGTCGAAGACGACGCTCGACTCGACCCCCGCGACGGTGCCGATCACGGCGACCTCACCGTCGCGCCGCTCCACCCGGCGGTACACGAACGGGAACTCGCCGAACGGGGTGCCGACCTTCATCGGTCCTCTCGGTAGCGCGCCTGCAGCCGCCGCATCCCCTCGATCCAGCCGTCGTAGTCGATGCCCTTGCGGCGGTAGAAGTCGAGGACCTCGGGGTGCGGGAGGATCAGGAAGCGCTCGGCGGCGACGCCCGCCAGCACCGTCTCCGCGACCTCGTCCGGGGAGAGGATCTTGCCCGCCGCGGCCACCACCCGGGCGCCCATCGCCTCCTCGCCCTCCGCCTCCAGGCCCGCCGTGTACATCGCCGTCTCGACCCCCATCGGACAGAGGCAGGAGACGCGGATCCCGCGGTCGCCGTAGGTGACGGCGAGCCACTCGGCGAAGCCGACGGCGGCGTGCTTGGTGACCGCGTAGGGCGCCAGCCCGACCTGGGTCAAGAGCCCGGCGGCCGAGGCGGTGGCGACGAAGTAGCCCTCGCCACGCTCGAGCCAGGCAGGCAGGACGGCCTCGGCGGCGCGCACGTGGGCCATCACGTTGACGTCGAGCGCCCGCGCCCAGTGCGACTCGTCGGAGAGGCCGCCGCCGCCCTCGATCACGCCGGCGTTGGCGAAGTAGAGGTCGAGCGGCCCGAAGGTCTCCGCGGCGGTGCGCAGGAGCCCGTCGATCGCGGCGCGATCGGCCACGTCGGCCTCCACCCCGACCGCGGCGCCCGGCTGCGCCGACTCGATCGCCGCCGCCGTCGCCCGCGCCGCCTCACCATCGAGGTCGGCGACGACCACCTTGGCCCCCGCCGCGGCGAGCGCCTGGGAGATCGCTCCCCCGATCCCTCCCCCGGCACCGGTGACGATCGCGACCTTCCCCTCGATCTCCATCGCCCGATCCTAAGCTGGAATGCAAGCGACCGATGTCGAGCAGAGTCGATCGGGTCCGACCACCCTTCAAAGGCGCCCACCGAGGGTGCCGAGAAAGGAGCTGTCAATGAAGTACATGCTGCTGATCTACGACAACCCGGACACCCGCGAGATCTTCTCCGGCGAGCGGGGGGCCGAGCTGAACGCCACCATGAACACGATCATGGACGAGATCACGAAATCGGGGGAGCTGGTCGGCACCCAGGCGCTGGCGGACCCCTCGACGGCGAAGAGCGTCCGCGCCGGCGAGGGCTCGCCGGCGGTCACCGACGGCCCCTTCGCCGAGGCCAAGGAGTTCCTCGGCGGCTACCTGATCCTCGACTGCGACCTCGAGCGCGCCGTCGAGGTGGCCGGGCGCTGGCCGGTCGTCGGCACCGGCGGGATCGAGGTGCGCGCCGTGATGGACGGTTCGGGCGAGGAGATGTGACGGCGCGAGTCGACACCGAGGGCCTGCTGCGGGAGCTGACGCCGCAGGTCCTCGGTGCGCTCGCGCGGCGGTACCCGGAGCAGTTCGACGCCTGCGAGGACGCGGTGCAGGAGGCACTGATCGATGCCGCCGCGCAGTGGCCGCACGAAGGCGTCCCCAACAACCCGCGCGGCTGGCTCCTCGCCGTCGCCTCGCGGCGCCTGATCGACGATTGGCGCAGCGAGAGCTCGCGGCGTCGGCGCGAGGACGCGGTGGCGACCCTGGAGCCCGACGAGAGCCGCCTGCCGGACCTCGAGGAAGGGACGCCCGGCGAGCAGGACGACAGTCTGCGCCTGCTCTTCCTCTGCTGCCACCCGCAGCTCACCTCGGCTTCTCAGATCGCCCTGACCCTGCGGGCGGTCGGCGGCCTCGGCACCGAGGAGATCGCCGCCGCCTTCCTCGTCCCCGAGGCGACGATGGCGCAGCGGATCAGCCGCGCCAAGCAGACGATCAAGAAAAGCGGCGGCGAATTCACCATGCCGGCGGGCGGCGAACGGGCCGAGCGCCTGCGCGCGGTCCTCCACGTCCTCTACCTGATCTTCAACGAGGGCTACACGGCGAGCTCGGGAGCCGAGCTGCGCCGCGCCGATCTGAGCCGGGAAGCGATCCGGCTGGCCCGGATGGTCGCCCGCCTGCTGCCCGCCGACAGCGAGGTCATCGGCCTGCTCGCCCTGATGCTCCTCACCGACGCCCGCCGCGACGCCCGCACCGATGACGCCGGCGACCTTGTCCCGCTGGCCGAGCAGGATCGGAGCAGATGGGACCGGGAGCAGATCGAGGAGGGGGTGGCACTGGTCGGCGCGGCCCTCCGTCGCGGCCCGACCGGGCCCTACCAGGTGCAGGCGGCGATCGCCGCGCTGCACTCCGAGGCGACTTCGGCGGAGGCGACCGACTGGCCCCAGATCCTCGCCCTCTACCGGGTGCTCGACCAGCTCGATCCGAGCCCGATCGTGACCCTGAACCGCGCGGTCGCGGTGGCGATGGTCGAAGGGCCCGAGGCGGGGCTTGATCTGCTGGCGAGCCTCGACGGCGACGAGCGGCTGGCCGAACATCACCGGCTCGCCGCCGTCCACGGCCACCTGCTCGAGATGGCCGGCGAGCGTGACGCCGCGCTCGAATGCTTTCGCGAAGCGGCGCGGCTGAGCACCAGCCTGCCCGAGCGCCGCTACCTGGAGCGGCGCGCGGCGGCGATCGCGGCGAACTGATCGGCGCGATGTCGAGGGAGAGCCGGCGGCTCCGACCGATGGTCAGAGGGCCGCGTAGGGCGGCCCGGATCTCGACCAAGGAGACACCGTGAATCCCGAACCGTCCACCACCTCGGCGCCCGTCAATCGCTGGCTGGCCTTGCTGGTCCTCTGCGCCGGCGCGCTGATGATCGTCCTCGACGTGACGATCGTGAACGTCGCGCTGCCCACGATCCAGGACGACCTCGGCTTCTCGAGCGCCGATCTCGCCTGGGTCGTCAACGCCTATCTGATCGCCTTCGGCGGTCTGCTGATGCTTGCCGGTCGCCTCGGCGACCTGATCTCGCGCCGCGGCGTCTTCCTCGCCGGGCTGTGGGTCTTCACCGCGGCCTCCCTGGCCTGCGGCCTGGCCGACAGCCAGGCCGCGCTCGTCGCCGCCCGCTTCGTCCAGGGCGCCGGTGGGGCGATGACCTCGGCGGTGATCCTGGGGATGATCGTGACCATGTTCCCGGAGCCGCGCGAGCAGGCGAAGGCGATCGGCGTCTACGCCTTCGTCGCCGCCGGCGGCGGCTCGCTCGGCCTGGTCTTCGGCGGCACCCTGACCCAGGCCCTCGATTGGCACTGGATCTTCTTCGTCAACGTGCCGATCGGCCTCGCCACCGCCCTGCTGGCGGTTCGCCTGATCGACCGCGACACCGGCATCGGCCTGCGCCAGGGCGCCGACCTGCCGGGCGCCGTCCTCATCACCAGCGCCCTGATGCTCGCCGTCTACACGATCGTCAAGCCCGCCGCCGAGCAAGGCTGGACGGCGGGCACCACGCTCGCCTGCGGCGCCGGCGCCGTGGCCCTGCTGCTCGGCTTCCTCTGGCGCGAGGCGCGCGCCGGCTCGCCCTTGATCCCGCTGCGGATCTTCCGCTCGCGGACCATTGCGGGCGCGAACCTAGTCCAGGGCCTGAGCGCCGCCGGGATGTTCGGGATGTTCTTCCTCGGCTCGCTCTACATGCGGCGGGTCCTCGGTTACGACGCGCTGCAGATCGGCCTCTCGTTCCTGCCGATGACGCTGGCGATGGCGGTGCTCTCCCTCCGCTTCGCCGACCGCCTGGCGATACGTCTCGGCGCTCGGCTCACCTCGATCGCGGGGCTGACCCTGGTCGGGGCGGGGCTTCTGCTCTTCACCCAGGTTCCCGTCCACGCCGACTACGCCACCGACCTGCTGCCGGTGATGCTGCTGATCGGGATCGGCGGCGGGATCTGCTTCCCCGCCCAGATGAACCTGGCGATGTCGACGGCGACCCCGAGCGACGCCGGACTGGCATCAGGCCTCGTCAACACCACCGCGCAGGTCGGCGGCGCGCTCTCGCTGGCAGTGCTGGCGACGCTCTCGGCCTCGAGGACCAGCTCGCTGGCACGGGAAGGCGCCTCCTCGGCGGCCGCGCTGACCGGCGGATACCACCTCGCCTTCGCAATCGCCGCCGCGCTCGTTGCCGCGGCCGTGACGGTCGCGATCGTGGTCGTCCCCCGCGCGAAGGCGGCCGGGAGCGGGTCGCCGGACGAGGAGGGGGGCGTGGCGTTGGAGGCGGCTTAGGTTCGGGGAGGGACGGGGAAGGGACGGGGAAGGGACGGGGAAGGGATGGCAAGGGACGGGAAAGGGACGGGAAAGGGACGGGAAAGGGACGCGGGTCCGTGGGGAGAGGCGAGGGTGCGGGGCGCCTGCGGGGACCGGGGTGCGGAAGTGCTGAGGGATCCGTGAGGGAGAAGCCGGCAACGTCACGGCGACGTGAGGGAGAGGTCACGGAGGGCCCGAGGCCCTCCGTGCGTTCGTCGCTTGTTGCCGTATATGGGAAAAGCGACGAACGCACCCCGCGGGCCGGCGCGGGGTCCCCGCGGAGGCGCACGTCTTGGTGAAGTCCCCGGCATCTCCCTCACCCTTCCCGCCCGTCTTCCTCACGGGACCCCGGCATCTCCCCGCAGACGCCCCGTCCTGCGCCGTCCCTCCCCGCAGGCGCCGCATCCCTGTGACGGCCCCTCCCCGCAGACCTCCCGACCCGGGCGTCTCGGAGGCGGCCACAGCCTGCCCGGGTCGCCTCCGAGACGCCCGGGCCCGCAGTCCCCAATCGACCGGGCCCCGAATCGCGCCGTCCCCGGCCGCAGGGGCCTCGGGCCATGCCCGTCCCCGGCCGCACGGGCCTCGGGCCACCCGTCCCCGGCCGCAGGGGCCACGAGCCACACCCGTCCCCGGCCGCGCCGGCCGGACCCTCGCCCGTCCCAACCGCCCCGGCCCGCCCCCTGGCGACCGGACCCCGACGAGGATTGATTTGCGATTCTGCGCGGGTGCTGATCGGACGGGACCATGAGTCAGGTGTGATCGAGGCGGAGCTGGCGAGGCCGGACCGCGTCGCCGCCGTCTACGTCCACGGGCCCGCCGGGATCGGCAAGACGGCACTCCTCCGCGCGGCGACCGAGAGCGCCGTGGCGGCGTTCGGGCACGACCTCGTCTGGATCGACGGGCGCGACATCGCGCCGGTCCCCGACCAGCTCGAGGACGCGCTCGGCGCGCCGCCTGAGCGCGGGCGCCCGCTGGTCGTCCTCGACAGCTTCGAGCACGTCGAAGCGCTCGGCGGCTACCTGCGCCGCGTCCTCCTCCCCGCCCTGCCGCCCGGCGCCGCGGTCCTGATCGCCTCCCGCCGGGCACCCGGGCCCGAGTGGGCGCGGGGCGCCGAGGAAGGCTTCCTGCCGCTGGCGGTGGCGGCGCTCGATCCGCGGGCGTCGACCGAGGTTCTTCTTCGGCACGGCCTTGGCAGCGACGCCGCCGAGCGGGCCCGTGACTGGGCGCACGGCAACCCGCTGGCGCTGGAGCTCGCCGCCGCCGCGCACGGTGATTCGGGGTCGGCCGCGACGGGTGGCCCGGGCGAGCCCGAGCTCGACGAGGACCTGGTCGCGCGCCTGGTCGCCGAGCGCCTCCAAGGGCCCCATCTGGCGACGCTGGCCACCGCCGCGATCGCCCGCGTGACGACGCCCGACCTGCTCGCCGACTCGCTGCTCGGCGCCGACCCGGAGGCCGAGTGGGAGTGGCTGCGCGGGCGCGACTTCGTCGAGCCGCGCGGCCTCGGCGTCGCCCCGCATGAGCTGGTCCGCGAGGCGATCCGCGCCTGCCTGCGACGTGACCATCCCCTGGTCGAACGGGAGCTGCGCCGGCGCGTCGCCGACCACCTCTACGCGATCGGCACCGGTCCGGCGGGGCCGCTGGCGCTGACCGACCTGGCCGAACTCGCCGACAGCCCGGCGCTCCACTGGGGATTCTCCTGGCGGGCGTCGGCGCGCCTGCGCATCGACAGCCTGCGCGCCGGGGACCTCGAGGCGGCCGACCGCGCCGTCGCCGGGCACCCTCACGCCGCCGTCTGGGAGGGCTCGCGCGCGCTGCTCGAAGCGGCGCCCGAGCACGCCACCGTCGCCCGCGACGGCGACGAGCGGCTCTGCGGCCTGACCGTCTCCCTCACGCCCGGGACGGCACCGGCGGCGGCCGACGACGACCCGATCCTCGGCCCGCGGCTCGAACACGCACGCCGCCTCGACCATCCCGACGCGGTGATCTGGCGCGACATGATCGGCGTCGCCGAGGATCGCGACCCGGACCTCTTCGGCCTGCTCGGGATGGCGGGGCTGCTCGCCGCGACCTCGGGCAGCCCGCGCTACGGCTACCTGCCGATCAACCCGGCCCTGCCCGGCGCCCGCGATTTCGCCGCCGCCGGCGGCGCCGTCCATATCCCCGAGCTCGACGCCCAGGTCGGCAAGGAGACGATCGAGTGCCACCTCGTCGACTGGGGGCCGGGCGGCGTCCTCGCCGCGCTCCGCGCCCATGTGTACCGCGAGCTCGGCCTGCCGGAGCCGACGCGGCCGCCGGTCGCGCGCGCGGTCTCGGTGTCGACGGTGCGCGAGGCGCTGCGCAACTTCGGCGTGCCGGCCGAGTTGGCGAAGAGCCCGCTGGCGCGCGGCGAGAGCGTCGCCGAGCGCTCCGACTCGGCGCGCGAGGCCCTCACCGACGCGGTCGAGCACGCCTTCGACGAAACCCCGGGCGACGAGCTGACGCAGACCGCGCTGCGGCGCGGCTACCTGGAACGGAACGCAACCCAGGAAGCCGTCGCCGAAGCCCTCCACCTCAGCCGCGCCGCCTACTTTCGTCGGTTGCGGCGCGGCTGCGAGCGGATCGCCGCGTACCTCTCGGCACTCGGCTAGTGGCGGATCAGCCTGCGGCGCCCCAGACCAGCAGGGACTGCGGATCATCGGGGTCGATCTTGACCGCGACCTTCGCTCCCTGTTCGACGCCCTTCAGCGTCTGCTCGTGCATCGATTGGCTGGTGACCACCTGGTAGTCGGCACCGTCGGTCGGGTGGACGGTGAGCTGGAAGTCGATCTGATGACCGCCGCCGAGCTGCGAACCGACCTCCTCCATCGAGTCGACGGTGGCGATCGCGTCGACACCGGAAGCGTTGATCTTCTGGATCTTGTCGCGTTCCTTCATCGACCCACCGGGGTTGACCGCCTGCTTCGCGGTCCCCTTGACCTTGTCCAGGAATCCCATCGTCCCTCCTTGCGTCGAAGTGCGACCTACGGGGTCGCTTCTTCGATCTGCTTGTTGACTTCTTCCGTAATTTCTTCGGACATTTCCTGACCTTCTTGGATGCCCTTCTTCGCCTTCTTGTTGGCTTCTTCGATCGCTTCTTCGGTCTGCTTGGTGGCTTCGTTGGCCTGCTTGGAAGCGGTGCCGGATTCCTTGTTGGCCTTCTTGAGTTCTTCCTGCGCCTGATTGGTGGCTTCGTTGACGATCTTTTCGGCCTGTTCGTTGCCTTTTTCGATCTGCTTTTCCACCGTGCTCGCGACGTCACTGCTGTTGCTTCCGCAACCGGCGAGCACGCCGCCCGCGAGCGATGCCGCCACGACGAGGGCGAGCGCCGTCGTCTTCGGGCGGTACTGGCTGAGCCAACGATTCATCTGTTCTTGTTCCCCTGTTCGGTTGATGTGGGCCGACAAGCTGTCGGTGTGCGCGCGCGAACGTAGTCCAGCGAAGACCCAGCCGCGCGAAAACGCGACCAAGACGCGACTGCCGAATGGACGGGTTGGCGACTACCAGGCGAGCGGACGGCCGTCGCGGAAGAACCCGCCGGTCGGCCCGTCGTCGTCCAGCAGGCACGCCCAGGTCACGCTGCGCGCGCCCTCGGACACCGGTCGGCCACCGCCGCCCATGTCGGTCGCCGTCCACCCCGGGCACACGCTGTTGACGAGGACACGGTCTTTGCGCAGTTCCGCCGCGAGCATCCGGGTGAGGCCGTTCAGGGCCAGCTTCGCGGTGCTGTAGCCAGGGGTGCCGCCGCTGGTCATCTCGGTGATCGACCCGGCGGCGCTCGAGACGTTGACCAGCCGCCCGTGCTCGCTCGCCCGCAGGTGCGCCGCGAACGCCTGGGCCATCCGCCAGGCGCCGAAGACATTGGTATCCCAGGCGCGCCTGACGCGGTCGAGGTCGACGGTGAGGGCACGGGCGTCGGTGTCGTAGTCGATCGCGGCGTTGTTGACGAGCACGTCGAGGCGCGCGACCCGCGCGGCGAGCGCGGCAATGTCATCGGGGTCCTCGACATCGAGGCGCGCGGGCCGCAGATCGCCCTCGCTCGCCATCCCGGCCACGACCGCGGTGGCGCGTTCCTCGTCGCGCGCCGTAAGCCAGACCGTCATCCCGGCCTGGGCCAGCTGCCGGCAGACCTCGACCCCGAGCCCCCGCGCACCCCCGGTGACAAGCGCCACCCTGCCTTGTCGTGAGGCGTCCATACGACCTCCTTACCCGGAGCAGCGTCGGACGAGGCCGGCCTCCGGGCTCCCCAGCGGGGCCGGCCGCCCGCTATCTCGCCCTGCCGCCGCGCGCGGCGAGGGTCCGGGCGAACGCCGCGGAGAGATCGCCGAGCTCGGCGTCGCGGCTCGGGTCGCGGAGCGCCGTCGCGACGTGGGCCTCGGCGGCGGCCCCACTCTGCGCCGCCAGGTGCGGCCCTCCCGAGCGGACGACCTCGCAGAGGGCAGCGGCGACCTCGGCCGGCGACTGCGCGGCCGGCGCGCTGTCGTCGAGCACCCAGTCGTAGAGCTCGTCGCTGAGAGTGGGGCGCGGGTCCGCGTCGCCCACGAGGCGCGCCCCCCACTCGCGCTCCAGCTCGGTCATCACCGGCCCGGGCTGGAAGTTGACGACGCGGACCCCCCAAGGCGCCGCCTCCACGGCGAGCGCCTGGCAGACGGTCTCCAGCGCCGCCTTCGAGGCGATGTAATAGCCGAGCGCGGGGGGACAGAGCGCCGCCGCGAAGACCGTCGAGACGTTGACGATCAACCCGCCGCCCTGGCGGCGCATGATCGGCAGCACCTCCTGGACCAGCCCGACGGTGCCGAAGAAGTTGGTCTCGAAGTTCGCCCGGGCACGGTCCAGCTCCACCTGCTCGACCCCGCCGATCAGGCCGTAGCCGGCGTTGTTCACGAGCACGTCGAGGCGCCCACCCTCGCCGGTGATCGCGGCGACCGCGGCGCCGACCGAGGCCGGGTCGAGGAGGTCCATGTCGTGGACGTCGAGGCGCGAGCCCATGTCCTCGAGAAGATCCTCGACGTGGGTGCGGTCGCGGACGGTGGCGTGGACCGAGAAGCCGGCCTCGGCCAGCGCCCGGGCGGTCGCGAAGCCGATGCCCTGCGGCGAGGAGCAGCCGGTGATGAGCACGGTGCCCGGCACGCCGCGGAGTGTAGATCGAGAATCCGATGCGGGCGGCCGCTACCGGGGCTGCGACGGCGGGCGCCGCATCGGCCACAGCGGGGGACTGTCGAGAACGGTGAAGGCGCCCAGATGCTCGAAGCCGAGGCGCGCGTAGAGCGCGGCGTTGCGCTCCGAGGTGGCCTCGAGATAGGTGGGCAGTCGTTGCGCGTCGGCTCGTTCCATCGTCCTGCCGAGGAGCCTGGTGCCGAGGCCGGCGCCCTGGCCCTCGGGGGCTACTCCGACGTAGGGGACGTAGAAGTGCGGCTCACGAAGGTGCTTACGCTCCATCTTCGTGATCGTGATCAAGGCCCGCGGCAGCGACCGACCGAAGACTGCGGCGAACTGCGGGGCGTGGAGGGCCTGCGTCCGTAGCGGCATCCGCCATCTGCCAGGCGGGAGCTCGAGGCAGGCGCCTGAGCCCTCGGGCGACATCCAGGCGGTGCCCGACGGCATGACGACCTCGCCGATCTCTAGCGCGAAGAAGCGCAGGAGCTTGTCGTGTCGCCCGCGCTCGTCCCGAAGCAGCCAGCCGAAGATCGGGTCGTCCGTGAACGCCGCGGCGAGCGCCCGGGAGAGCGCCCCGACATCGCTATGGGTAGCGGCCTGCCCGTCCACCAGCGCGGATTGGATCACACGACCGTCGAACAGGTGTCCAGGATCAGAGGTCGCCGAGCTCATAGCCAGCGTCGCGCAGGGCTTCGCGGACGCGCTCGGCGTGTTCGGGGCCCCTCGTCTCGAGGGTGAGCTCGACGGCGGTCTCGTGGACGTCGAGCCGGCTCGACTCGCGGACGTGCTCGACCGTGAGCAGGTTCGCCTTCGTCGCGGCGATCGTGGTGAGCAGGCGGGCGAGGCCGCCCGGGTGATCCGAGACTTTGGTGAAGAGCCGCAGGCGTCGACCCTCCAGCGACTCCTGGCGGGCGGCGATCTTCGCCAGCAGGCCGATGTCGACGTTGCCGCCGGAGAGGACGACGAGGTTGTCGCTCTCGTGGTCGAGCTCGACCTGGCCTGAGGTCACGGCCGCCAGCGACGCCGCGCCGGCCCCCTCGACCACCAGCTTCGAGCGCTCCAGCAAAAGCGCCATCGCCGCGGCGATCGCGCTCTCGGAGACGGTGACGATCTCATCGACCAGCTGCTCGATCAGCGGCAGCGTCAGCTCGCCGGGTCGCTTGACCGCGATGCCGTCGGCGATCGTCGCCACCGACTCGACCGACACCGGGGCGCCCGCCGCGAGCGAGGCGGCGAAGGGGGCGCAGCGCTCCGCCTCGACGCCGACGATCCGCACCCCCGGCCGCACCTGGCGGATCGCCGCCGCCACCCCGGAGATCAGCCCACCACCACCGATCGGCACGATCACCGTCCCCAGCTCGGGCCGGTCTTCGAGCAGCTCGAGCCCCACCCCGGCCTGGCCGGCGATCACGTCGATGTCGTCGAACGGGTGGACGAAGAGGAAGCCGGCCTCCTCGGCCCGAGTCCGCGCCATCTCGACGCTTTCCTCGACCGATTCGCCCACCGCGTGGACCTCGGCGCCGAAGGCGCGCACCGCGGCCATCTTCCCGACCGAGGCGTCGACCGGCATATAGACCTCGCAGGGCACGCCGAAGATGCGCGCCGCGTAGGCCAGCGCCTGCGCGTGGTTGCCCGCCGACCCGGCGACGACCCCGGCCAAGTCGCGGCTGCCACGCACCTTGTTGAGCGCGCCGCGCAGCTTGAAGGAGCCGGTCCGCTGGAGGTTCTCCGCCTTCAGCCCCAGCGACCCGCCGAGCCGGCGCGAGAGGCTGCCCGCGGTGAGGATCGGGGTGCGGACGACCGCGTCGGCGGACAGCTCGTGCGCGCGCTGGAGCCGCTCCAGCGAGAGCTCCTCCGGAAGGTCCAGCGCCGACATCAGGTTACCGCTCGGGTCATCTCGCTACATCCTCGCGGATCGGGGAACAAGGAAAGATGGCGCCACCCACAGCAACGCTCGAGGAGGACTCGTGGAACGTCTCAAAGGAAAGCTGACCTTCGCCAACGTGATCGCCTGCCTGGCGCTGTTCGTCGCCCTCGGCGGCGTCGGCTACGCCGCCACCAGCCTGCCCGCCAACGTGGTCGGCGCGAAGCAGATCCGCAAGGGCGCGGTGACGCCGGCGAAACTGAGCAAGGAGACGCTGCAACGGATCGGCGCCGGCCCGACGGCGCCCATGGGCATCCCGGGACCGACCGGGGCAAACGGCGCGCCAGGCGAACGCGGCCCCGTCGGTGAACGTGGCGAACGCGGCCCGGCCGGGGCCATCGCGAACCTCACCGGGCTCGAAAATCGCCTCAAAGCCCTCGAGGCCGAAAACGCGGCGCTCTCCTCGACGGTCGATGAACTCACCACGACCCTCGCGGGGGTGAAACGGGAAGGGACGACGCTGGTCTTCGAAGGGATGAACCTACAACTGCTGAACGGTCGCGAAAACGACTTCGAAACGAACGGCCTCGGCAACCTGATCGTCGGACACAACGAACTCCCGGGGACCCAGACCGGGTCGGCCAACATCGTGATCGGGTCAGAACACCAGGCCTTCACCTCCTTCGGCGGCATCATCGGCGGAGCCTTCAACGAAGCGACCGCCAAAGGTGCGGTGGTGACCGGCCTCCAGAACAAGGTCAGCGGCGAATACGCAGGGCTCCTCGCCGGTAGGTCCAACGAAGCGACCGAACAAGCCACGGCGGTCGTCGGCGGCTCGGAAAACAGGGCCACGGAAATCTACGCCGTCGCCGTGGGCGGGAAGAAAAACCGGGCGAACGGAGCGATCGCGGTGGCGATCGGAGGCTCCGAAAACCAAGCGCGCGGATCGTTCTCCTTCGAGCGCGGCGGCCACGAAGTGGAAGCCGCCGCCGGGTTCGCCACGGTGCCCTGAGCCGCGGCCGCAGGGAACCAGGGGAGCGAGATTCACGCCTGAGCTGTGCCGACGACCAGCGGCCGAACCCACTTTGGCGCCTTCGGAAACTCGCCGTGATCGAGCTCCTCTACGGTGAAGCCGGCGCCGCGGATCGAGGCGACGGTTGGGCGGTTGCAGTCGCAGCGGGCGATCAGGTTGTTGATCGGGTTCATCCGGTCCTGCAGTCGGGCGAGCTTGGGATCCTCGGAGCGGACGTGCTCGAGGAAGATGAGCTTGCCGCCGGGTCGCAGGACCCGCCGCAGCTCGCCGAGGGCGCGGGGCTGATCGTCGACGCCGCACAGGACCAGGGTGCAGACGACCGCGTCGAAGCTCGCGTCCTGGAACGGGAGGTCTTCGGCCGGCGCCCGAAGCAACTTTGCCGGGGCTGCCTGCTCCTCGACCCGCGGCTGCAGGCGACGGAGCATCGGCTTGCTCGGCTCGGTCAGGGTGAGGCTATGGAGGCTGCCGTTGTAGTGGGGCAGGTTGGCCCCGGTCCCGGCGCCTACCTCGAGCACGTCGCCGTCGAGTCCGGCGAGGAGCGCCCGCCGACGCTCAGCGATGCCGGCCTCCTCGGCACCGGCGATCATCCGGTCATAAATCAGTGCAAAGAACCGCTCTCCGAGGCTCATTTCGATCTCCTTTCGCGTCCTCGCTCCGCCGTCCGGAGCTGGCCTGAACCTAGATCGCGATTTGTCCCCGCGCGTGAGGCGTTCTCCCCATCTTTGCCGCGCCGGATCGTCAGGCCGGCGGACCGGCCTCTGGCAACAGGCCATGCCCGACCGCGAAAAGGCCCGCCGCGACGCGGTTGCTGACGCCGATCTTTGCGTAGATGTGTTCGACGTGGTTGCCGGCGGTCTTCGGCGAGATGACCAGGCGCTGCGCGATTTGCTTGTTCGTGAAGCCCCGCGCCAGCAGCAGGAGGACGTCGACCTCGCGTCGCGTCAAACCGGCCGGGCCGGGCGCTCGCCGGCTCGCCCGATGGCCAGCTGCCCCCAGCACCGCCTCGACCGCATCCGCGTCGAGCCGAGACGCCTTCACCTCGCGCCGAAGCTCCGCCGCTGCCCGCTCGGGCGGGAGCGCCTCGCGATGGGGCCGCGGCTCGCGCATCGCCTGGTAGGCGTCGGCGGCGCCGAGCAGGCGCGCGGCGGCCGGGATCGCCGCGCCTCGGAGCCCGCGCGGGTACCCCGAGCCGTCGAGCCGCTCGCGCATCCCCACCGCAACCGCGGCGAACGGGGCGAGCGCCTCGGAGCGGCCGACCATCCTCTCCGTCAGGTATGGCTGCAGGCGCACTCGCTCGCGCTCGCCGGCTCCAAGGGGGCCGGGCTTGTCCCAGATCGAGTTGGAGATCCCGAGCCGACCGAAACCGCCGAGCAGCGCCGCCCGCCGCACCTGCCGTACCTCCCCAGTGTCCATGCCGATGCCGGTGGCAGCCGCAGCGGTGAGCTGTGAGAGCGCGGCCGAGTGGCCGAGGGTGTAGGGCGACTTCAGGTCGATGAAGTTGGCGACCGCGCCAAGGGCTGCGTCGAAGCGCTCACCGGAGACGACATCGGCGAAGGCCGGCTCGCAGGCAAGCACTGCCTCCCAGGCGTCGACCTCGCCGAGGCCGGCGAGGATCTCCCCCGCCCCGACGCAGAAGGCAGCGGCGACTTCGGGGTCGAACTGAGCGCCGCTGCGGCGAGCGGCGAGAGCCGTTGCCTCCCCCGACCCGGCGACGCGGTTTGCAACCTCGACGAACTCGGCGAGCTGGGCGATCCGGGCGGCCAACGGCACCTGCTCGCCACGCAGTTCGCCGGGCCAGCCGCGGCCGTCCCATTGCTCGTAGGCTCCTGCAAGTGCGACAGCAGCCGCGGCCGGCAGCTCGAGGTCTTCGGCGAGCTGCCTGGCCATCGCCGCGTGGCGGGTGATCATCCCGTCCACCTCGCGGTGGCCGGAGCGGGCAAAGTCGAGGATGAGGCGAAAGCGTGCCAGAGGCGGCCGGCCGGAGCCCAGCATCTGCAGGGTCGCAAGAGCCCCGCGGGCGCTGCGGAACTCGTACTCGTACTTGGTCGCCTTGAGTGCGATGTCGTCACCGAACCACTTCGCCTGCTCGTGGGCGTCGGAGTGACAGCCGACGTTGATCAGCAGACCGGTGTAATAGACGGCCACGCGCTCCTCCTCGGAGAGGCCGAGGCGCTCGGCGAGCCGAGTCGCGATCAGGGTCTGCCGCAGCACGTGCTCCATCGGCTGCCCGAAGCCAAGGTCGATCCCGAGCGACAGAGACGCGAGAAGCTCCGCAATTCGGAGGTGGGCACGGTCAGGCCCGGTCACGAGCCGAGCATATGCGCCACACGGACTCCTTCGGACAATTTCCCGGCGCGATTGCGCTCGGGAATAACGAGGTGACAAAGGCGGGAGCGACGGGACTCGAACCCGCGACCTCCGGCGTGACAGGCCGGCGCTCTAACCAGCTGAGCTACGCCCCCGAGTGGACTCGGACGGGCCAAGGGGGCCCGGGAGGGAAAAGCTAGCGGATCGGGCGATGGGGAGCGGGTTCGGGGGGTCGTTGGAGGCGGCGGACGGCTAGGCTGCCGCGGATGCGACTGGTGAGCTTTGACGCGGGGGACGGGGACCGGGCCGGGATGCTGGTCGACGGGCGGGTCGTCGATGCGTGGGCGGCGCTCGGGGAACCGCATCGGGGAAGTTTGCGGGAGCTGATCGCGCACGGGCGGATCGATGACTTGCGGAGCCGGATCGGGGACACCGGGGCGCCGTCGCATCCGCAGTCCGCCGTGCGGCTGCTGCCGCCGATCCCGGACCCCGACAAGATCATCTGCATCGGGTTGAACTACAAGGAGCATGCGGCCGAGGTCGGGGCCGAGCCGCCGGCCCACCCGATCGTCTTCGGCAAGTGGCGCAACGCGCTCGCCGCCGACGGGGCGACGGTGAGGCTGCCCGTCAACAGCACGAAGGTGGACTATGAGGCGGAGGTCGCCTTCGTGATCGGCCGCCAGGCCAAGGATGTCGCTGTCGACGCGGCGCTCGATTTCATCGCCGGCTACACCTTGTTCAACGACCTCTCGGCCCGCGACCTGCAGGGCCGCGGGCCGCAGTGGATGCCGGGCAAGATCTTCGATGGCGCGGCGCCCTGCGGCCCGGCGCTGGTCACCCCCGAGGAGGCCGGACCCGACGACGCGATCGGGATCAGCCTGACGCTGAACGGGGAGACGATGCAGGAGTCCAGTACCGCCGACCTGATCTTCGGCATCCCCGAGCTGGTCGCCGACCTCTCTTCGCTGATGACCTTGGAGCCCGGCGACATCGTCGCCACCGGAACCCCGCCCGGCGTCGGGATAGGGCGCGAACCGCGGGTCTGGCTCGGCGACGGCGACGAGCTGGTGGTCAGCTCGCCGACGCTCGGCCGGCTGACGACGAAGATCGCTCGCTAGCGCGGTTCGAAATCCCCCGTATAGGTGGATAAGGAACCACGCAGCGCTGTTAGTTATGCGCGCGATGCCTGCATACCTCACAGCGCAAGGCGGGCAGCGTCGCGGAGAGGGGCTTGCTGGCGGCATTGAGAAGCGGGCCCCTCATCAGTGAGCTCGCCGTCGCCGCCGTAGCGCCCCAGTCGACGGCGGTCGGCGTGTAGTTCATCAGCTGCACCCAGGTTTCGTTGCCGAGCTGGCCATCGCCTGGCAGCCCGTGCGCTTCTTGGAAGGCGCGGACGGCGCGGCGCATCGTCCGGTCGAAGATTCCGTTGACTTCGATTTCCTCGCCCGCGGTGACCAGCCGCTCCTGCGCCCAGACGACCAGGTCGCCTTTGGCGCCGATCTTCAGCAGCGGGTATTCGACCTCCGCATTGACCGCGGGCAGCATCCGGTTGCCGATCTTCGTCCCCAGCGCCCCCCACTCCGGCACCGTCGTCTCCTGCCAGTCCCACCAGCTGGGCACCGTCCCGTAGGTCGCCGAGTAGCGGCGGAAGAGGCGCAGGCCGATCCGTCCCGGCGCTCCGTAGGTCTGGCCGATCGGGAAGATCGGCCGTCCCCACACCCGGTTGTAGAGGTAGGAGTGGGCGAAGACCGCGCCGACCGAGGTGCCGATGGCCTTCCAGTACATCTGCGGCTGGTTGACCGTCGCCCCGCCCGGCCCGAGGAAGACCGAGTAGGGGAAGGCCGGGTGGTAGTCCACATAAGGGAAGCCGGCGAGGGAGAGCGGGAAGTTGGCGCCGATCGCGGCGCGCAGGCGGGAGAGGTAGACGTCGGCCGAGGCGTATTTGCCTTCGTAGTCGGCCTCCGCGTCGATCACCAGGCAGTCGGCGCCGTCGGCGACCGCCGCGGCGCCGATCCGCGCCTCGGCCGCGGGGTAGTTGCCGTAGACGAACTGCCAGGCGCAGACCTTGAGCCCGCCGTGGTGGAGCGCCGTGACGAGGGCCGGGTTGAACTGGGCCCAGGTGGTGGTGCCGTCGCCTGCCTTGACGTAGACGGTGCCGACGTGGTGGCGGTGGGCGGTGGCGAGGATCGCCGGGATGCTGCCGCCCTGGGACTGGTCGACGTACCAGATCCACATCCCCTGGCGGAGGAACGGGGAGTGCTTGCCGATGGCGGGATTTTCGAACTGGCCGGCGCCGCCGGTTTCGGCGCGTGCGGGCGTCGAGAGGGCGAGCGAGCAGAGGACGAGTGCCGCGGCGAGCGTAGTGACCGCGCAGGTGGAGGTCGATCTTGGTGGGCGCTGCCTCGGCGTACGATCACTCCTTCCCCGTTCCGCCCAGGTATATGCCGAGCCTCCGATTCATCCGCAAGATCGCGTGCACCGGCACCAGGCGTGGCGCGGGCCGGAGCGGGAGACGGGATCAGGCCGGCGCGGTGATCGCAGGCGCGGCGGCGATCGCCGCGGCCGCGTTCCTTGCCCTCGGGCCGGTGCCGGCGCGGGCCGCCGTACCGCGGGCGCCGCGCATCCTCGACGCCGCCGTCTCCCAGGCGGGCCAGGATCTGATCCTGACGGTGCGGACGGCGAGGCCGGAGGCTCTGGCCAAGCTCCAGCCGCGCCCGGACACGCGCCGCGCCTCCGCGGCCTACCTGTGCTTCGCCTTCGCGGCGACGAAAGGCACGACCGGCCCGGGCCATCCGCTGACGCGGCGCCCGAAACGCGCCTCTGCCTCGGCGGCCCCAAGGCCCGTAGCCGCGCCGGGGTCGTCACCGTCGACGCGGCCGAACGGCCGCTCACCCGCGGCGCGGCCCGGGTGAAGGTGAAGCGACCGAGCCCGGACAAGCTCGTGCTCTCCGTCGTCGCCGGGCCGACGCACCCGACCGGGCTCCGCCCCGGCCACCTCGCCTGGCGCGTCCTCGCGAGCAACGGCGGTTGCGAAGTCCGCCGCCGCTGTGCGGTCGCCTATCCGCCGACCGGCGCGAACGCCTTCCGGCTCCGCCCCGTCCGCGCCGTCGGCTGCACCGGTGGGAACGCCGAACTGGTCAGCGACATCTCTACGGAACGCAAGGTCGTCGCCCTCACCTTCGACGACGGGCCGAGCGAATACACCGAACGCTTCCTCGACGTGCTGCGCGAAAAGGACGTGCCGGCGACCTTCTTCGAGGTCGGCCAGGAGATGGCCGGCCGCGAATCGACGATACGGAAGATCCTTGCCGAAGGCGACGAGATCGGCGACCACACGATGAACCACGTCGAATACCCGGGGTATGGGCAGATCGCCGGAGCCGCCGAACGGATCGAGCAGTACACGGGCTTCCGGCCGTGCCTGTTCCGACCGCCCGGCGGCGCCGTGAACTCGGGCGTGATCGCGACGGCGGGCTCGCTCGGGATGAAGACGATCACCTGGGACGTCGACCCGCGCGACTGGTCGCTGCCGGGGACCGCGGCGATCTATTCGAACATCGTCGACAACACCGGTCCGGGGTCGATCGTGCTGATGCACGACGGCGGCGGCCCGCGCGACGAGACCCTTGCCGCCCTTCCCCAGATCATCGACACCCTGCGCGGTCGGGGCTACAGCTTCGAGACGGTCAGCCAGTTGCTCGGCGACAAGCTGCTTTACCGGCCGTACGGCTGAGCATCCGCGCATCCGAATCGCGGTTCGCTTCGTAGTGCTGACCGTGAAGATCGCGATCGTCGGCACCGGCATCTCCGGCCTCGTCGCCGCCCATCACCTGCATCGCCGGCACGAGGTCACCGTCTACGAGGCGGCGGCGCGGATCGGCGGCCACACCCACACCGTCACCGTCCCCGAGCCGGGCACCACCGACCTGGCGATCGACACCGGCTTCATCGTCTTCAACGACCGCAACTACCCGAACTTCGAAGCGCTGCTCGGCGAACTGGGCGTCGCGAGCAAGCCCTCCCACATGAGCTTCTCGGTCTCAGACGGGCGGGGCGGCTTCGAGTTCTCCGGCACCCCCCGGGGCCTCTTCGCCCGCCCGGCGCACCTCCTCTCCCCCGCCTTCATCCGCATGCTGCGGGACTGGCGCCGCTTCAACCGCCTCGCCCCCGGGCTGATCGGGATGAACGGGACCGCGCCCTCGCTCGGCGCCTGGCTCGAGCGCGAAGGCTTCTCCCGTCACTTCATCGACCGCCTGATCGTGCCCCAGGCATCGGCGGTCTGGTCCGCGGACCCGGGACAGATGTGGGCCTTCCCGGCGAGCTTCATGGCCGAGTTCTTCGGCAACCACGGCATGTACAGCCTGCGCGACCGGCCGCGCTGGCGGACGGTCGAGGGCGGCTCGCGCAGCTACGTCGAGGCGATCGTCGCGCCGTGGCGCGACCGGATCCGCATCGCCGCGCCGGTGCGGCGGATCGAGCGCCGCCCCGACGAGGTCCGGATCGAGGCCGACGGCTGCGAGACCGAGAGCTTCGACCGCGTCGTCATCGCCGCCCACTCCGACCAGGCGCTGGCCATGCTCGGCGACCCGAGCGCGGCCGAGCGCGAGGTGCTCGGCGCGATCCCCTACCAGCGCAACGAGGCCGTGCTTCATACCGACGCCACGCTGATGCCGCGTCGTCGCACCGCCTGGTCGAGCTGGAACTTCCACCTCACCGAGGCGCCGGCGGACCGCACCACGGTCACCTACTGGATGAACCACCTGCAGCGACTCGACGCGCGGCACCAGTACTTCCTCACCCTGAACCGCGAGAAGGAGATCGACCCGGACAAGGTGCTGCGGCGCTTCACCTACGACCATCCCGTCTACACCGCCGCCGGGGTCGCCGCGCAGCATCGCCGCGCCGAGGTCAGCGGCGTGCGCCGCACCCACTACTGCGGCGCCTGGTGGGGATGGGGGTTCCACGAGGACGGCGTGGTCAGCGGGCTGCGGATGTGCGAGGAGATCGCCGGCGTCCGGGAGCTGATCCCTCCGGCGACGGTCGCCACCGAGGAGGCGCTCGCGGCTTGACCGAGTCGGCCGTCTACGAGGGCTGGGTCCGGCACCGGCGCATGTCTCCGGTCGAGCACTCCTTCCGCTACCGCTTCTTCCTCACCTACCTCGACCTCGCCGAGCTGCCGGAGGTCCTCGACCCCTTCCCGCTCTACTCGGCGCGCCGCCGCGCGCCCGCCCGCTTCCGCCGCTCCGACTACCTCGGCGATCCGGCGCGGCCGCTGGACGAGTGCGTCCGCGACACCGTCGCCGCCGCCGGCGCGCCCCGCCCGACCGGCCCGGTACGCCTCCTCACCGGCCTCCGCTACCTCGGCCACGGCTTCAACCCGGTCAGCTTCTACTACTGCTTCGACCCCACCGGTCGGCGGGTCGAGGGTGTCATCGCCGAGGTCGAGAACATACCCTGGGGGGAGCGACACGCGTACGTACTCGAACGGGGAGATCGCGAAGGCACCGTGTTGGCCGAGGAGCTGCAAAAGAAGCACCACGTCTCGCCCCTGATGGGGATGGACCAGACGTACTCCTTCCGCGCGGGGACCCCTGGGGACCGGTTGCAGATCCACATCGAGTCGCGGCCCACCGGCAGCGCGGCGAAGACCTTCGACGCGACGCTCTCCCTCGGCCGCCGCGAGCTCTCCCGTCCCCTGATGCTCGGCCTGCTCGCCCGCTACCCGGCCAACTCACTGCAGACCGTCGCCAAGATCTACGCCCAGGCGGCCCGCCTGAAGCTAAAGGGCGCCCGCTACTACCCTCACCCCGAGGGGGCCGAGGTGGCGCGGTGAAAGACGCGGTGGCGCGCGCCGCCGTCGGCGCGGTCCTGACCCGTACCCGCGGCGGCCAGATCGAGGTCGTCGAGAACGGGCGCAGCCGCACCTACGGTGAGACCGGGACCAACCTCCACGCCACCGTCCGGATCAACGATCCGGCCGCCTGGCGCGGGCCGCTGCACGGCTCGGTCGGGCTCGGCGAGGGCTACGTCGACGGACTCTGGGAGACCGACGACCTCGTCTCCCTGATCCGGATCGGCGCCCGCAGCCTCACCAACCAGCACCGTGGGATCAGCGCCGGCGTCGCCAAGACCCGCAGCGCCCTGCACCGCCTCCGCGGCCTCGTCCCCGAGAACACCCGCGGCGGCGCCCGCGCCAACATCAGCGCCCACTACGACCTCGGCAACGACCTCTTCGCCAGCTTCCTCGACCCGACGATGATGTACTCCTGCGCCTACTTCCCGCGCGAGGGCGCCGACCTCGAGGAGGCGCAGCTGGCGAAGCTCGACCGCATCTGCGAGCGCCTCCACCTCGGCCCCGACACCCACCTGCTGGAGATCGGCACCGGCTGGGGCGGGATGGCGATCCACGCGGCGCGCACCACCGGCTGCCGGGTGACGACGACGACGATCTCCCGCGCCCAGCACGAACTGGCGACCGAGCGGGTGCGCGAGGCGGGGCTCGAGGACCGGATCACGATCCTGCTCGAGGACTACCGCGACCTCACCGGCACCTACGACCGGCTGGTCAGCGTCGAGATGATCGAGGCGGTCGGCTGGCAGTACTTCGACGACTACTTCAAGACCTGCGACCGGCTGCTCACCGACGACGGCCTCTTCCTGCTCCAGGCGATCACCGTCGAGGACCGCCTCTACGAGATCGAGAAGGCCTCGCAGAGCTTCGCCAACACCTACATCTTCCCCGGCGGCTGCCTGCCCTCGCTGCAGCGGATCGCCGACAGCATCGCGACAGTCACCGAGCTGCGCCAGGTCTGGCTCGACGACATCACCGCGCACTACCCACCGACGCTGGCGAGCTGGCGCGAGCGCTTCTTCGGTGCCTGGGACAAGCTCCGCTATCACGGCTACGACGAGCGCTTCCGGCGGCTCTGGGACTTCTACCTGTCCTCCTCCGAGGCGGGCTTCCTCGAGCGCCGGATCGGCGACGTCCAGGTCCTCTTCGCGAAACCGCACTGGCGGTGAGGGTGACGGACGAGGGCGGGACCCGCGAGCCGCTGCTCCTCGTCCACGGGCTCGGCGCCAGCCGGAGCGTCTGGGACCCGGTCGTGCCGCTGCTCGCCCGCGAGCGGGAGGTGATCGCGCTCGACCTGCCCGGGTTCGGCGACGCGCCCTCGCTGCCGGCGGAGGTCGAGCCGACTGCGGCGGCCCTCGCGGCCGCGCTCCGCGACCAGCTCGCCGCCCAGGGCGTCGACTCCTTCGACGTCGCCGGCAACAGCCTCGGCGCCTGGGTCGGGCTTGAACTCGGCCGCCTGGGCGCGGCGCGCTCGGTCACCTGCCTCTCCCCCGCCGGCCTCTGGCGGGCCCCGATCGGCCCAAGCGACAGCGGCCTCCGTGAGTGGGCCCGCCGCCTGCGCCCGCTCGGCGGCCTCGCCCTCCGCATCGCCCCGATCCGCCGCCACGCCCTACGTACCTTCTCCGCCCGCCCCGCGAACATCCCGCCCGCCGCCGGCCGCGAGCTGGTCCTCGGCTGGATCGGCGCCGACGGCTACGACGGCGCCAACAAGGCGATGCGCGAGCACGTCTTCGAACCCGCCGGCTACCCGCCCGAGGTGCCGGTGACGATCGCCTGGGCCGAGCACGACCGGCTGGTCGGCCCGCCGCGCGAGGAGTGCCGCCCGGCGGGCGCCCGCTTCCTCGTCCTACCCGGCGTCGGCCACACGCCGATGTGGGACGATCCCGAGCTGGTCGCCCGCACGATCCTGAACGGCACCACCCGGGTAGGTTCAGGGGAGACCGTCACCCGCGAAGGAGGAGCACCTTGATCGTCGAGAGGACCGAGAACCCGCAGTGGCTTTCGAACGCCTACCTGGTCGCCGACCCGGAGCGCGGCACCGGCGTCCTGATCGACGGCAACGAAGACGTCGACCCGCTGATCGACCGGGCCGCGGCGGACGGCATCGAGATCACCCATTACCTGGTCACCCACCCGCACGTCGATCACGTCGCCGGGATCGCCGAGGCACGCAAGCGACTGGGTGGGCCGCCGCTGGTCGCCCACGAAGCGACCGCGGCCGAGCTCGACGAAGAGGTCGCGGTGATCATGGGCGACGGTGACAAACTCGACGCGAACGGGATCGAGATCGAGGCGCTCTACACCCCCGGCCACGCCCCCGGGCACCTCGCGTTCCTGATCGACGGCACCGATGTCTTCACCGCCGACGTCCTCTTCAAGGGGACCGTGGGCGGTTGCGCCTCGCCCGGCGCGGCGGGCTTCGACGCCCTCCAGGCCTCGGTCATGCGGCTGATGGAACTGCCGCCGGAGACCCGCGTCCACCCCGGCCACAAAGAGCCGACCACGATCGCCGAGCAGGAGACGGAGAACCCCTTCGTGCGGATTTGGCGCGGCATCGACGCGACCGGCGAGGAGCAGGTCACCGTCTGGGACCGTCCCGCGACGATGAAGCTCTGGGCGCCCGACTACGACGGCGGCAACAAGGCCTGGATCGTCTTCGGCGACTCCGGCGAAGAGACGATCGTCGGCGGCTCCCAGGTAGTCCGCGGCTGACCCGCGGTGGCGTTCGCACTTATCCCCGCATACCGGGGATAAGTGCGAACGCCACCAGCCCGCAACGGCGTACTCGCCGAGTTCTTTCGCGCCCGGACCTTTAGGCCGAACTGCCGAATCTGGACGGATGTCCGTTGTGCGTCCAGCCTGGCGCCTCCAAAATTTCGTAGATGGAATCGGTCCAGGAATTCTTCTTCAACTGGTATCCGGTCTTCGGCGTCCTCTTCATGGCGATGTTGCTGTTCGTGTTCCTGCGGCTGATGCGGAGCACGGTCGGGTCGACCAAGCCGGAGACGGTCAAGGCCGCGAAGGGCCGACCGGTCGCCTGGGACGAGGTCCAGGGTGTCGACGCGGCGAAGGACGAGCTCCTCGACGTCGCCGAGTGGCTGCGCGAACCGGAACGGTTCAAGGCGCTCGGCGCCCAGCCGCCGCGCGGCGTCCTCCTTTACGGCCCGCCCGGGACCGGCAAGACGATGCTCGCCCGCGCCGTCGCCGCCCAGGCCAAGTGCGACTTCTTCGCCGCCTCCGGCTCGAGCTTCGTCGAGATGTTCGTCGGCCGCGGAGCGGCCCGGATCCGCCGGCTCTTCAAGGAGGCGCGCAAGTCGGGGCGCGCGGTGATCTTCATCGACGAGCTCGACGCCGTCGGCGGCCACCGCTCCGGCGGCGGTGACGGCGGCAGCTCGGAGCGCGAGCAGGCGCTGAACCAACTGCTGGTCGAGCTCGACGGGTTCGAGAAGGAGAACGGGACGGTGATCGTGATCGCCGCCTCCAACAACGTCGACAAGCTCGACAAGGCACTGCTGCGGCCGGGCCGGTTCGACCGCCAGGTGCTGGTCGCGCCGCCCTCCCGCGAGGGCCGCGAGGCGATCCTCCGCGCCCACGCGAAGGGCAAGCCGCTGGCCGACGACCTCGACCTCACCGACGTCGCCCGCAAGACCACCGGGATGACCGGCGCTCAGCTCGCCAACGCCTTGAACGAGGCGGCGATCATCGCCGGCCGCGCGGGCCGCGACGCGATCCACCGCGAAGAAGTCGACGAGGCGCTGCTGCGCCAGTCGGTCGGCTCCCAGCAGTCGCGCCGGCTGAGCCTCAAGGAGCGGCGGATCGTCGCCTACCACGAGGCCGGGCACGCGCTCTGCCGCAAGCTGCTCGGGCTCGACCCGCCGGAGATCCTCTCGATCGTGCCCCGCGGCCCGGCGCTCGGCTTCGTCGGCCACTCGCCGAGCGAGGACAGCTACCTGAAGTCCCGCGACGAACTGGTCGACGAGGTGGTGACCCTGCTCGGCGGCCGGGCGGCGGAGGAAGAGGTGTTCGGCGAGTCCTACTCGGGCGCGGTCGATGATCTCGCCCGCGTGCACTCGGTCTGCAAGCAGATGGTCGGCGAATTCGGCATGGGCGTGGCGATCGACCACGACGGCCCGCCGCCGATCGCGATGCCGACCGGCGACTACGCCGTCTCCGACTCGACCCGCCGCGACGTCGACCTCGCCGCGATGACGCTGGCCCGCGAGGCCTACCGCCGCGCGCGGGCGCTGCTCTCGGCCAACCGCGAGTGCCTCGACGACCTCGCCGAGCAGGCGCTCGTCCGCGAGACCTTGACCCGCGAGGAGCTCGACGAGATCTTCGCCCGCCACATCCTCCGCGGCCTGGTCGACCAGAAGGGCTCCGGCGCCGCGATGGTCGCGATGTCGCGCCGCCACCCGCACGCCTAGCGCTGTTCTCTATGGTCGCCTGGCGACCACAAAGAACAGCTACGCGGTCTCCTCGCCACGGACTGGCGAGAATGCCTCGGAATGGCGGAGCAACCGCGATGGTGGTCGATGCGGCCGGCGCAGAACCTGAAGCCGGCGACCTATCGCTGCCCGTTCTGCGGCAAGCACCTGGCATCGATGTCGGAGCACGTGCTGATCGCGCCAGAGGACGACCGGTCGCGGCGACGCCACGCGCACATGGAGTGCGTGCGCAAGGCGCGCCAGGCGGGGAAGCTGCCGACGCGGGACGAGTGGCTCGAGGCCGAGCGGGGGCCGCGGCCGGGCGTCGGCGAGCGCTTGCGGCGGCTGCTGCCGGGTAGGAGGCTGCGGTGATGAAACCCACCAGAATCCTCCTCCCCACCGTCCTGACCATCCTCGCGCTGGCTGCCGTCGTCGTGGCCTCGGCCGGCGCCGCGGCGAACCCGGTGCTCGGCGCCAAGGCGTTCGCGGCACCCTACGGCGAAGGCTTCGGCACCGCCGAACCGAGCACGATCTTCAACGGCGGCGACCCGAGCGGCCAGGTCACCAAGATCCACTGGACCGGCTGGGGCAACCCGACCGCGATCGGCTACGGCCTCAACCCGATCTTCAAGCCGCAGGGCGGCTACTACCGCAAGCCGGCAAAGATCGAGCTCCGCGCCACGGCGCTCGGCAAGTGCGGCTCCCGTCGCGCCTACACGCGCCTCGAAGCCCGCGTCCCCAAGCACCCCGGCGGAAAGCTCGGCAAGTGGTTCTCCTGGTCGGGGTCGAAGACGATCTGCAAGCCGCCTTATTGAGGTGATGGACGCGGCGGGCCTGCGGCGGACATAGGCAGGAAAGGGACGCCGAGGGACGCGGCCATCTCGGAGGCGGCCCGGGCAGGCTGAGGCCGCCTCCGAGATGGCCGGGTCCGTGGGGAGAGGCGGAGGGTGCGGGTCCCGTGCGGGTCTCGGGGGAGGGACGTGAGGGAGACGTAGGGAACGTCACGTTCACCCAGGAGAGGCGTCACGTCCGTCACAGGCCCGTTCAGTGCGTTCGCAGTAATCCCCGCATAGCGGGGATTACT
>DATEDJ010000135.1:0-8178 GCA_035281725.1 Solirubrobacterales bacterium
TGACGGCGCCGATGCCGAGCCCGCCGCGGCGTCGAGCCTTCGGTCGCGGCCGGCGTCGGCACCGGCTCGGCGAGGATCGCCGCGCCGAGCTCGCGCTCCGCCTCGGCCAGCGGCAGTGCCGCGATCTCGGCGCGGCTGAGCGGATAGATCGAGGCGAAGCCGGCCTCGGGGTCACGGTCCTTCATCGTCCCTCCTCCAGTCCCAACTCTTTGACGGACACCTCCGGCGCCCCCTCCTCCTCGGCCGCCAGCTCCGCCCGCAGGCGCCGGCGGGCGCGGTGGAGGCGCACCCGGGCGGCGACCGCGGAGATGCCGAGGACGCGGGCGATCTGCGGCGACTTCAGCTCCTCCCAGCCGGCCAGCATCAAGATCTCCCGGTCCTCCTCCCCGAGCCGGGCGAGGACGCGAAGCAGCGCCGCTCCCTCGCGCCCCTGCGGCGCAGGCACGGCGACCGCCGCGGCCAGCTCCGAGCCGAGGCGCGACGAGAGCCGGTCCCGCCGCCGCTCGCCCCGGCGCTGGTTGGCGAGCACCCGCCGCGCGGTGCCGTAGAGCCAGAGCCGCCCCTCGTCCCCGGACGGCACGTCACCGATCCGCCGCCAGGCGACCAGGAAGGTCTCGGCGACGACATCGGCGGCGTCCTCGGGCCCGCCGGCGCGCGGCAGCGCGTAGGCCAGGACATCGCGGGCGTGGGCGCGGTAGAGGCGGGAGAAGCGCTCTTCTCCCGCCTCCTGCTCAGCTCCTCCGCGCCGGGCCAACGAAGCGCCCCCGGCTCAGCTTCCCGGCAGTTCGACGAACATCGCCAGGCCGGGAATGCTCTCCGAGGCTCCCTGGGCAGGTTCGAGCGAAAGGAACACGTCGACATCGTGGCCGGTCGCGAGCCGGGACTTCGCCCAGGGGGTCAGGCTGATCGTCAGATCGGCGGTCCCGGCCGCGGTCGCCGTCACCGATGCGGGTCGGATCGCCGGGGTGTATTCGCTGGGCACCTGGATCGGCTCCGCGCGCCCGTCCGGAGTCGTGCCGATCGCGGTTTCCGTCGCCGTCCCCACCGCGGCTTCGCCGCTCGCGAGGACGGTGCCGGGCCCGCTGAAGGAGATCGGCAGGACGGTCGAGCCGCTGCGGGCGAGTTCGGCCCTGGCGGCGGCGCTGAGGGATTCCGCCGTGAACGGCGCCGAGGTGATCGCGGCGCTGCTCGCCTCCCGCTTGGCGACCCGAGGGTGGCGACGGTGCCGGGCCGCTGAATCCTTCACGGCGGCGGAGCTGGCCCGCCCCTGCGGTCCAGGATGGGTCGCGGCGACCGCGGGGATCGCGGCCGCGAGCGCCCCGGCCACGGCGAGGCCGGCGACCAGCTTCTTCGTCTTCATCTTGTCTCCCTTCGATTGGCGCGGACCTCCCTAAATGTCCGGCGCGGCGGGAGCTGTTACCGAGATGCCCGCGGACCGCCTCCACTGCCATCGATGCGCTTGCGGAGCTCACGGGTTTCCGCGCGGACCGTCGCCGTCTGCGCGTTCATCGCCTCGACGTCGTAGCGCGGGTCGCCGTCGAGATCGAAGACGGTGCGGTGACTCGCGCGATCGAACCGAACCGGCACTCCCTCGTCGCCTTCCTTCGGACGCAGACCCGCGATCCAGAACTTCTCCCGCACCTTCGCGGTGAAGACATCACCGGCTTCAGAGCTGACATCGAGGACGTAGTCGAAATCGCGCAGTTCGTTGGTGGTCAGATGGCTGCGGTACTCGCAGGAGACCACCGTCGCCGTCCCGGGTTCGCCCTTCCTCTGAAGTCGGCGCTTGGCAAAGAACACGGCCCGGATCCTCGCATCCCTTCCCGCCAGGAGTAAATGAAGGGCGGCGCAAGAGTTGTTCTTTCGCCGGGCCATTGCGGATACTCGCCACGCATGCAAGACATCCTGAGCCTGGCGTTGGTGGTGTCGGCGATCGCGCTGCCCGACTCGATCAATCCCTCGCTGATCCTCGCCGACCTCTATCTGGCCGCCGGACCACGCCCGGTGCTGCGTACGACCATCTTCGCGGTGGCGGTGTTCGCCGTCACCTTCTTCGGCGGCGTGCTGATCATGCTCGGGCTCGCCGAGCTCGTCCGCTCGCTGCTCCCGAGCCTCAGCGACGAGGTCAAGTACGCCCTGATCGTCGCCGGTGGGGTGTCGCTCGGCCTTGGCGGCATCGGGATCTGGGTCAAACGCGAGGCATTGGCGGGTCGCCGATCGCGCAAGCGCAAGGCCGAGACCAAAACCGGACCGAGCAAAGGCCAAGGCCAATCGGCGGTGTTGATGGGGGCGGGCATCGCCGGCGTCGAACTGGTCACCGCCTTTCCCTACTTCGCCGCGATCACCATCATCGTCGGCTCCAGCGCCTCCACGCCGGGCAAGGTGTTTCTACTCGGCATCTACAACCTGGCCTACATCCTGCCGCTGATCGGCATCTCGATCGTCTGCGCCGTGATGGGCCCCAGAGCATCCGGCTTCCTCAACCGGATCAGGGACAACGTCCTGACCCGCTGGCCGGTAGTGGTCGCGCCCCTGGCCGTCGTGCTCGGAGTGGGGATGACGGTGTTCGGGGTGCTGCGGTTGGTCGGCGGGTAGAGGCTTCGGGGCGCAGGCGGTTGGGACGGCAAAAGGGACCCGGGCGTTCCGCAGCGACCCGGCAGGCTGTGGCCGCTGCGGAACGCCCGGGTCTTGTGAGGCTTTCGGCGGGAAGTACACAGGACGTGAACCTCGCGGAGGCGGTGTGGAGCGTTACCGTCCCTATGCGGCGGAAAGGCTCCACACGGCCAGCTGTGGAGCCTTACTCTCGCATAGCGAGAGTTTCTCTCCACAGCATGTTCTTGACCGATGGGGACACTGCGTCAGGTCCGACGTCCCGGTGACGAACCTCACGTCCCCGTCACGCCTCCCCGGCGTCCCCCGCACATCCGCACGAAACCCGGCGCTCTCGGCGGCGGCCTCAGCCCGCCCGGGCCGCCGCCGAGAGGGCCGCGTCCCTTTTCCGTCGGCACCGGCCCACGTCCCATCATCTAAGGTCGATCCCGATGGCGGGGGAGCGCGCAGTGGGGCTGCTCGACTGGATGGCCGCGCCGCGGCCGGACCGCGGCCTCCACTTCGCCGCGGACGGTGAGGGCTGGGACTTCTGGTCGTACCCGCGGCTGACGCGGGCGGTCGCCGCGCAGGCCGGCTCGATCGAGGCCGGCCGGGTGCGCCGGGAGGGGTGCGTCTCGATCGTCGGCAGCGGCCCGGCCTTCGTCGCGGCCTTCGTCGGCGCGCTGGCGGCGGGCAACACGCCGAGCCCGCTGGCGCCGCCCGCCTTCGCCTCCGATCGCGACGCCTACGTCGCCCATGCGGCCGCGGCCCTGCGGATCGCGCGGCCGACCCTGATCCTGGCCGAGGAGGCGTTCCTCGGCGCGCTCGGCGCGGCGGCGGAACTGGCGGGCCTCGATCAGCCGCCGCGGCCGCTGGTCCTCAGCGAGGCGGACGCGGAGGCGGTCGGGCCCGTGGCCGACTCGCCGCGGGCGCTGGAGCTCCCGGAAGCGGCACCTCCCCCGCTCGGGCCCGCCCCCAACCTGGCGCTCCTCCAGTTCACCTCCGGCTCGACCGGCCGGCCGCGCGGGGTGCGGGTGCGGCGAGAGAACCTCGAGGCGAACATCGCGGCGATCCGCGAGTGGCTGGAGATGGGTGCCGACGACGTCACCGCGACCTGGCTGCCGCTCCATCACGACATGGGCCTGATCGGCTGCCTGCTGACCCCGATCGTCAACCAGAGCGACGTGCGGATCATCCGCCCCGAGCAGTTCGTCGCCCGGCCGCTGCGCTGGCTCGAGTGCTTCGGCCGCGGCGGCGCGGCGCTGACGGCGGCGCCGAACTTCGGCTTCGCCTACGCGCTGCGCCGGGTGCGTGACGCCGATCTGGAGGGGATGGACTTCTCCGACTGGCGGGCGGCGATCGTCGGCGCCGAGCGGATCGATCCGGCGACGCTGGGGGAGTTCGCGGCGCGGCTCGGTCCGCACGGCTTCCGGGCAAGCGCCTTCCTGCCGGCCTATGGGCTCGCCGAGGCGACGCTGGCGGTGAGCGGCGGGCGGCTCGGCCGCGAACCGCGCGCGGTGCTCCCCGACTGGAGCCGGGCCGAGCCGGGCGAGCCGCTGCCGCTGCTCGCCGAGGCGGAGCTGCTCGAGCGGGAGCGGATCGGGGCCGGCGAGGGTTGGCTGGTCGGCTGCGGTGCGCCCCACGCCGGGGTAGAGGTGTCGATCCTGGACGGAGAGGGCGAGCGGCTCCCGGACGGCCACCTGGGCGAGATCGCGGTCGCCGGCGACTCCGTCGCGGACGGCTACGAGGGCGAGGCCCCCGACCACGCCACCCGGTTCGCGGGCGGCCGGCTCCACACCGGCGACCTCGGCGCGATCGTCGACGGCGAGCTGCTCGTCGCCGGGCGGACCGGGGACGCGCTCAGCGTCCGCGGCAGGATGGTGTTCGCGGAGGACCTGGAGGCGCGGCTGGTCACCGTGGACGGCGTGCGCCGCGGGCGCTGTACGGTGCTCTGCGGCGGCGAGGCGGGCGGCGATCGGCTGGTCGCGGTGGTCGAGGCGGCGCCGGGCCCGTGGGTCGAGCAGGCGGCGGCGCTGATCCGCGCCGAGGTCGGGACGGAGCCGACCGTGATCGTTCTGGCAGGGCCGCCGGGGACGATCGAGCGCACCTCGAGCGGCAAGCCGCGCCGCCAAGTGATGTGGAGAGCCCTCCACGACGGGCGCCTCGCCGCCGAGCAGCTCTGGCCCCACCGCCCTAAACGAAAGTCTTAAACGCTCTGGGTCTATTGAACCATTGAGGTGCATCGTCTAGTTTCGCCAGCGGGACGCGGTACGAGTGATTTCCCGTTCACCAGTCGCGAGTGTCGATGCGGATCTCGTCTTCCGTCGACTGGTGGCGCGGATCGCGGGGTTCCCGGAGGTGAGCGAGCCGGCGATCGGCCTCGACTCGCGCTTCGACGAGCTCGGCCTCGACTCGGTCGACCGGCTCGAACTGTTGGTCTGGATCGAGGACGAGTTCGACGTCGTGCTGCCCGACGAGGACCTCCACTCACCGACGGTGGGCGACCTGATCGCCACCCTCCGCCGCAGGTTGGAAACCGGCAAGGGCTGAGCGGTGGCCGACCTCCAGTCCCTCCTCGACGCGACGGCGGCACGGGAGCGGATCTGGGCGATCCCCGGCGTGCGGCGGATCGGCTTCGGCCTCAAGGAGACCGCCGGCGAGGTGCAGCCGCGCTGGGTCTTCCGCGTCTACGTCGAGGCGAAGCGACCGGCCGCCGAGCTGCAGGCGGAGGAGCTGATCCCGGCGGAGGTCGAAGGCTTCGAGACCGACGTCCTGGTCGATCACGAAAGCCGGCCGCAATGCGGCCCGCGCCTCTACCCGGGCCTGGAGATCTCCGTCTACGTGCCCAACTCGGCCACCGGCAGCGGCACGCTGGGCTGCCTGGTCCAGAAGGGCGGCAAATTCAGCATGCTCACCTGCCAGCACGTCATCGCCTTCGGCATGGGCAGCGAAAACGTGTACCAGCCCAGCCGCAGCGAGTGCTGCGGGTTCGAATGCAGCGACCCGGTCGGCAAAACGGGCGAAATGCACCGCGAAGTGGTGACGCGGGAAGGCAAAAGCTTCTTCGTCGACTGCGGGCTGGCGCCGCTGGTCAACAAGGTGAGCTTCGAAAACGAGCTCCACCAAGGGGTGCTCGATGCCCACATCCGCGACCTCTCGACCGAGCCGTTGGTGCCGGGCACGGCAGCCGGCGCACAGGGCCTGGCGACGGCGCTGACGATCACCAAGGAGGGCGCGAAGACCGGCCTCACCACCGGCACCGTGGTGGAGGTCTGCGCCGAAGAACGCTTCCAGTCGGGACCGCCGCTGATCCTCTGGCGGCTGATCTCGAAATTGGTCGAAAGCAGCGCCAGCCTCTCGATCACCTACGACGTCGCCGCCGACGAGCCGCTCTCGATCGCCGAAATCATGCAGCGGTTCCAGGGCGAGGCGGTCAGCGCCACTCAGCCCGACCCCGGCGGGCACCCGCGGCGGATCCACTTCGAGGGCAAAGTCTTCAGCGTCCCGGGTGACTCCGGTTCGATCTGGTACGACGCCGCCAAGCACGCGGTCGGGCTCCACAACGGCGGCAGGGTGGTCCAGTTCAAAGCTGACGGCCACGGCCAGGTCGAAGTCCTGACCGGGCGCGGCGAGGCATGTCACATCGCCGCCGTGTTCTCGGTGCTGGGGCTCGATCCGAACACCGGCATCGTCGTCGGCGCCAAAACGAGCGCCGGGCCGATCGTGCACGTGCCAGCGACGGTCCCGCCGACGCCGCTGGCGATCGAGCGCGAACTGACCCGCTCCGAGGCCGGCAGGGCGCTGCTGGTCGACGTTCGCCGCAGCCAGGTGGAGGTGCGCCGGCTGATCGAGCAGCGCCGCCGCGTCACGCTCGTCTGGCACCGCCACAAAGGCCCGGCCTTCGTCGCGGCGGCGACCAACCTGGGACGTGAGGGCTACACGGAGATCCCGCAGGAGGTGGCCGGAGCACGGGCCGCCGATCTCGTCCGGGCGATGCTCGACGTGCTGGCGCGCGAGGGGAGCCCTGAGTTGCGGGAGATCGTCGAAGGCCGCCGCGAGCTGCTGACCTGGCTGGTCGAGAACTGCGGCGATCTGGAGGAAGTCGTCGCCCACCTCGAGCAGGAGCCGAGCGGTGTCGCCTGAACTCGCCGCCCGGAACGCGCCGGTCGCGCGGATCGCCAACGCCCGCGGCGTCCCCGGCACCGTCGGCGGCCTGGTCACCGCGCCCGGCGACGGCGCGATGCTGCTGACCAGCCACCACGTCCTCTTCGGCGCCGGCGCCGAGGCGGGGGAGCCCGTCTGGTCGGTCGGCGAGGGCGAGGACGAGCCCGACTTCCGCCGCGTCGGCGTCGCGCTTCGCGGCCGGCTCGGGACGGTCATATATATGGGGGCCGAGCACCACGTCGACTGCGCCCTGGTCGCGCTCGACCGCGCTTCGCGACGAGCGAGTCGGCAGCGAGCACTCCGGCTCGCATCGCCGCGCCCGCCGCGCCCCGGGGACCGCGTCTTCAAGCTCGGCGGCGCCACCGGCGCCACCGAGGGTGTGGTCGTCGACGTCGAGTACCCGGCCGTCGCCGAGCTGCACGGCCGTACCCACGCGGCCCCGCGGCAGATCCTCGTCGGGGCGCTCGACGGCGCCGGGCCGTTCTCGGCCCCCGGCGACTCCGGCGCGGCGCTGCGCGACGTCGACGGCGCCGCCGTCGGCCTGCTCTGGGGGGCCACCGATCGCGGCGAGAGCCTCGCCTGTCACATCGGCCCGGTCCTCGACTGCCTCGGGGTGCTCCTGACGCGGCCGCGCCGCGCGGGCCCGCTGGCGCGATTCCGCGCCCCGACCGAGGTGGTGGCATGACCCTCTTCGCCGCCGCCTCGATGCAGAACGACCGCAGCGGGGCCAACCTCGGCACCCTCGCCTGCTTCGCGACCCGCAAATCCAGCCCCGGCACCCGGTTCCTGCTCAGCGCCAGCCACGTCATCTACGAGGGCGGCAGGACTCCCGGCCAGGGACTGAAGATCTGCTCGCCGAACTCGGGTAGTTGCTGCTGCACCAAGAACTCCGTCGCCGTCGCCACCGACCCCGGCTTCTACGGTGAGGTCGGCGGCGTCTTCATCGATTGCGCGATCGCCCTGCTCAATTCCGACCAGGTCGGCGTGAACCAGAACCCCGCCCTCGCCGCGGGGGCGCAGCCGCCCGCCGGCGGTGGGCCGAACCCCGGCAGCTACATCACCGGATCGGCCGACGCGGTCGACGGGGAGGCGGTCCGGGTCGTCACCTGGAAGACGCCGACGGCGATCCAGGGGACCGTCCAAACGGGTCAGGTGGCGAAAGCGGTGGTCGACGGGGGAGTCGTCTCGAGGCCGGGGCAGCTCTGGATCACGGTCGCCAAAGCCGACGCCCAGACGGTGGTCGAGGGCAGCGGCGACTCGGGGGCGGCGGTCGTCAACCGCTTCAACCAGGTGGTCGGGCTGATGTGGGGCCGTGGCGTCACCGATCCGAACTCGATCTCCCAGGAATCGACGATCATCTTCGCCTGCCCGATCGGGCCGGTGCTGACCGCGCTGGAAATCGCGATCCCGTCGGACGTGCCCGCC
>DATEDJ010000136.1:0-21849 GCA_035281725.1 Solirubrobacterales bacterium
AACTCACCGGCCCGGATCTCCAGATCGATCCCGGCGACGGCGACCACCTCACCGTATTCCTTGGTGAGGCCCGCGAGGCGGATGTCAGACGAGGAGCCCTCTATTCCGCGAAGTTATCCCAGCGGGACAACTTTCGCCGGCTAATTCGGCCCAGGCGCTTTAGACACTACGTAGTACGCGGGTTGCCGAGCGGTCCCGTCGCGGCCACGATCGAGTGTCCGCGGATGGGCCACAGCGGCTAATCGGCCGCCGCCCGTTGCGGCTGCGCGGCCGAACTAGAAGCCGAGCGGATGCCGGGCGACGAAGCCGACGTTGTCGCGCAGTTCTTCGTGCCAGCGGGGGCCGGTTTCTTCGCCTTCGTCGCCGGAGGTGTCGAAGCGGTACCCGGCGACCGTCATGTAGGCGTGCCCGCCGTTGGCGTAGACGGTGATCCAACGGCCTTCGCCTTCTTCGCCCCAGGTCATCATCGGACCGGACGGGAGGGGGCTTTCGAGGAACTTGCCGCCGTGCAGGGCGAAGGAGACCGAGCCGGAGCAGTCGTAGCCGGTGGAGGAGAAGCTCGCGTGGCCGCCGCCGTAGATGTAGGGCTTGGTGCGAATTTTGTTCGCCGCGGCGATCACCGCTTTGACCCGGGCCGGGGCGCTGGCGGGCGGGATCAGTTCGCCCGAGGCCAGCAGCTTCGCTTTCGCGGTCGGCGTGCAGATGTCGACTTCGGCGGGGGTGAGGCCGCCGGTCCGGCAGGCGGCGGAGGCGCCTCCGGGAAGGGCGAGAGCAGTGACGACAAGCGCCACCATCAACGCCAAACCAGCTGTGAGCTTGAAACCGCGCTTCGGCAAACCGATATCTCCTTCGTCGGCCTACGGGGTTAGCTGTCGGGCTGGCGCTGAAAGAGCTCGCGCCCCCACAAGACGTGGGTTAGCCCCGAAAACGTGGTTCCCCCGCTCCCGCTGCCAGTCGGCTTGCAGGACTCGGCGTTTCGGTCGTTCTGACCGGCGGCATAGTAATGGATCGACCGGGCGTTTGCTTACAGAACGCAAACATTTCTTGGATTTCGCTCTGGGACGGCGAGTTCCTGTCGAAACCGGGCCTAGTAGATTGAGTTTTTGGAATGGAGCTAGCCGGGCGGACAGCACTTCTCACCGGGGCCACCGGCGGCCTCGGCAGGGCGATCGCGGCGGGGCTGGCGGGCTCCGGCGTCGCCCTTGTGTTGAGCGGGCGGCGCGAGGAGGACCTCCTCGCGCTGGCCGAGTCGCTGCCCGGCGAAGACCACCGGATCGTCGTCGCCGACCTCGCCGAAGACGGTGAGGCCGAGCGCCTCGCCGCCGCGGCCGCGGGAGTCGACATCCTCGTCGCCAACGCGGGCCTGCCCGGCGCGGGCTGGCTGGCCGAGTTCTCCGCCGAGGAGGTGAAGCGCGCCCTGCGCGTCAACCTCGAGGCGCCGATGCTGCTCGCCCGCGCCCTCTTCCCGGAAATGCTGGAGCGCGGCGCCGGCCACCTGGTCTTCGTCTCCTCGCTGTCCGGCAAGTCGGCCAGCCCTCGCACCTCGATCTACAACGCGACCAAGTTCGGCCTGCGCGGCTTCGCGCTCGGCCTGCGCACCGACCTCGCCCCGCGCGGGATCGGCGTCTCGCTGGTCTCGCCGGGCTTCGTCCGCGAAGCCGGGATGTTCGCCGACGCGGGCGGCAAGACGCCGCCGGGACTGGGGACCACCACCCCCGCCGCGGTCGCCGTCGCCGTGCAGAAGGCGATCACCGCCGACAAGGTCGAGATCGCGGTCGCCCCGCTGCTCGACCGGGTCGCCGCCCACGCCGGGCTGGTCAGCCCGCGCGCCTCGGTCCTCGCCCAGAGCGGCAGCGTCGGTCAAAAGGCCGCGGCAGCGGTCACCGAGGGCCACTCCAAGGACAAGCGTTGAGTCGGCCGCTCCCCGCCCCCGCCACTTCCCGTCCCCCCTCCCCGAAAGGTTCGTCTCATGCCTAGCCCCTCCGATTCCTTCGGCGCCAAGTCGACCCTCGAGGTCGGCGGCCAGACCTACGAGATCTTCCGGCTCGACGCTCTGCAGGAGCGCTTCGACGTCGCCCGCCTGCCGTACTCGATCAAGGTGCTGCTGGAGAACGTGCTGCGGCTCGAGGACGGGGTATCGGTATCGCAGGCCGATGTCGAGGCGATCGCCTCCTGGGACGCGGCGGCCGAGCCGAGCGTCGAGATCCCCTTCCAGCCGGCCCGCGTGCTGATGCAGGACTTCACCGGCGTCCCCGCGGTCGTCGACCTCGCCGCGATGCGCGACGCGATGGACGAGATCGGCGGCGACCCGGCGGCGATCAACCCGCTGGTCGACGTCGACCTGGTGATCGACCACTCGGTCCAGGTCGACGCCTTCGGCAACGCGCGCGCCTTCACCGTCAACGCCGAGCGGGACTTCGAGCGCAACCGCGAGCGCTACTCGTTCCTCAAATGGGGCCAGGGGAGCTTCGACAACTTCCGCGTCGTGCCGCCCGCGACCGGGATCTGCCACCAGGTCAACCTCGAGTACCTGGCCCAGGTCGTCTACAGCCGTGAGAACGGCGGCGTCCTGCAGGCCTATCCGGACACCCTGGTCGGCACCGACTCGCACACGACGATGGTCAACGGGCTCGGCGTGCTCGGCTGGGGCGTCGGTGGGATCGAGGCCGAGGCGGCGATGCTCGGCCAGCCGATCTCGATGCTGCTGCCGCAGGTGCTCGGCTTCAAGCTCTCCGGCGAACTGCCGGAGGGGTCGACGGCGACCGACCTGGTGCTGACGGTGACCGAGATGCTGCGCGAGCGCGGCGTCGTCTCCAAGTTCGTCGAGTTCTTCGGCCCGGGGCTGCCGACCCTGGGCCTGGCCGACCGGGCGACGCTGGGCAATATGTCGCCCGAGTTCGGCTCGACCTGCGCGATCTTCCCGGTCGACGCCGAGACCCTCCGTTACCTGGAGCTGACCGGCCGGCCGACGGCGACGCTGGAGCTGGTCGACGCCTACGCGCGCCAGCAGGGGATGTTCCACGACTCCTCGACCCCGGACCCGGCCTTCTCCGACCTGCTCGAGCTGGACCTCGGCGACGTCGTTCCCTCGATCGCCGGGCCGAAACGGCCGCAGGACCGGGTGCCGCTGGACGAGGCGAAGGAGTCCTTCCTCGAGGCGATGGCGGAGCTCGCCTCCGAGGACGCTGCCGGGGAGCTCGGCAACGGGGTCGATGAGGCGAACCGCGAGTCCTTCCCTGCCTCCGACCCGCCCGCCGAGGGCCACGACGACGAGAGCGGCAAGCCGCGCCCAGCGCTCAGCGGCGCGCCGGCGGCGACGATCGAGCGCCGCAGCGGGGACGCGATCGAGGTCACCGTCGACGGCGAGACCTTCGAGCTCGACCACGGCCGCGTGGTGATCGCGGCGATCACCTCCTGCACCAACACCTCGAACCCGAGCGTGATGATCGGCGCCGGCCTCCTCGCCCGCAACGCCCTGGAGAAGGGCCTCGCGCGCAAGCCGTGGGTGAAGACCTCGCTGGCCCCGGGCTCGACCGTCGTCACCGACTACCTGCGCCAGGCGGGCCTCGACAAATCGCTCGACGGGCTCCAGTTCAACCTGGTCGGCTACGGCTGCACCACCTGCATCGGCAACTCCGGCCCGCTGGCCGAGGAGATCTCGGCGGCGATCGCCGCGAAGGACCTCGCGGTCTGCGCCGTCCTCTCCGGCAACCGCAACTTCGAGGGCCGGATCAACCAGGACGTGAAGGCCAACTACCTGGCCAGCCCGCCGCTGGTCGTCGCCTACGCGCTGGCCGGGCGGATGGACCTCGACCTGACCACCGAGCCGCTCGGCGAGGGCACCGACGGCGAGCCCGTCTACCTGCGCGATATCTGGCCGAGCGCCGCGGAGATCAAGCAGGTGGTCGGCGACTCGGTCGCCGCCGAGATGTTCACGCGCAACTACGCCGACGTCTTCTCCGGCGACGAGGAATGGAACGCGGTCGAGGTGCCCGAGGGCGACCGCTACGACTGGCCCGACTCGACCTACGTGCGGCAGCCGAGCTTCTTCCAGGACATTCCCGCCGACCCGCCCGGGATTGCCGCGGTCGCGGGCGCCCGCGTCCTCGCCGTGCTCGGCGACTCGGTCACGACCGACCACATCTCGCCCGCCGGCGCGATCAAACAAGACAGCCCGGCCGGCCGCTGGCTGACCGAGCAGGGGGTCGAGCCCGGCGAATTCAACTCCTACGGCTCGCGCCGCGGCAACCACGAGGTGATGATCCGCGGCACCTTCGCCAACATCCGCCTCCGCAACCAGCTGGTCGAGAAAGCCGGCGGCTTCACCCGCCACTTCCCCGACGGCGAAGAGACGACGATCTACGAGGCGGCGATGAAGTACGCGGCTGACGGCATCCCGCTGGTGATCCTGGCGGGCAAGGAGTACGGCTCCGGCTCCTCGCGCGACTGGGCGGCGAAGGGGACGAAGCTGCTCGGCGTCGGTGCGGTGATCGCCGAGTCCTTCGAGCGCATCCACCGCTCCAACCTGATCGGGATGGGCGTCCTGCCGCTGCAGTTCGCCGCCGGCGAGAACGGCGCGAGCCTCGGCCTCGACGGCTCCGAGACGTTCACGGTGGGCGATCTCGATGGCGGCCAGGCGAAGACCGTCACCGTCACCGCGACCAGCGACGACGGCACCACGAAGAGCTTCGAGGCGAAGGTCCGCCTCGACACCCCGAACGAGGTCACCTACATCAACAACGGCGGCATTTTGCAGACGGTTCTGCGGAATCTGAGGTAGCGGCGGGGGAGGGGTGGGAAGGCCGGGAAGGGACGGGCAAAGGGACCCGGCCATCTCGCGGCGGCCCGGGCAGGCTGTGGCCGCCGCGAGATGGCCGGGTCCGTGGGGAGAGGCGAGGGTGCGGGGCGCCTGCGGGGGCCGGGGTGCGGAAGTGCTGAGGGATCCGTGAGGGAGATGCCGGGAACGTCACGGGGACGTGAGGGAGAGGTCGTGGACTGCACGACTCCTCCACGGTCGCAGAGGCGCGGTCGTCCTAACCCACCCATAGCGCCGGTTAGGTCGACCGCGCGATCCGGAGGGCCGCAGATCCCCGGGAGGACGCACTTCTCTGTGACGTTCGGGGAATCTCCGTCACGCATTCCGCCCGTCTTCCTCACGGGATCCCGGCGACCCCCCGCAGGGATCCCGTCCCTCCTCGAAGACGCCACGAACCCCGTGACGATCCCTCCACAGACCGCTCGCCGTCCCCGATCGACCAGCCTCGACGCGCGCCCTGGCGAGTGCCGGGGCCAGCAGCGCAAGGAGCCGCGAGGGAGCCTGCTCCAGCAGGTGACCGAGCCGCGACGCCGCGATGCGCTCCCCGGCGCCGCCAGGGCGCGCGTGCGCCGCCGGGGCGCGCGTGGAGGTACAGGAGGGACGCGGGAGGCAGGGGGGTCCGCGCGCCCCTCACTGCACCTGCGCGCCGGTAGCCAGGGAGGGATGCCGACGCGGCCGTTCCCCTGGCGCGAACGCCTGCGGAACAGTCCAGCGCTAGCTATACCGCCCTCTCAGGCTCCGGTCAAGGCGCTTCTAGTGATGCCTCAGGTTCGTTCGGTCGCGCTTTGCGGACTGGGACCCGACGGCCCCCCGCCGACTGGGTGGGCGATTCCCCACCCTTTGCGTTCGATCAGCTCGATCCCGATCACGCTGCCGACCGGCCCGAACGGGGTGAGGGTTGCTGCCAGCAGGGTGTAGGGGGACTCGTGGCGGACGCAGGCGATCCAGATCACGATGCAGAGGGCGACGAAGCCGATCCCGTGCGCCCAGCCGAAGATCATCGTCTCGGTTTCGAAGCCGGGGAGGAGCCAGAAGACGATCAGCGCGGTGAAGATCGCCAGCTCGACGTAGGAGACCCGCTTCACCCAGACGAAAAGCTCGCCGGGGACGGGCTTCTCGAACGGCTGGAAGGGGCGCGGGCGGCGCATCGCCGGCTGGCCGGGCTAGAGGCCGGGGGTGAGCGCGGTGAGGGCGATGCGCTCCTGCTCGAGCGCGTGCGCCGCGGCGTAGCCCTCGCCCGGGCTGGCGCGGCCGGGCCGGCCGATGTAGGTGAGGTCGATGCCCTCGGGCAGCACCTGCGGGAAGCGGCGCGACATCACCTTCCAGGCGCCCATGTTGCGCGGCTCCTCCTGGACCCAGGCGATCTCCTTCAGGTTCGGGTAGCCGGCGATCACCTCTTCGAGCCGCGTTTTGGCGAACGGGTAGAGCATCTCGACCCGGGCGATCGCCACGTTCTCGGCGGCGGCGCGGCGCTCCTGGGAGTCCATGTCGTAGTAGATCTTGCCGGTGCAGAGCACCAGGCGCTCGACCTTGTCCCGGCGCCCCTCGACGGTCGGGTCGTCGAGGATGTGGCGGAACTCGCCGTCGGTCAGGTCCGCCATCGTCGAGGAGGCGCGGTCGAGCCGCAAAAGGCCCTTCGGGGTGAAGACGATCAGCGGCCGCGCCTTGCGGATCAGCGCCTGGCGGCGCAGCAGGTGGAAGTACTGGGCCGCGGTGGTCGGGTTGGCGATCCGGATGTTGCCCTCGGCGCCGAGCGCCAGGAAGCGCTCGATCCGGGCGCTCGAGTGCTCCGGCCCGGAGCCCTCGTAGCCGTGCGGCAGCAGCAGCGTGAGGCGGCTGGTCTGGCCCCACTTGGCCTCGCCGGAGACGACGAAGCTGTCGATGATCACCTGGGCGCCGTTGGCGAAGTCACCGAACTGGGCCTCCCAGAGGACCAGCGCGCTCGGGCTGGCCGCCGAGTAGCCGTACTCGAAGCCCATGCAGGCGATCTCCGAGAGCGGGCTGTTGTGCAGCTCGAACGGCGCTTTCGCGTCTTTCAGGTTCTTCATCGGCGTGTACTCGAGGCCGGTGTTCTCGTCGTGGAGGACGAGGTGGCGGTGGGAGAAGGTGCCGCGCTCGGTGTCCTGCCCGGTGAGCCGGATGTGGACGCCCTCGGTGAGTAGCGAGCTGAAGGCGAGCGCCTCGGCCTGGCCGTAGTCGATGCCGCCTTCGGCGAGCGCGTCGGTCCGTTTGCCGAGCGGGCGGCGGAGCTTGCGGTGGACGTTGAAGCCGTCCGGCACCCGCAGCAGTTCCTCGTTCAGCTTGATCAGCTGGTCGGCGGTCAGCGAGGTGTCGACCGGCGGGCTGGCGGTGCGGTCGAGTTCGCCGGTGCCGGTGGCGACCGTCGGGTCTTCGTAGTCGCCCGCGTCCATCCGCGCGCGCAGGTCTTTCAGCGCCTTCGACATCTCGGCTTTGCGGTCCTCGCCCTCTTCCTGGACGACCTCGGCGGTGGTCACGCCCTCCGCGATCAGCTTCTCTGCGTAGAGCTCGGAGACCGGCTTGTGGTCTTTGATCTTCGCCGCGACCGTCGGCTGCGTGTAGGCGGGCTCGTCGGTCTCGTTGTGGCCGTAGCGGCGGTAGCCGATCACGTCGATGACGACGTCGCGGTGCCAGCGCTCCCGGTAGGCCATCGCCAGCCGCACCGCCGACATGCAGGCCTCGACGTCGTCGGCGTTGACGTGGATGATCGGCACGTTGAAGCCCTTGGCCAGGTCGCCGGCGTAGGGGGTCGAGCGGGCGTCCTCGGGGTCGGTGGTGAAGCCCACCTGGTTGTCCTGGATGATGTGGACGGTGCCGCCGGTCGAGTAGCCCTTCAGCGACTGCAGGTTCAGCGTCTCGGCGACCACTCCCTGGGCGGGGAAGGCGGCGTCGCCGTGCAGCAGGATCGGCACCGCGCTCATCGTGTCCTGGGTCAGCTCGGCGCCGTCGAACTTGTTCTGCAGGAAGCGGGCGCCGCCGGTGACCACGGGGTCGACGAACTCGAGGTGGCTCGGGTTCGGGTAGAGGCGGACCGAGGTTTTCTCGCCATCGAAGGACTCGTAGACACCGCGGTGGCCGTAGTGGTATTTGACGTCGCCGGTGCCCCCGTGGGGGATCGCGGCGAGGGCCTTCACCGAGCTCAGCCGTTTCGAGCCCTCGAACTCGGCGAGGATCGATTCGAGCGAGCGGCCGAGGTTGTGGGCGAGGACGCTGAGCCGGCCGCGGTGGGCCATGCCGAAGACGACGTCGTCGGCGCCGGCGCGGTGGGCGAGGGTGACGGCCTCGTCGAGCATCGGCACGATCACGTCGAGCCCCTCGATCCCGAAGACTTTGGCTCCCAGATAGGCTTTGCCGAGGAAGCGCTCGAACTGGAAGACGTCGATCAGCCGGTGCAGAAGGCGCTCTTTCTCGTCCGCGGTGAGCGGCTGGCGGTGGGCGCCGGTCTCGATCATCTCCCGCATCCAGATTCGCTGCTGGTGGGAGGCGATGTGCTCGAACTGGTAGCCGATCGTGCCGCAGTAGGCGGTCCGCATCCGCGGCAGGGCCTCCAGCAGCGTTTCGCCGGGGACGCCGATCCGCAGGATCGAGGCCGGGATCCGGGCCATCAGCTCCGGGGTCAGGTTGAGGTTCTCCGGCTCCAGGCCGGGGTCGCCTTTCGGCTCCGACCCGAGCGGGTCGAGGCGGGCGGCGAGGTGGCCCTGGGTGCGGTAGGCCTTGAGCAGCGAGGTGGCGGCCTGGACCGCCTGCAGCAGCTCCTCGTCGACCTCGCCGGGGACGCCGGTTTCGGCGGCGGGCGGCGCGGTGGTGAGCGGTGCGGGGGAGGCGGAGGCGGGGAAGGCGTTGGTGATCGGCGCCGCCTCGATGCCGAGCTCGGCGGCGACCGCCTCGTAGAAGCCGTCCTCGCCCTGCAGCAGCTGCTCGACCCGGCGCAGGAACTCACCCGACTCGGCGCCCTGGATGACGCGGTGGTCGTAGGTCGAGGTCAGCGTCATGACCTTCGAGACGCCGAGCTGCTTGATCCGGTCCGGCGAGGCGTGCGACCACTCCGGCGGGTAGGCGATCGAGCCGGTGGCGATGATCGCGCTCTGGCCGGCGAGCAGGCGCGGCACCGAGGCGACGGTGCCGATCCCGCCCGGGTTGGTGAGGCTGATGTTGGTCCCCAGGAAGTCGTCGGCGGTCAGCTTGTTCTCGCGCGTCTTCGCGATCAGGTCTTCGTAGTGCGAGTGGAAGCCCGCGAAGTCGAGGTCCTGGGCGCCCTTGATCGCCGGGACCATGAGGCTGTGGGAGCCGTCTTTGCGGGTCACGTCGACGGCGATGCCGAGGTTGATCGGGCCGTTCTCGACCGCGAACGGCTTGCCGTCTTTCGCGGCGAAGCTGCGCACCATCACCGGGTAGTCGATCGCCGCCTTGATGATCGCCCAGGCGACCAGGTGGGTGAAGGAGGTCTTCAGGCCGCGCTCTTTCAGCTGCGCGTTGATCGCCTTGCGTTTCGCGTCGAGCGTGTCGACGGCGATCGTCCGGAAGCTCGTCGCGGTCGGCACCGCGCGGCTCTCGTCCATCGCTTTGGCCAGCATCGCCGCCGGCCCCCGCAACGGCTTCTCCTCGCCGACGGTCGGCGCGGCGGCCGGGGCGGCGCCGTTCTCGCCACCCAGCACGTCCTCTTTGGTGACCTTGCCCCCGAAGCCCGAGGGCGTCACCTTGCCAAGGTCGATCCCTTCCGCCTCCGCCATCCGCCGCGCGATCGGCGTGGCCTTGACGTCACTCGCGCCGTTCGCGGACCCGTTGCCGGCACTCGTCCCGATGCCAGTAGAGGCCTCACCCGCGGGTGGCGCGGATGGGGTGTCCTCGCCCGCAGCCTGCGAGGACGAGGGCGCTCCATCGGCGACAGGACCCGCGGTTGCGGCGCCTGAACCCTCGCCGTCCCCGGCCTCCATCTCCACCATCGGCGCCCCGACCGGCACTTCGTCGTCGACCTCGACCAGCAGCTTGGTGATCGTGCCGCTGGTGGGCGCCGGGACCTCGGCGTCGACCTTGTCGGTGGAGACCTCGACGACGGTGTCGCCCTCGTTGACGAAATCGCCAACGCCAACGTGCCACTCGAGGACGATGCCCTCGGTCACCGACTCGCCCATCTCGGGCATGGTGATCTGCACGGTTGCCGTCTCTGGCATTTCTTCGGTCCAGTATTACGAACCAGCCCAACGGGCGGCTTTCTCGGGATAACCTGGTACCAGATGAGCTACTTCGTGACGGGCGCCACGGGTTTCATCGGCCGCAATCTGGTCGGGCGGCTGCTCCAGCGGGAGGGCACGATCTACGCCCTCGTGCGGGCCGGATCGCGCGGCCGGCTGGAGGAGCTGCGCACCGGCTGGGGCGCCGACGGAGCACGTGTGGTGCCGATTTCCGGCGATCTGACCCAGCCTGGGCTGGCGATCTCCGAGGAGGACCTGGTGGCGATGCGGGGGGAGGTCGACCACTTCTTCCACCTCGCCGCGATCTATGACATCACCGCCGACGCCGCCACCCAGCAGGTCGCCAACGTCGAGGGGACCCGCCACGCAATCGAGCTTGCAGGAGCGCTCGACGTCGGCTGTTTCCACCACGTCAGCTCGATCGCCGCGGCCGGCCTCTACCGGGGCGCCTGGACCGAGGACATGTTCGACGAGGCGGAAAAGCTCGACAACAACCCCTACTTCCGCACCAAGCACGAGGCCGAGCGGCTGGTCCGCGAGGAGAGCCAGCGGCCCTGGCGGGTGTACCGGCCGGGGATCGTGGTCGGCGACTCGCGCACCGGGGCGATCGACAAGATCGACGGGCCCTACTACTTCTTCAAGTCGCTGCAGCGGGCGCGCAAAGTGTTGCCCTCCTGGCTGCCGACGATCGGGGTCGAAGGCGGCGAGATCAACATCGTCCCGGTCGACTTCGTCGCCGCCGCGATCGACCACATCGCCCACCAGCCCGACCTCGACGGGCGCGCCTTCCACCTCACCGATCCGAACCCGCGCAAGGCCGGGGAGGTGGTGAACATCTTCGCCAAGGCGGCCGACGCGCCACGGATGTCGTGGCGACTCGACACCGAGGTGACCGAGCCCGCGACCGGCGCCCTGCGCTCGGCGCTGCGGCTGCTGCCGGGGTCGAAGCGGGCGGTCGCGGCGGTGCTCGGGGAGCTCGGCCTGCCCGCCTCGGTCCTCACCTACGTCGACTATCCGACCAGCTTCGACTCGACCCAGACGCAGGAGGCGCTCGCCGGCAGCGGCATCGACGTGCCGCCGCTGGAGAGCTACGCGACCCGGGTCTGGGACTACTGGGAGCGCAATCTCGACCCGGACCTGTTCAAGGACCGCAGCCTGGCGGGCGCGGTGCGGGGCAAAGTCGTGCTGATCACCGGGGCCTCCTCGGGGATCGGTCGGGCGACCGCGGTCAAGGTCGCCGACGCAGGGGCGACGGTGCTGCTGGTCGCCCGCTCGGTCGAGAAGCTCGAGGAGACGAAAGAGGAAATCGTCTCCGCGGGCGGCGTCGCCCACATCCACCGCTGCGACCTCGCCGACATCGAGGACGTCGCCCGGATGGCGGACGAGGTGCTCACCTACCACGGCCACGTCGACATCCTGGTCAACAACGCGGGCCGCTCGATCCGCCGCTCGGTGGCGCTCTCCTACGACCGCTTCCACGACTACGAGCGGACGATCCAGCTCAACTACCTGGGGGCGCTGCGGCTGATCCTGGCGCTGCTGCCGGCGATGCGGGCGCGCAAGTCGGGCCACATCATCAACATCAGCTCGATCGGCACCCAGACCAACCCGCCGCGCTTCTCCGCCTACGTCGCCTCGAAGGCGGCGCTCGACGCCTTCAGCCGGGTGATCGCCTCCGAGGTCAAGGACGACGGCGTCCACATCACCACGATCAACATGCCGCTGGTGCGGACGCCGATGATCGCGCCGACGCGGATGTACGACATGTTCCCGGCGATCACCCCCGAGGAGGCCGCCGAAATGATCGCCAAGGCGATGGTCAACAAGCCGAAGAAGGTGGCGACCAAATTGGGCAACTTCGGCGAGCTGCTCTACGCGGTGGCGCCGAAGGCGAGCGACACGATCCTCAACACCGCCTACAAGCTCTTCCCCGACTCGCAGGCGGCGAAAGGCAAAGGCGAGGAGGCCCGCGACAAAGCCCCGTCCACCGAGGCCGTGGCCTTTGCCCATCTGATGAAAGGCGTCCACTGGTAGAGAGGCGCTCTGACCGGCGCATTTGGGCGTCCTCGGTCGCTCGACTTCGGGTCACGCACGTTTGTGCGCTCCCCTCGTCTCGCTCCCTGCGTCCTTGAACTGCTTGGTCAGAGCGCCTCTCTAGGGCTCGCCGATGGCTAGGCGGCGGCTCAAGCACTGGGGCTGGGGGTTCGAGGACCAGGCGCCCACTGCGGCGCAGCTGACTGAGGCGGCGGAAGGGATCCGGGCGCGGTTCGGCTTCGGCGGCGAGGTGCGAGCGGCGGTGCCGCTGGCGGAGGTCGAGGTGGGGGCGCCGCGGCTGAAGCGGCCCGACGCCTTCGGCGATCTCTTCACCGACGAGAAGTACGAGCGCGTGTCCCGCGCCCTGGGCAAGGCCTACCGGGACATCGTGCGCGGCTTCCGCGGGGAGTTCGAGCACCCGCCCGACCTGGTGGCGCTGCCGCGCGACTGCTCCGAGGTGGAGACGGTGCTGAGCTGGGCCGAGGCGGAGGGCGCTGCGGTGGTCCCGTTCGGCGGCGGGACCAGCGTCTGCGGCGGGGTGGAGGCGCGGTTGGGGGACAGGCCGGTGGTGACGATGGACCTGCGCCGGCTCGACCGCCTGGTCGAAGTCGACCCGACCAGCCTCGCCGCGCGGATCGAGGCCGGGGCGACGGGGCCGCGCCTGGAGGAGCAGCTGAAGGAGCGCGGGCTGACCATGCGCTGCTTCCCCCAGTCCTTCGAGTACGCGACCTTGGGCGGCTGGATCGCGACCCGGGCGGGCGGCCACTTCGCGACCAAGGAAACGCACGTGGACGACCTGGTCGAGTCGGTGCGCGCGGTGACCCCGCGCGGGGTCTGGGAGAGCCGGCGTCTGCCGGGGTCCGGGGCGGGCCCCTCGCCGGATCGGCTGCTGCTCGGGTCGGAGGGCATCCTCGGGGCGATCACCGACGCCTGGGTCCGGGTCCGCCCGCGACCGGAGTGGAAGGCGGCGGCGACGGTCCGCTTCGAGAGCTTCGGCGACGCCTGCGAGGCGGTCCGCGAGATCGTCCAGGCTGGCCTCGATCCCGCCAACTGCCGTCTGCTGGAAGCGCCCGAGGCGGAGATGACCGGGGCGGGTGACGGCAGCGCCCACCTCCTGCTGCTCGCGTTCGAGAGCGCCCACCACCCGGTCGAGGCTCCGCTCCAGGTCGCTCTGGCCGCCGCCAGGGACCACGGCGGCGAGCCCGACGAGCCGCGGATCTCGGCGCCGTCTGCATCTACCCCCGCTGAGGAGGGGCAAATGCAGACGGCCGCGGATTCGTGGCGTGGGGCGTTCCTGCTGGCGCCGTATCTGCGCGACACGTTCGTCGCCTGCGGCGTCCTCTCGGAGACCTTCGAGACGGCGATCACCTGGGATCGGCTGGAGGAGTTCCGCGGGACCGTGATGGAGACCACCCGGCGGGCTATCGCCGAGGTCTCGGGCGCGCCGGAGGAGGGCCGCGGGGCGCCGCTCGTCACCTGCCGCTTCACCCACGCCTATCCGGACGGCGTCGCCCCGTACTTCACCGTCCTCGCCCCGGCGATCCGGGGCGGCGAGGTGGAGCAGTGGGACGAGGTCAAGGCGGCGGTCTCGGAGGCGCTGATCGAGGGCGGCGGCACGATCACCCACCACCACGCGGTCGGCCGTGACCACCGGCCGTGGTATGACCGCCAGCGCCCGGCCCCCTTCGCCGCCGCTCTGCGGGCCGCAAAGGCGGAGCTCGACCCCGCCGGCATCCTCAATCCAGGCGTCCTCCTCGACCCTTAGCGGGCGCCCGGCGAGGTGCGTTCGCAGTTCTCACCGCTATGCGGGGAAAAGTGCGAACTCGGGGGCGGGGGAGGGGTCGGGGGCGCCCGGCGCTACCCTTTCGCGACCCGTTTTGGCGGCGGGAACGCCCGCCTGCGCTGCCGCCACCCGCGATGGAAACGATCACCTCCGAACAACCGACCGTGCCTACCGCCGAGTCCGAGAATCTGGACGAGCCCGTGGTGCCCCGCCGCAGCCCGCTGCGCGCGGCGATCAAGACCGGCCGGCCGAAAGAGTGGATCAAAAACGTCTTCGTCTTCGCCGGCCTGCTCTTCTCCGGCAAGTTCAACCAGCCACACGACGTCATCGAGGCCGTCGTCACCTTCATCGCGTTCTGCCTGATCTCCAGCGCCGGCTACTTCGTCAACGACCTGATCGACGTCGAGCTCGACCGCAAACACCCGAAGAAGCGCTATCGGCCGCTCGCCGCCCGCGAGCTCTCCGAGCGCACCGCCTGGACGATCGCTCCGGTCCTGGCGCTCGTCGCGATCGCCATCGCCTTCGCGGTCAACTGGAAAGTCGGCCTGATGGTGGTCGGCTACGGCGTCGCCCAGATGGCCTACAGCCTCGGCCTCAAGCAGGTGGTGATCATCGACGTGATGACGCTGGCGGGCCTCTTCGTCCTCCGCGTCGCCGCTGGCGCCAGCGCCGTCGACGCCCACGCCTCCGAGTGGCTGCTCCTCTGCACCGGCTTCCTCGCCGCCTTCCTCGGTTTCACCAAGCGCCGCCAGGAGGCGGTCTCCGAGCTGCACGAGGGGACCTCGACCCGGCCCGTCCTCGAGCACTACTCGCTCCCCTTCCTTGACCAGATGGTCTCCCTGGTCACCACTGGCACCGTCGTCAGCTACACGATCTACACCGTGAACTCGCCGATCATCGGCAACCAGATGATGCTGACGATCCCGCCCGTCGTCTACTTCATCTTCCGCTACCTGTACCTGATCTACGACCGCAACGACGACCGCTCCATGTCCGGCATCATCGCTGGCGACCGCGGCATCCAGGCTGCCGGCGCCGTCTGGGTCCTCATAGCCTTCCTGCTGCTGTACGTGTTCAACTAGGGATAAGGGACGGCAAGGGACGCGGCCCTCTCGGCGGCGACCCGGGCGGGCTGAGGCCGCCGCCGAGAGGGCCGAGGGTGCGGGGGGATGTGCATGAGACGCCGGGGAGGCGTCACGGGGACGGGAGGATCGTCACGGAGGCGCGCGGAGCTACACGGATCCGTGGGGTGTCGGCCCATGATCCGGCAGTCGTGGTCGCCATGACGACCTCAACTGCCGCACCGTCGACGCGCTGCAAGCCTTGGTGTGGCCATGGCAACAGCAGGGCTTGCAGCGTGACCGCCAGGGTCACGGACCTGTGCCATTCCCCCCGGAAGGCCCGCGTCCCGGGCGTCTCGTGGCGGCCACAGCCTGCCAGGGCCGCCACGAGACGCCCGGGACCCTCGCTGTCCCCAATCGACCGGGCCACGAATCTCCGCCCGTCCCCGGCCGCCCGGCCGCGAACCCTAAATCTGCTCGCCGCCCTCCGGCACGCCTTCCATCAAATAGAACCGCGCCCGTCCCAGCTCCTCGCCGTTGACCTCGACCACGGCGGCGTGGGGGCCGGCGGTGGTGAAGGTGGCGGTGGCGGCTATGGACATGACGAGGCGCTGCTCCTGGCCTTGGGGCATGCCGGGCGGGCGGCCGGTCTCGAAATTGGCGGTCAGGCCCTCGCCGAGCTCGACCCCGTCGGGGTCCTGGATCGTGACGCTCAGCTCGTGGGGGCTGTTGGTCTCGTGCCAGGCGACGTCGATGCCGAGGCCGATGTGGAAGGACCACTCGTGGGGCAGCTCGGGGAGGCGGAGGACGTTCCAGCCGCCGCCGGTGAGGTAGAGCTTGCCGTTCACCGCCTCGGAGTAGTCGGTGAGCATGAGGAAGCCGATGTTCACTTGGCGGCGCCCTCGGCGGCATCCTCGTAGGGGGTGACCGGGAGGTCGGCGACCAGCTCGACTTTGCCATTGCGGGTGAACTGGAGGTCGACTTTCTCGTCCTTGCGGTAGGTGCCCCAGAGCCCGAGGTACATCGCCAGCCAGCGGCTGGTGCCCATTTTCTCCTTCACGATCGGCCGGGTGAAGTGGAGTTCGCGGTCCTCGACGGTGAAGTCCTCGCCCTCTTTCTGTTCCACGCCGTTGATGTAGACGGTGTAGGGCGGCTCGGCCCCGGCGGGGATCGGTACCCGCTCGCCGGCGGCGTAGCTGCCCTTGGGGACGCCGGGTTGGTTCATGTAGTCGGTCATTCGGAGGCTCCTTCCAAAGTCTCGCGCACCAAGTCGAAGGGCGTGTCGTGGCTGGTCGGGTCGAGCTCTTCGCGCCGCAGGCCGCCGGCGAAGGGCATGAAGGTGCCGTCGCCGCGCACGTCGATCCCGGCGACCGTCTTCTTACGCAGGAAGCCGCCGCTGGAGAGCTCGAGGCGCGCCTGCACCTGGTCCTTCGGCTCGAAGGTCTTGATCAGTTTCGCCGTCTTCGGCGGCCCTTCGGCGCGCACTTTGAGGGCCCACTCGCGCATCGCCGCGACCGCCTCGTCGAGGTCGTCGAACTTGGCATGGTCGACGTCGGCGCCTGCGCGCACGGTCAACTTCCAGCTGGGACGGGCCACCGCCCCCAGATTACGAGTCTTGTCCTCTTGATGAGGACAAGACTCGGACTATTGGTGGGACTACGCTCCCCGCCGAGGACGTTTTGGCCGTCGGGCCGGGGGCCCAAGGATTTTTTCGGGACCCTCACGGTCGGCCATCGGCACGTAGTCGCGCTCGCGGAAGCCGGTGTAGATCTGCCGCGGGCGGGCGATTTTCTGCTCCGGGTCTTCCTTCATCTCCATCCACTGGGCGACCCAGCCGGCGGTCCGCGGGATCGCGAAGAGCAGCGTGAACATGTCGGTCGGGATCCCCAGCGCCTCGTAGATGATCCCCGAGTAGAAGTCGACGTTCGGGTAGAGCTTGCGCTCGGTGAAGTACTCGTCGTCGAGGGCGTGTTTCTCGAGCTCCTGGGCGATCTCGACCAGCGGGTTGTACTCGGTCGCCTCGAAGATCGGGTCGAGGTAGCCCTGGATGATCCGCGCCCGCGGGTCGTAGTTCTTGTAGACCCGGTGGCCGAAGCCCATCAGTTTCTCCTCCCGATCCTTCACCCGGGCGAGGAAGCTGGGGATGTTCTCGACCTTGTCGATCCGCCGCAGCATCCGCAGCACCGCCTCGTTGGCGCCGCCGTGCAGCGGCCCGTAGAGCGCCGCCACGCCCGCCGCCACCGCCGAGTACGGGTCGACGTCGGAGGAGCCGACCCCGCGCACGGCGTTGGTAGAGCAGTTCTGTTCGTGGTCGGCGTGGAGGATGAAGAGGACGTCGAGAGCCTTGGTCAGCTCCGGCTTCGGGACGTGTTTCGCCTCGGTTTTCTTGAAGACCATCGAGAGGAAGTTCTCGGCGTAGCTGAGGTCGTTGTCCGGGTAGACATACGGGAACCCCATGTTGTGCCGGTAGGAGTAGGCGGCCAGCGTCGGCACCTTGGCGATCAGCCGCACGGCGGCCATGTAGCGCTCTTCCTCGTCGTGGGTCTGCTTCGCGTCGGGGTAGAAGGTCGAGAGGGCGCCGACGCCGGAGAGCAGCATCCCCATCGGGTGCGCGTCGTAGCGGAAGCCCTCGTAGAGGTGCTTGAGGTCCTCGTGCACGAAGGTGTGGTGGGTGATGTCGAAGACCCAACGCTCGAGCTGCGCCTTGGTCGGCAGCTCGCCCCAGATCAACAGGTAGGCGACCTCGAGGAAGGTCGAGTTCTCACACAGCGTCTCGATCGAGTAGCCGCGGTGTTCGAGGATGCCCGCGTCGCCGTCGATGTAGGTGATGGCGGAGCGGCAGGAGGCGGTGTTGGTGAACGCCGGGTCGTAGGACATCATCCCGAATTCGTCCTCGTCGACCTTGATCTGACGCAGATCCAGGCCGCGGATCGTGCCGTCGGTGATCGGCAGCTCGTATGTCTTGCCGGTCCGGTTGTCGGTGACGGTCAGGGTCTCCGTCCCGCCCGCAACTCCGTTCTCGGCACTGGCGTCAGTGGTCTGCTGCTCGGTGGCCATCACCCTCCTTCTCCTGCATCGTGGGGAGAGCCTAGTATTCCAGTTCGGCTTCGCCGACCTGTTAATGGCGAAGGGCGGTCCCGGCGCTAGTCACGCGGGGCCGGGACGGCCTCGAACTGGGTCATCCGGCGGAGCGCCTCGAAGCGCTCGTCGATCTCCTCGCGCGCCAGGCGCGAGACCCGCTCGGTGCCGAACTCCTCGACGTTGAAGGAGGCCAGCACGGTGCCGTAGCCCATCGCCCGCCGCAGGTTCACCTCGTCGAGATCACCGTCGATCCCGTCGAGATAACCGAAAAAGCCGCCGGCGAAGCTGTCGCCGGCGCCGGTCGGATCGCGCACGTCCTCGAGCGGGAAGCCCGGCAGGGCGAAGAAGTTGTGGCCCTCGACCCCGGCCTCGGTGCCCAGATCAGAGGTAAACAAGGCGGCGCCGTACTCGCCGCGCTTGGCGACCACCGCGCGGGGGCCCATCGCCATCACCGCGCGGGCCGCCTTGGCCAGGTTCGCCTCGCCGGTCAGCATGCGGATCTCGGCGTCGTTGACGACCAGGCAATCGATCTCGGCGATCGCCGCCTCCAGCGACTCCTTGGCGCTTTCGATCCAGAAGTTCATCGAGTCGAGGCCGCTGAACTCGGCGGCGCACTGGGAGCGCACCTGCCGCTGCAGGTCGGGTTGGATGTTGGCGAGGAAGAGGGTGTCGGCGGCCTGGGCGGCGGCCGAGAGCTTCGGCTCGAACTCGCCGAAGACGCCGAGCTGGGTGTCGTCGGTGTGGGCGACGTTGAGGTCGAAGTCGTAGTGGCCGCGCCAGAAGAAGCTCTGGCCGCCCGCGACCCGCTCGATGTCGTCGGTCTTGATCCCACGCGATTCGAGCAGCTCGAACTGCTCGGTGCCGAAGTCGTCGCCGACCGGGCCGACCGGCCGCACCTCGGTGAAGAAGCTGGCGGCGAGCGAGAAGTGGGTGGCGGCGCCGCCGAGCATGCGCTCGCGCTCCCCGAACGGGGTCTTGACGGCGTCAAAAGCGATCGATCCGACGACGGTCAGGGCCATAGGGGATGGCACCCTACCGGCTTCCCCTGCGAGACTCGGCGCAATGAAAGCGATCCAGCTGAACGAGTTCGGCGGCGCCGACGCCTTCCGGTACGTCGACCTCGAGGACCCGACGCCCGGGGAGGGCGAGGTCCTGGTCGAAGTCACCCGCGCGGGCGTCAACTTCGCCGACACCCACTCGACCCGCAACGACTACCTGGCCGAGCAGCAACTGCCGCTGGTGCCGGGCGCCGAGGTGGCGGGGCGGACCCCGGACGGGCGCCGCGTCGCCGCCCTGGTCGGCAACGGCGGCTACGCCGAGAAGGTCGTCGTCCCCGAGTCGCTGACGATCCCGCTCCCCGACGAGGTCGACGACGAGCAGGCCGCGGGCGCACTACTCCAGGGCCTGACCGCGATGGCGCTGGTCAAACGGTGCGCGCGGATCGAGCCGGGGGAGACGATCGCGATCGAGGCCGCCGCGGGCGGCACCGGCACCCTCGCCGTGCAGATCGCCAAGGCCGCCGGGGCGAAGGTGATCGGCCTCGCCTCGAGCGCCGAGAAGCGGAAGCTGGTCGAGGCCCTCGGTGCCGACGCCACCGTCGACTCGCGCAGCGAGGACCTGCGCGCGGCGCTGCTCGAGGCCAACGGCGGCGAGAAGATCAATGCCGTCCTCCACATGAGCGGCGGCGACGCCTTCGACGCCGAGCTGCAGGCGCTGGCGCCGCTCGGTCGGCTGGTCGTCTTCGGCAACGCCTCGCGCGAAAGCCGCCAGATCGACAGCGGCGTTCTGCTGCACGGATCGAAGGCGGTGATCGGCTTCTGGCTCGTCCATGTGCTGGCCCGACGGGACCTGGCGGTGCCCCTGGTGGGCGAGCTGCTGGAGGCGCTGGCGACGGGCGCACTGCGGGTGACGATCGGCGGCGTCTACCCTCTGTCGGAAGCGGCGCGCGCCCACCAGGCTCTCGAAGCCCGCACCAGCACCGGCAAGCTGCTCCTTGATCCCTCCTCATGACTGACTTCAAAGACCTAGGCCTCTCGCCCGCGATCCAGCAGGCACTCGACGAGCTCGGCTACGTCGAGCCCTCGCCGATCCAGGAGGAGGCGATCCCGGAGCTGCTCGCCGGCCACGACGTGATCGGCCAGGCGCAGACCGGCACCGGCAAGACGGCGGCTTTCGGCCTGCCGATGCTGCAATACCTTGAGCCCGACAACGACGAGGTGCAGGCGGTCGTCCTCACCCCGACCCGCGAGCTCTGCATCCAGGTGACCCAGGCGCTGCGCGCCTACGCCGAGCACCTCGACATCGAGATCGTCGCGGTCTTCGGCGGCGCCCCGATCCGCTCGCAGCAGTCGCAGCTGCGCTCCGGCGCCCACGTCGTCGTCGCCACGGTGGGACGGATGATGGACCTGATGTCGCGCCGCTCGTTGGTGCTGACCGCGGCCCGCTTCGTGGTCCTCGACGAGGCCGACGAGATGCTCGACCTCGGCTTCATCGAGGACGTCGAGAAAATCCTCCGCATGTGCCCGAGCGGCCGGCAGACGGCGCTCTTCTCGGCGACGATGCCGCCGCCGATCAAAAAGCTGGCCGAGGGCTACATGTATGACCCGGTCACCGTCCGCATCACCCCCAAAACGCTGACCGTCGACGCGATCGCCCAGGCCTTCGTCGAGGTGCCCGCGCGGGAGAAGGCCGCCCGTCTGGTCGAGCTGCTGAAGACCGAGGAACCGGAGCAGGCGATCATCTTCTGCCGCACCAAGATCGGCGCCTCGCGCCTCGAGCGGACCCTGAAGGACAAAGGCCTCGACGTGAAAGCGCTGCACGGCGACATGAGCCAGGGCTCTCGCGACGGCGTGATGATCGCCTTCAAGGACCACCGGGTGAAGCTGCTGGTGGCGACCGACATCGCCGCCCGCGGGCTCGACGTCGAGCACGTCACCCACGTGATCAACTTCGACGTGCCGAACTCCTCCGAGATCTACGTCCACCGCATCGGCCGCACCGGCCGGGTCGGGCGGACCGGCCGCGCGATCACCTTCGTGACCCCGGAGGAGCGCGACGAGATCGCCCGGATCGAGCGCGACGTCAACACCAAGATCGGTGAGTGGGAGAGCCCCGAGGAACGGCTCGAGCACGCGCCGCCGCCGCGCAGGCGCGAGCGTCGCCCCCGCGAGGAGCGCGAGCGTGGGGTGCGCGAGCCGGAGAAGGCGGCGGTCGCCGCCGACGGCGCCGCCGAGGAGCCGGAGGCCGGGCGTGACGACCTGGCCGAGGCGAAGGCCGACCGCGACACCGAGCCCTCCGAGGCCGAGAACGGCATGAAGACGACGAAGCTTTTCGTCAACCGCGGCGAGCGCAGCGGGATCGACGAGGAGGACCTCCGCTGGGCGCTCCGCGAGGGCGCCGTCCTCCCCGACGAGGCTGTCCACGACGTCCGCGTCCTGCACCGCTTCTCCTTCGTCGAGGTCGATCCCGACCAGGCCGAGCGCACGGTCGAATTCCTCGACGGCACCAAGCTGAAAGGCAAGGAGATCCGCCTCGAGGTCGCCCGCAGCTAGCGCTGCGGACTGCGCGGGAAGCTTGATTCGGCGCGCTGTTCCTTATCCCCGGTATGAGGGATAGGGAACGGCTGGAGGGCACGGGAGGGACGGGCAAGGGACGCGGCCATCTCGGAGGCGGCCCGGGCAGGCTGAGGCCGCCTCCGAGATGGCCGGGTCTGTGGGGGGAGGTGAGGGTGCGGGTCCCGTGCGGGTCTCGGGGGAGGGACGTGAGGGAGACGTAGGGAACGTCACGTTCACCCAGGAGAGGCGTCACGTCCGTCACAGGCCCGTTCAGTGCGTTCGCAGTAATCCCCGCATAGCGGGGATTACT
>DATEDJ010000137.1:0-44652 GCA_035281725.1 Solirubrobacterales bacterium
GACCCGGGCCGCCTTGCCGATCCGGCCGCGCAGGTAGTAGAGCTTCGCCCGTCGCACGTCACCGCGCGCCGCGACCTCGAGTTTCTCGATCTTCGGCGAGTGGAGCGGGAACGTCCGCTCGACCCCGACGCCGAAAGACTGCTTGCGCACGGTGAAGGTCTCGCGCGCGCCCGAGCCCTGCCGGCGCAGCACCACGCCCTCGAAGACCTGGGTCCGCTTGCGCGAACCCTCGATCACCTGGAAATGGACGCGGACGCGATCGCCGGGCTCGAAGGGCGGCAGGCCCTTCTTCAGCTGGTCGCGCTCGATGCTGTCGATTACTGAGCTCATCTCAAGTCTCTTGGGGGTGGGGTTGGCTGGTGACGAAGAAAAACCGCCCAGCCCCCGGGTGGGATCCGCGCGGTCGCGGAATGTTAGCTATTCCGTGCCGCCAGCAGCCTTGCGCTCCTGTTCCGTGAACGCTTTGGCACGTTCGCGCGACCTCTCGAGGCGCCACTCGCGCACCTTCTCGTGGTCCCCGGAGAGCAACACCTCGGGCACCGACCAGCCCCGGTGGACCGGCGGCCGCGTGTAGTGCGGGTACTCCGGCATCCCCTCCAGCACCTGGCTGTAGGAGTCCTCGGCGGCCGAGCTCGCGTTCCCCAGCGCCCCCGGCAGCTTCCGCATCAGGACGTCAGCGACGACCATCGCCGGCAGCTCCCCCCCGGCCAGCACGTAGCGCCCGATCGACACCTCGTCGTCGGCGAAGTGCTCGTGGATCCGCTCGTCGAAGCCCTCGTAGCGGCCGCAGAGCAGCGCCACGTGCGGCTCGGCGACCAGTTCATCGGCCAGCTCGTCGTCGAGCAGCCGCCCGGTCGGGGTCAGCAGCACGATCCGCGGCCGTACCCCTTCGCCGTAGGCGGCCTGCAGCGCCGCGTCGATCACGTCGACCCGCAGCACCATCCCGGCGCCGCCGCCGTAGGGCGCGTCGTCGACCTGGCGTCCCGAGAGCGGCGTCGAGTCGCGGTAGTTGAACAGGCGCAGCTCGTTCCCCTCGCGCAGCGCGTTCTGCACCGGGCGCTGCGTCTGCAGCCAGTCGAACGCCTCCGGGAAGAGGGAGAAGATGTCCAGCCGCACGGCGCGGCCCGACTCAGTCGAGGATGTCGACGATGACGCGGCGGTCGAGCCGCACCGCCGCCGCCTTGGCGATCGTCCGGATCGCGTTGGCGACGCGGCCACCTTTGCCGATCACCCGGCCGAGATCGCCGTCGGCGACGCTGATCTCGTAGACGAGGTCGCCGTCCTCTTCGAGCTCCTCGACCTCGACAGCGTCAGGATCCTCGACGAGGGCCTTGACGAGGAATTCGAGCAGCTCGGTCATTCGCCGGGACCCGGCTAGCTGCCGTGGGCGGCGATGCCCTTGGTGCGCAGCAGGTGGGCCACGGTCTCCGACGGCTGGGCGCCGTGCTCGATCCAGTGACGCGCGCGCTCCTCGTCGAGGACGATCGTCGAGGGCTCGGTCTGCGGGTTGTACTGGCCGATCGTCTCGATCGTCCGCCCGTCGCGCGGGGAACGTTTGTCGGCGACGACGATCCGCCACACGGGGTTCTTTTTTGACCCCACTCGTCTAAGTCTGATTCGGACTGCCATAAGCGCCGGGGAACTGTAGCGGAAGCGCAGTACAGGCGCCGCCTGCTCTGCTTCTGAGCCTGGGGCGACCAGGTGAGGGTCCGGGCCGGTGCGGTCGGGGACGGCGCGATTCGGGGGCTGGGCGGTTGGGGACGGGTGACCCGGGCGTCTCGGAGGCGACCCGGGCAGGCTGTGGCCGCCTCCGAGACGCCCGGGTCGGGAGGTTTCAGGGGGAGGACACCGTTCGGTGCGCGTCCCGGGAGGTCGATCCCGCGCTGCAAGCCCTGATGTTGCTATAGCCACATCAGGGCTTGCAGCGCATATCCGGGGCCGATGTGCGTGCCCGAAGGCGCACCTCCCTGCGCCAGAAGGGCCCCGCTTCCTCACGGGCGCCCCTCGGAAGTCCGCACCCCCCACGGACCCGGCCCTCTCGGCGGCGGCCTCAGCCCGCCCGGGTCGCCGCCGAGAGGGCCGGGTCCCTTGCCCGTCCCTTGGGTCGCCCGCTCAGGCGTCCCTTGGACCCACCGTGCTCCCACGGATTCGATCGACTACCGCCTGCGGACCTTCGGCCGCGGCGCTTGGCCGCTCATCTGCATCAGTTTCTGCGGGTCCGGCATCTTGCCGTTCGCCATCGAGCGCATCATCACTCGCATCTGGTCGAACTGCTTGACCAGCGCCCGCACCTCCTGCACCCGCGTCCCCGAGCCGTCGGCGATCCGTTTGCGCCGCTTGCCCTTGATCAGGGTCGGGTCGTGGCGCTCCGCCGGGGTCATCGAGAGGATGATCGCCTCGGTCCGGTCGAGCTGGCGCTCGTCGATGTTCGCGTTCTTCAGCTGCTTCATCGCGCCCATCCCCGGCAGCATCCCGAGGATCCCGCTCAGCGGGCCCATTTTGCGGACCTGTTTCATCTGCGTGAGGAAGTCCTCCAGCGTGAACTGGTCCTTTTTGAGTTTTTCCTCGAGTTCTTCGGCGGACTTCTCGTCGACCTGCGATTCGGCCCGCTCGATCAGGCTGAGCACGTCGCCCATGCCGAGGATCCGCTGCGCCATCCGGTCCGGGTGGAACTTGTCGAAGTCCTCGATTTTCTCCCCGGTCGAGGCGAACATGATCGGCTTGCCGGTGACCGCTTTGACCGAGAGCGCGGCGCCGCCGCGGGCGTCGCCGTCGAGCTTGGTCATCACCACGCCGTCGAACTCGGCCGCCTCGGCGAACGATTCGGCGACCCCGACCGCGTCCTGACCGGTCATCGCGTCGACCACCAGCAGCACATCGTCGGGCTTGGTCTTGTCGCGGATCTGCGACAGCTCCTTCATCAGGTCCTGATCGATGTGGAGGCGGCCGGCGGTGTCGATGATCAGGTAGTCGCGGCGCTCCTCGCGGGCGCGGTCGAGCGCCCAGGTGGCGATGTCGACCGGGTCGGCGTCGGTGCCTTTCTCGTAGACGTGGGCGCCGGCGCGGTGGCCCATCGTGATCAGCTGGTCGACGGCGGCGGGCCGGTAGACGTCGCAGGCGGCCAGCGCCACGTCTTTGCGCTGCTTTTTGAAGTACTGGGCGAGCTTCGCGCAGGCGGTCGTCTTACCGGAGCCCTGCAGTCCCGCCATCAGGATCACGGTCGGGCCGGAGTTGGCGACCGCGAGGTCGACGCCCTCGCCGCCCATCAGGTCGGCGAGCTCCTCGTTGACGATTTTCACCACCTGCTGGCCGGGGTCGAGGCTGTCCATCACCTCGGCGCCCAGGCAGCGCTCTTTCAGCGTTTTGGTGAACGCTTTGACGACTTTGAAGTTGACGTCGGCCTCCAGCAGCGCGAGGCGGATGTCGCGCATCGCCGAGTCGATGTCGGACTCGCTCAGTTTGCCCCGCGAGCGGACGTCCGAGAGGGTCGACTGGAGGCGGTCGGAAAGCTGGTCGAACATCTCCTCAGGCTACTCGGCGAGCAGAGCGGCGGCGTACTCGGCGGGATCGAAGGGACGCAGGTCCTCGAGTTTCTCCCCCACCCCGATCAGCTTCACCGGGATGTCGAGTTCGGCGGCGATCGCCAGCGCGATGCCGCCCTTCGCGGTACCGTCGAGCTTGGTCAGGACGACGCCGTCGACCTCGGCCGCTTCGGAAAAGACCTTCGCCTGGCGCAGCCCGTTCTGGCCGGTCGTCGCGTCGATCGAGATCAGCGTCTCGTGCGGCGCGTCCGGGATCAGTTTGGCGATCACCCGGCGCACCTTGGCGAGCTCCTCCATCAGGTTGTCCTGGGTGTGCAGGCGGCCGGCGGTGTCGACGATCACCACGTCCGCGTTGCGGGCGACGGCGGCCGAGACCGCGTCGTAGGCGACCGACCCGGGGTCCGCCCCGGCCTGGCCGCGGACCAGCTCGGCACCCGCCCGGTTCGCCCACTCGGCGAGCTGCTCGGCGGCGGCGGCGCGGTAGGTGTCCCCCGCCCCCATCACCACCGAGAGGCCGAATTCTTTCGAGAGGTGCCAGGCGATCTTGCCGATCGTCGTCGTCTTGCCGGTGCCGTTGACGCCGACCATCATCAGCACCGCGGGCTGGGCGGAGAGGTCGATCTTGGCGCGGGCGGTCGAGGCGACCTCGGCGAGGATCTCGATCAGCCGGTCGCGGATCGCCGGGCCCTCGGCGGGGACGGCGCCGGAGTCGACCTCGTGCTCCAGCCGTTCGACCACCGCGGCGGTGGTCGGGGCGCCGACGTCGGCGAGGATCAGCGCCTCCTCCAGCAGTTCCCAGGTTTCGTCGTCGATCTTCTCGAAGACCGAGGCGCTGATCTCCTCCTGCAGCGCCTGCCGGGATTTGGAGAGGCTCTCGCGCAGCCGCCGGAAAACGCCGCGGCGCTGCTCCGGCTCAGCCTCTTCGGGCGGCGCGACGTTCGCGGGCTCGCGCGAACCGAGGTCGATCATCTCCTGCCAGTTGGTCGCCATCGCCCGGGGAGGCTAGCGGCGGGGCCACCCGGGACGCGGCGGCGCCCAGCTCGGCGACCGCCGTCTCCAGGTGGGCGGCCAGCCGCTCGACCCCGGCGACCGAGTCGGGATCGGCCAGGAGGCCGAGGCTGACGCGGCCGTTGTAGGAGAGGATCGCGATCGCCAGGCCGTGCCGGCGGGCGAGGAAGCCGACCGGGTGGATCGCCACCAGCTCGCGGCCGAGCGCGTAGAAGGGGATCTGCGGGCCGGGGAAGTTCGTCACCAGGAGGTTGAAGAGGCGGGTGGAGAAGTTGATCGCCGCGGTCGGGCCGAGCAGGACCGGCGGGGCGAGGTCGCGGAACCAGTCGTTGAGGCCCCAGATCGCTTCCGCGCCGAGCGGCTGCTTGGAGGCCTTGAGGCCGTCCATCGCGGCGGAGATCGTGGCGAGGCGCTCGCTCGGATCGGCGAGGCCGATCGGCAGCGGCCCCCGCATCGCGGTCAGTTTGTTGCCGAGCTCGCCGTGCTCGTCGATGGTGCGGATCGAGACCGGCACCAGGGCCTTCAACTCGAGGTCGTCGGTAGGGACCTCTTGTTCGGCGAACCAAGCGCGCAGGGCGCCGGTGGCGACGGCGAGCGAGACGTCGTTGACGGTGCCGCCGAGCGCGTTCTTGATCCGTTTGAACTCGGCCAGGTCGAACTGCTCCCAGGCAAACTCGCGGCGCGGGCCGACGCCGGGCGGGTTAATCGGCACCTTCGGCGCCGGGCGCAGGAGGTTCCAGGTCACCTCCCAGAGGCCGATCAGGCCGTCGCCGGTGCGGCGCGAGGCGTCGGCGGGATCGCGAGCGGCCCCGGTCAGCCAGCGCAGGCAACGGCGGAGGGTGGCGATCACCCCCGTCGCGGCGCGGATGCCGAGGCCGGCGTGGGACGGCGTGCGATGCGGGCGCCACGGCTGCTCGGGGGCGGGCGGCTCGGTGGTCGGCTCGACGTCGAAGAGCAGCATCCCGATGTCGACGGCGGAGATCCCGTCGGCCATCGCGTGGTGGGTCTTGTAGACGACGGCAAAGCGCTCCTCGGCGAAGCCGCTCACCAGGGTCAGCTCCCAGAGCGGCTTGCGGCGGTCGAGCGGCGGCGCCAGCAGACGGCCGGCGAGGGCGCGCAGCTCGGCGTCGGTGCCCGGCGCGGGCAACCCCACGGCGCCGACGTGACGGCGCACGTCGAAGGTCTCGTCGTCGACCCAGAACGGCGTGCCGAGCCCGAGCGGCGGCTTCAGCAGCCGCTGGCGCAGCCGCGGCAGCTGGTGCAGGCGCGAGCGGATCTGGGCGAGAAACTCCTCCTCGGTCGGCGGCCTGCCCTCGAACACCAGGATCGCCCCGATCGCCATGTGCGCGTTGTCCTTCTCGTTGGCAAGGAACGACGTGTCGAACGACGACAGCCGGTCCATATGGCGCTGAGCCATCTTTCCCCTCCTCAGAAGGAGCCTAGTGCCAGGCGTGCGCAAGCGGTTGCGAAGGGCTGGTTAAGCAAGTGCGTTCGCACTTATCCCCGGTATGCGGGGATAAGTGCGAACGCCACTTCGGGGGGCGGGAAGGGACGGCAAGGGACGCGGCCACTCGCGGCGGCCCTGGCAGGCTGTGGCCGCCGCGAGATGGCCGGGTCTGTGGGGACGGGGGGGGTGCGGGGCGCGTCCCGGGGGGCGGGGAGTGGACGGGCCAAGGGGGTCCGTGACGGAGACCGCGGGAACGTCACACGGACGTGAGGGAGGCGCCGGGAACGTCATCTTGACGTGCGGGAGGGGTCACTGACGGCCCGAGGCCGCTCGGTGCGTTCGTCGCTTGTAGCCGTATATGGCCACAAGCGACGAACGCACCCCGCGGGCCGGAGCAGGGGCCCCACGAGGGCGCGCGTCTCCGTGAAGTTCCCGGCATCTCCGTCACGCATCCGCCCGTCTCCCTCACGGGACCCGGCATCTCCCCGCGGGCGCCCCGTCCCTCCCCACGGGCCCCCGGGTGCGTTCGCACTTTGCCGCGCCAGGTACGGCAAAGTGCGAACTCACCGTCCCTGCGCACTCCTCCCCCGCAGACCTCCCGACCCGGGCGTCTCGGAGGCGGCCACAGCCTGCCCGGGTCGCCTCCGAGACGCCCGGGCCTACCGTCCCCAATCGACCGGGCCCCCGAATCGCGCCGTCCCCGGCCCCAGGGGCCCGGACCCTCGCCCCCCGGACCCTCCCCCGGGCCCTCGGGCAACTACGCCACGGCCGAGAGGGTCTCGGGGCCGGCTTCGCCCTCGTCCTCTTCGTCCTCGGTGCGGTCGCGCGGCAGCTTGCGGCTGACGACTTTGGTCACCCCGTCGCCGCCCATGGTCACGCCGTAGAGGACGTCGGCGGCGTCCATCGTCCGTTTCTGGTGGGTGACGATGACGAACTGGGCGCGGTCGGAGAAGCGCCGGATCAGCTGCAGGAAGCGGTCGATGTTGGCGTCGTCGAGGGCGGCCTCGACCTCGTCCAGGATGTAGAAGGGGCACGGCCGGGCGAGGAAGACGGCGAAGACGAAGGCGAGCGCGACCAGCGACTTCTCGCCGCCCGACATCAGGGAGAGTTTGCGGGTCGACTTGCCCGCCGGGTTGACCTCGATCTCGACCCCGAACTCGTCGCGTTCTTCGCGCTCCTCCTCGTCCGGATCGGGCTCCGGCGCCTCGCCCTCCTCGCCCTCGGCGGCGGGGGCCTGCTCGTCGTCGCGCACCGCCCGCAGGTTGACCCGGCGCAGCCGGCCGCGACCGCCGGGGAAGAGGTGCTCGACCATCTCCTCGAAGTTCGTCGCCGTCGCCTCGAAGGTCTCCTCGAAGGCGCGCTCGATCTCGTCGTCGATCTCGCGGATCAGCGACTCCAGCTCGCGCATCGCCCGCTCGGTGTCCTCGCGCGCGGCCTGCAGCTGCTCGACGTGCTCCGACGCCTCCTCGTATTCGCGCTCGGCCAGCGGGTTGACCGGACCAATCTGGGCGCGGCGGCGGTCGAGCCGTTCGAGCCGGCGGTCGATGTCGGCGCGCTCCTCCTCGGTCATCGCGGCCTCGGCGGGCGGCACCTCTTCGCCGAGTTTCTCGACGATCAGAGCCATCTCCCGCTCCGCCTCGGCACGCCGATCGCCGAGGTGGGCGGCCTCGACCTCGGCCTGGGTCAGTTCCTCGGAGACCGAGCGCATCTGCGCCTGCAGCTCGAACTCGATTTTCGAGCAGGTCCGCAGCTCGTCGGCGATCTCGTCGCCGTCGCCCTCATTGCCGACCACGGTCGACTCGGTCCGCTCGACCCGGGCGCGGATCGCGTTCGCCGCGCCCTCGACCGCGGCCAGCGCCGCCCGCACGTCGTCGAGCAGCTCCTCACCGCCCGCCAGCCGCGCCCGCATCTTCTCGCGGTGGCGCTCGCCGAGCAGGCCCTCGGCGCGGCGCGCGTGGCGGATCGCCCGTTCCGACCCCGCCCGGACCTCGCCCAGCGCGTGCTCGCGCGCGTTCTCCGAGGAGTCATCGGAGCGCGCCGTCGCCAGCCCCTCGAGCGCCGAGCGCAGCCCCGCGTCGACCTCGCCCAGCTCCTCCTCCAGCTTCCGCGCCCGCTGCCCCGGCGCGCCGCCGCTGGAGACGTCGAGGGTCAGCGGCCCGAGCTCCGCCTGCAGGGCCTCCAATCGCGCCTCGACCTCGGACTCCGAGCGCGAGAGCCCCGCCACCCGCACCGCGACCCGCTCCGACTCGGCCCGCAGCTTGGTCAGCAGGCCCCAGGCCTGGGTCCGCGCCCGGTCGCGCTCGGCGAAGCGCTCCTCGGCGGCGGAGCGCCGTTTGCTCACCGCGGACAATTGCGCCTCCAGCTCGCCCCTCTTATTTCTCGCGGCGGCGGCCGCCTTCGCCGCCGCGGCGGCCCGGTCGGCGCCGAAGCGCAGCTCCTCGGAGACCAGGCGCGCCTTCAGTTCCATTTCCTCGCGCTCGATCCGGGCGCCGATTTCGGCCGCCTGGGCCTGTCGTTTCAGCGGCCGCAGCCGCGCCCGCGCCTCGCGCTCGACATCGAGCGCCCGGTCGAGGTTGTCGCGCGTCCCGCGCAGCTTCAGTTCGGCCCGCCGGCGCCGTTTACGGTGCTTGCCGAGGCCCGCCGCCTCCTCGATCAGGAGCCGCCGTTCGCGCGGTTTCGAGTGGATGATCGACTCGACCCGGCCCTGGCTGATCACCGAGTGCATCTCGCGGCCGAGGTTTGTGTCGGAGAGGACGTCGGTGATGTCGGCGAGGCGCGCCCGCGCCCCGTTCAGTCGGTAACCGCCATCGCCGGAGCGATCGAGCCGCCGTTCGACCGCGATTTCGGAGAACTCGCTCGCCGCCCGCCCCTCGGAGTTGTCGATCACGACCTCCACCTGGGCCTCGCGCCGCTGGGCGGTGTTCTTGCCGCCCGCCGAGATCACGTCCTGCATCGAGGCACCGCGGATCGCCCCCGGGCTCTGCTCGCCGAGCGCCCACAGCACCGCGTCGGTGATGTTGCTCTTGCCGGAGCCGTTCGGCCCGACGATCACGCTGACGCCGGGCGAGAACTCGAGGCTCACCCGCTCGGGGAAGCTCTTGAACCCCTTCATGGAGATGGATCGCAGATACATGGTCCTTCAGCCTCCTCCTTCCCCCGGACGGGAAGCCCGTCCCAGAACGTCCCACTTTGCGGCTTGTCAGGCGGGATCGGGGGACCCCCGAACGAACCTCCCCGCTGTCGTGAGAGAGGGGGTCCCGCGATCCCGCCCCTCACCCGCCCAAAGTCCTTAACGCCTGCTCCGCGGCCACCTGCTCAGCAGCCTTTTTACTGCGCCCCTCTCCGGCCCCCACCTGCTCGGAATCGACGAACGCCGCCACCTCGAATGTGCGTCGGTGCGGAGGGCCCGTGGCGGCTGTCACCTCGTAGCTTACGCGGGCGCCGCGACGCGCCAAAAGCTCCTGCAAAGCACTCTTGAAGTCGATCCGGGTCTCCGAGGCGAGCTCGATCCGCGGCTCGAACGCCGCCGCCACCGCGGCCGCCGTGCGCTCGAAGCCGAAGGCGATGTGGCAGGCGCCGATCAGCGCCTCGGTCGCCTCCGGCAGCGGCCGCTCGCCGTCGAGCAGGACCTCGGCCGGGATCGCCGCGGTGACGTCGTCGGGCTCGTTCGCCCGCAGCATCTCCGGCACCCCGAGCAGCCGCCCGACCGCCGCGCACGAGACCCCGGACACCGCCTGGTTGTGGATCTTCGTCAACCCCCCCGCGGCGACATCGGGGAAGCGCTCGTAGAGCGCCCCGGCGACCGAGAGCCCGAGCACGCTGTCGCCGAGGAAGGCGAGCCGCTCGAAGGAGTCGACCCGCCGCTCGGTCCAGGAAGAGTGGGTGAGCGCCTGGCGGCGCAGGTCCGCGGGGAGGTCGGCGATCAAGGAAGCGAGAGCGGCAACCGCCTCGCGCTCCTGGTCCATCTCAGGCTGGCGCCCGCTCGAGGACGAAGGCCACCGCGTCGCCGACCGTCGAGATCCGGGTGGCCTCCTCCTCGGTCACCTTGATCCCGTAGCGGTCTTCGAGCTCCATCACCAGCTCGTAGAGGTCCAGCGAGTCGGCCTCGAGGTCCTCGCGAAAGCGGGTCCCCTCCTCGATCCGGCCGGGGTCGACTTCGAGCTCCTCGGAGAGGTGCTCGCGGACCAAGGTCATGACTTCGTCGCGCTCCATCGGCGGAATTATCGCGAAAGCTCGTCGCCGGCCAAGGCGGCGCGGCCGGCGCCGCCCTCGCGCAGCAAGGCCGCGGTGCGCCCGACGGCGTCGACTTTGGCGGTGCGGGCGGCGAGCCGGACCGCGTTGGCCACGCCTTCCGGGCCGGCCGACCCATGGCCGACGATCGCGATCGAGCGCAGCCCGAGCAGGATCGCCCCGCCGGTCGTGTCGGGATCGAATTTCTGGCGCAGCCCCCCGAGGGCCGGTTTGAGCAGCAGGCCACCGGCCGCGGCGAGCAGGTTGGTGCGGGCCACCTCGGAGATCGCCCCGGCCAGTTCCTTCGCCGCCCCCTCCATCGTCTTCAGCGCCACGTTGCCGGTGAAGCCGTCGGTGACGACCACGTCGACCTTCGCCGCCGGCAGATCGCCGCCCTCGATGTTCCCCGCGAAGTTGATCCCCGGCGCCTCGGTCAGAATCCGGTGCGCCTCGACGATCTCCGGCCGGCCCTTGCCCGCCTCCTCACCGACGGTGAGCAGGCCGACTGTCGGGTCGCGCACATCGAGCACCGCGGCGCTGAAAGCGGCGCCGAGGAAGGCGAACTGGACCAGGTGCTGGGCGCGCACCTCGACGTTGGCGCCGACGTCGAGGAAGAGCACCGGTTTCTTCGGCGACGGGATACGCACCGCAAGCGCCGGCCGCTGCACGCCTTTCAGGCGGCGCAGGCCGAAGGTGGCGGCGGCCATCGTCGCCCCGGTCGAGCCGAGGCTGACGATCGCCGCGGCGTTGCCCTCGGCGACATCGGTGGCGGCGCGCACCACGGAGGCCTCCTTGCGCTCGCGCACCGAGTGAACCGGGTCGTCGTCGTTGCCGATCCATTCGGTGGTCGGCACGACCTCGACCCCCTCGACGCCGTCGAGCCCGAGCGAGCGTTGCGGCCCGAAGACCCGCACGCCGATGCCGTCGGCCGCGGCGCGGCGCGCCCCCTCGGCCAGTATGTCGAAACCCTGCTCCGCCCCGAACCCGTCGAGGGCGATCGTCACCGGGCGGCTCGGCGCCACTGGTGGATCAGCTGTCGGCGGTGGTCACCGTCGGGTCGGTGACTTTGTGGGAGACGACCTCGCGGCCGGCATAGGTGCCACAGGTCGGGCAGACTCGGTGCGGGATGTGCGGGCTGTGGCAGCGCGGGCAGCGCGCGAGAGCTGACTTGCCGGCTTTGTGCTGGGCGCGGCGCTTGTCGCGACGGGCGCTCGAGGTTCTCTTCTTCGGGACGGCCATAGGTCGCGGAATGCTACAGGGTCAATAGACCGCGCGCACCACCGCGAGGTCGTCGGCGGCCCAGGTCACCTCGCCGCCGCTCCACTCGGCCAGGTCGGCGGCCGCCTCGGGAAAGTCGTAGCCCTCGTCGACCGGGGTCACCTGGACCTCGGCCTTGACCACGTCGCCGATCACCAGGGCGCGCGAGTGCTCGCGCACGCGGCGGAAGAGTTCGCGCTTCTGCTCGGCGCGCAGGTGGTGGATCGAGAGCACCCCGATCACCAGGTCCCAGGGGCCGTCCGGGAGCGGGTCCTCGATCCGCGCCAGCTGAACGTCGTCGTACATCTCGCGGGCGCGGTAGACCATGTCGGGGCTTGAATCGAGCCCGATCACCCAGCTGTCCGGGTACGCCTCGATCAACCGCCGGGTCGTCTCCCCGGTCCCCATCCCCAGCTCCAGCACCCGCTCGGGGGCGAACGGGATCGCCGCGATCGCCTGGTCCTGGAGCTCCTCGTAGCGCGGGATCTCCTGCTTGATCAGGTCGAGATAGCCGTCCGGTTTCCAGCTGAAATCCGACATTCCCTAACCTCGAAGTATGCCTTCCGCACCCGAGACCGTCGTCGACCTCTCCCGCCTCAACCTCGCCACCGGCGAGGGCAAGCGGATCGAGCTGCCGGTCGAGCTCGCCCCGTTCGAGCTCGGCGGCCAGACCTACCTCGCCGACCCGGCGAAACCCCAGGTCCGCCTCGAGGCCTCCCGCCATTCCGGCGGCTTCGCCTTCAAGCTGACCTTCCCGGTCCACATCGAGGGCCCCTGCATGCGCTGCCTCGAGCCCGCCGCCCTCGACGTCGAGGTCGAGGCCCGCGAGGTCGACCAGGCCGGCGCCGAAGACTCCGAGCTGCGCAGCCCCTACGTCCACGACGACGAGCTCGACATCAGCCGCTGGGCCCACGACGCCGTGATGCTCGCCCTCCCCACCCAGATCCTCTGCCGCCCCGACTGCCTCGGCCTCTGCCCCGACTGCGGCGAGTCCCTGAACGACGCCAACCCCGCCGACCACGAACACGAGAAGCCAACCGACCCCCGCTGGGCGGCCCTTGACAACTTGAAACTGGAATGAGTTCGCAGAAATCCTCGGATAGCGAGGATTTCTGCGAACGCACCGGGGTGCGAGCCCTGCCCAGCCCTCCGAAGCTTCCCGCTGGGCGCCCCGAGACCTGGCCCCGAACCCCCTCCCGCGCCAGTAGAGCCGAGGACGGTCCCCCTCCGAACGGCTTGTACTTTCTCGCCCGCGACGAATCTCGCCAGTCGAGGGAGCGACCGAGCGAGAAAGTTGAGAGAGGAGGGGGACCGTCCTCGACCCCCGACAGCACGTCCCTGCGAAGGAAGACCCCTTAAGGAGCCTGGTCGAGCTCGGGCGCCGGTTCTTCCTCGCGCCCGGCCAGCCGATCCCGCCCGCGCTGGACCGCGGCGAGGAACTTCTGCAGGTTGACTTCCAAGGTGTTGAGGATCTCGTCGGCGTAGTCCTCGGCGCCGAGGCGGATTTCGCGCTCGCGGTTGCGGGCGTCCTCGACGATCTCGTCGGCGGCGCGCTCGGCCTGTTTGGTGACCTCCTCGTCGGAGATCAGGCGGGCCTGCTGCTCGCGCGCCTCACGGACGATCCGCTCGGCCTCGCGTTTCGCCTCGGCCAGCATCTCCTGGCGCTCCTTGACGATCCAACGGGCCTGCTTGATCTCCTCCGGGATCGTCGCGCGCATCTGATCGAGGAGGTCGTAGATCTCCTCCCGATCGACACGCACCTGATCGGTCAGAGGGACCGGGCGGGCGTTGTGAACAACGTCATCGAGTTTGTCTATGAGGACCAGGACGTCCATAAGCGGTTCGTAAGCCTACGTGTATGCGGGGGTTTTGGCCAAGAAAGAGTAGCCGTGGGCAGATTTGCAAGGAGATGCCCAGGAAGGGACGAGCCGCTAGAACCCTACCTTGCCCGGCGGCCTATCGGTCCGCGAGACGCTCCGCCAGGGCGCTCGCGACCGCCGGCGGGACCAGGTCGCCGACGTCGCCGCCGAAGGTCGCCATTTCCTTCACCCCGGTCGAGGAGAGGAAGCTGTAGTGCGGCGAGGCGATCACGTAGATGCTCTCGATGCCCGGATCGAGCTTCCGATTCAGCTGCGCCATCTCGAACTCGTACTCGAAGTCGGAGATCGCCCGCATGCCCTTGACGATCGCGTGGGCGTCGTTTTGGCGGGCGAACTCGACCAGCAGGGTGGAGAAGATCTGCACCTCGACGTTGCCGAGCGACGACGTCGCCTCCTCGATGAACGCCTTGCGCTCCTCCGCCGAGAACAGGGTCTTGTTCTTGCGCAACGGGTTGTTGACGACGCCGACCACGACTTTGTCGAAGACGTTGGCGGTGCGGGTGATGATGTCGAGGTGACCGAGGGTTACCGGGTCATAGGTTCCCGGACAGACGACGGTGCCGTTGCGCTCGCTCATCACGAGGCGGCCCGCCCGTAGATCGAGACGTCGGCGGCGCCGTAGCGGCGCTGCCGCAGCTGCTCCAGCGAGTCGATGACCAGGGGACGACGAGCGCCGCTCTCGACCACCGCGCGTCCGTCGGCCGCCAGCACCCCCGGCAGGTGCGTGTCCAGTTGCTCAGCCACGAGGTCGGCGAGTTTATAGGGGGCATCGACAAAGACGAGGTCGAAGCGGTCCCCGTTTGGGCGGGTCGCCAACCAGGCGCCCGCGTCGGCGCGGACCAGGTCGACCCGGTCGGCCAGCCCCAGCCGCTCGACGTTGCCGAGTGCCGGACGGGTGTCGCGGTCGACCAGGGTGGCGTGGGCGGCGCCGCGGGAGAGCGCCTCGATCGCCAGCGCCCCGGTGCCGCAATAGAGGTCGAGGACGGTGGCGCCTTCGATCCGCGCCGCGAGCGTGGAGAAGATCGCCTCGCGGACGCGCTCCGAGGTCGGCCGCACCTTCCAGCCCTTGGGCGCCATCAACTGCCGGCCCTTCAGCTCTCCGGCTATGACTCGCATCGCCTCACCAACTCCTCATCACCAACCTCTCATGACCAACATGACCAGATCAAAGCGGGATCGGGTCGGCGGCGCCGGCGCCGAAGCGGCGACGGGCGGCCTCCAGCAGCGGGCCGAGGGCCGGGTCGGCGAGCGAGCCGTGCTCGCGCAGCAGGGCGAGCACCTCCTCGCGGGCTTCGACCAGGGCGCGCCCGTCCTCCGGCAGCGAGGCGACGGCGAAGCGCGGCAGGCCGCTCTGGCGGGTGCCGAGGATCTCGCCTTCGCCGCGCAGTTCGAGGTCGACCTCGGCGAGCTTGAAACCGTCGCGGGTGTCCTCCACCGCCTGCAACCGCCGCCGCGCCATCTCCCCCGCTTCGGCCGCGAACAGCAGGCACTGCGAGGGATGTTCGCCGCGCCCGACCCGGCCGCGCAGCTGGTGGAGCTGGGAGACGCCGAAGCGCTCGGCGCCCTCGATCACCATCACGGTCGCGTTCGGCACGTCGATGCCGACCTCGATCACGGTCGTCGCCACCAGCACATCGGTCTCCCCGGCGGCGAAGGCGCGCATCGCCTCGTTCTTCTGGCTCGACTGCATCTGGCCGTGCAGGAGCCCAACCTGGAAGTCGCGCAGCGGCCCGCGCCGCAGGCGCTCGGCCTCCTCCCCGGCCGCCTTGCCGGGGAGTTTGTCGGAGACCTCGACCAGGGGGCAGACGACGAACGCCTGCCGCCCCTCCCGCAGCCGCTTGCGCAGGAACTCGTAGGCGACCTCGCGGTCGTCCTCGCCGACCACTTTCGTCGTCACCGGGATGCGACCGGCCGGGAGCTCGTGCAGGGCGGTCGTGTCGAGGTCTCCATAGGCGGTCAGCGAGAGCGTCCGCGGGATCGGCGTCGCGGTCATGTGGAGCACGTGCGGGGCCATCCCCTCGACCCCCTTCAAGTCGAGCGCGCGGCGCTGCTCGACCCCGAAGCGGTGCTGCTCGTCGACCACGCAGAGGCCGAGGCGGGCGAAGCGGACGGTCGGCTCGATCAGCGCGTGCGTCCCCAGGATCAGCCCGAGCTCGCCGGAGGCGAGCTGGTTCAGGACGCGGCGACGCACCGGCGCCGCGGTCGCCCCGGTGAGCAGCGCAAACGGGGTCGCCTCGGCGGCGAGGAGGCGGCCGAGGGTGATCGCGTGCTGCTCGGCGAGCGTCTCGGTCGGCGCCATCAGCGCCGCCTGGTAGCCGGCTTCTAGCGCCCGCAGCATCGCGTAGACGGCCACCACGGTCTTGCCCGAGCCGACCTCCCCCATCAAGAGCCGCTGCATCGGCTCGCCCGAATCGAGGTCCTTGTCGATGTCGGCGAAGGCGGCGCGCTGGTCGGCGGTCGGGGCGAATGGCAGGGACGCGAGCCAGCGCTCGACGGTCGGGCCGGGCTTGCCGAAGCGCGGCGCCGGACGCGAGCGGCGATGACTGGTTTTGCGCGTCGCCAGAAGCGCCTGGTGCAGAAACAGCTCTTCGAAGCCGAGCCGGCGCCGGGCGTCTTCCAGTTCCTCCGCGGATTCGGGGAAGTGCGCGGCGCGGATGGCGGAACCAACGCTGCCGAGACGCCGCTTGGCCTGCAGGGATACCGGGAGCCCCTCAATCGCGTTCGGCGCCCACTTCACCGCTTGCTCCGCCCATTCGCGGATGCGCTTCGGGGGCAGGTCCTCGGTGGCTGGATGCACGGGCACGAACGACCCGCCGTGCGGCAGACCCGCCTCCTCCGGCGGGTGACCCCGATCATGAGGGCGAGAACGTATACCTCGCTCGCCGTCCTCATGATCGGGGGCAGGACCCGCCGGCCGATGCGCATCGTCCTTTTCGACCGCGGGACTGACCAACTCCCATTCCTGAACTGCCAAGCCTTTCGGGCTGCGTTTGCCGGTGATGACGATTTGGGAGCCTCGTTCCAGCTTGCCGCTGACCCAGGGCTGGTTGAACCAGGTGGCCCTCACGTGGTCGGTCTCGTCGCCGACTTTGACGCCGACCATCGTCAATTTCCCCCGCCGGAACGGGCGCGGAGGATTGCCGAGGACGGTCACCAGGACGGTGCCGGTTTCGCCGGGTTCGAGCGTGTCCAGGGGGCGGATCTGGCGGTCGCGGTGGGACCGCGGGAAGCGGTAGAGGAGGTCGCCGACCGTCGAGATCCCCGCGCGCCGCGCCGCATCGGCGAGTTTGGGACCGACCCCGTCGAGCGCCTCGAGGCTCGCCTCGAGCACGCTCGGGCGCGGCCAGTGCACCGCCGCGTCGCGCAATTCGGCGCGGGTCGGCTCGCCGACTCCGGCGAAGCCGCGCACCTCTACTGCGCCGCGAGCAGCCACCACCAGCTGGGCTGACCCCCCTCGTGCTTCTCCAGCTCGACCCCGTCGGGCACGTGGGCGTCGACCTCCTCCAGCGGGATCGGAGCCTCGGCGCCGCCGATCACGGTGACGATCTCGACGTCGGCGGCGAGGGCCTCGATCGTCGCCAGGAGCGTCGTTCCGGCCCCGCCCCAGGCGACGATCTCGCCGCCGGAGAAGCCGACCGCGTCGCCGCGCTTGAAGCGGCCCTGGGCGTCGTCGCGGGCCGCCGGGGCGACGCCGCCGGTGGCGACGCCGTCGAGGGCTTCTTCGAGCCGCTGCGCGTTCTCCTCGAGCGCCGCGCCCGGGTCGAGCTCGACCAGGGCCAGGAGGCTCGCCTGCTGGGAGGTCGCCGGGACCACCCGGGCGGGCTTCTCGGAGAGCCCGCAGGCGCGCTCCGCCGCCATGATCACGTTGGAGGAGCTCGGCAGCACCAGCACTTCCTCCGCCTCCGCCCCGTGGATCCCGGCGAGCAGCTCCGAGGTCGAGGGGTTCAAGGTCTCGCCGCCGGGGACGACGTCGGCGCCGAGCTCGGCGAAGAGCCGTTCGAGTCCCTCCCCCGCCGCCACTGCAACCACCCCGGTCCGCCCCGGGCGGGCCAGCCGCGCGTCGCGTTCGGCCACCTGCACGCGCATGTCGGCGATGTCGACGTTGGCCACCTCGCCGAGCCCCTCGAACAGCGACATCGCCGACTCCGGCTGGTCGGTGTGGACGTGGACCTTCAGCGTCGCTTCGTCGCCGACCACGAGGACCGAGTCGCCGAGCGCCTCCAGCCGTGGCAGCACCGCCCGGTCGTCGAGGCCCGAGCCGGAGACGATGAAGTTCGTGCAGTAGCGGTAGCGGCTGTCCTCGTGGTGGGGCCGGGTCAGCTTCGGCGGCTCGCGGTGCGGGACCTCCGGCAGCGGCGCCCCGTCGCCGCGCAGCCCGGCGACGATCCCGGCCATGATCAGGACCAGGCCGTGGCCGCCCGCGTCGACGACGCCCGATTCGCGCAAGACCTCGAGCTGCTCCGGCGTCCGCGCCACCGCCCGCTCGCCATCGGCGATCGCCCGCTCCAGCACCTCGGCGAGGATCGCGTCCTGCTGCTCTTCGGAGACGTCGGTGCCGAGCCGCTGTTTGTCGGCGGAGAGGTGGGCGAGCTGGCGGGTGAGCGAGTGGGCCATCTCGCGGAAGACGGTCAGCATCGTCCCCTCGGCGGGCTCGCGGACCGAGTCGTAGGCGGCGTCGGCGGCGGAGGCGAAGGCGGCGGCGACCAGCAGCGGGTCGACCAGCTCCCCGGGGCGGGAGGCGAGCTCCTCGGCGGCGCCGCGGACGATCTGGGAGAGGATCACGCCGGAGTTGCCGCGGGCGCCCATCAGTGCCGCCCGGGCGAGAGTCTGGACCAGGGCCGTGCGGCCGACCTCGTCGGCCGCGCCCTCGTCGACCCGGTCGAGCTCCTCCAGCACGGCGCGCAGCGTCATCGCCATGTTGTCGCCGGTGTCGCCGTCGGCGACCGGGAAGACGTTGAGGTCGTTCACCTCCTGCCGCCGCGCCTCCAGGGAGGCCAACGCAGAGCTGACGACCCGCCTGAAGCGAGCAATCGATGGATCGGGCATGCGGACGTAAAACCTAGTGACCAGGCGTGACGGCAGCGCCGGGGACGGGTACCGCCGCATTTATCGATACCTTCACTCCCTCCACCCACGGGTGGATGACCATCCCCTCACGAATTCCCCCCTGGGGCCGATGAAAGGCCCCTTCGATCGTCGTAGTTTCGTCCCGCGTTGCCGACGATCACGCGTACGCAGTCACTGGAAGGAGAACTATGCGCCGCTTTGCCACCTGGATTACCGGTCACCGAAAGACGGTGATCTTCGGCTGGTTGATCGCCCTGATCGCCATCGTGATGATCGCCGGAGCGAAGGGCGCCGACTACTCCGAAGAATTCAAACTTCCGAGCTCCGACTCGACCGACGCCTACGAACTGCTGGAAAACAACTTCCCGCAGCAGTCGGGCAGCACCGCGACGATCGTCTTCAAGGCCGAAGGGCCAGGCGGGGTGGAATCGCCTGAAGTCAAGAAGACGATGGAGGGCGTCTTCAAGCAGGTCGAAGAAAAGCCTCACGTGAGCGAAGTCGCCAGCCCTTACGGGGGTGGCGGCGGTGCGGCGGCGATCTCCGAAGACGGCAAGATCGCCTACGCGACGATCCAATACAACGTCCAGGGCAACAAGCTGGACAAGGACAGCACCAAAGAAATCATCAGCACCGCCCAGGGCGCCGCCGGCAACGGGCTCGAAGTGCAGCTCGGCGGCCAGCCGGTCGAAGAAGCCAAAGAAGAAACCGGCGACGCCTCGTTCGGGATCGGCCTCCTGGCGGCGATCATCATCCTGCTGATCGCCTTCGGCTCGGTCGTGGCGATGGGGCTGCCGATCATCACCGCGCTCTTCTCGCTCGGGATCGGGCTCAGCCTTGTCACTTTGGCGACCTACGTGCTGAAGACGGCGAACTTCGCCCCGGTGCTGGCGGCGATGATCGGCCTCGGCGTCGGGATCGACTACGCGCTCTTCATCGTCACCCGCTTCCGCAACAACCTCGACGAAGGCATGGAGCCGCGGGAAGCGGCGATCCGGTCGGTCGACACCGCCGGCCGCGCCGTCCTCTTCGCCGGCACCACCGTGATCATCGCCCTGATGGGGATGTTCCTGCTGAACATCACCTTCCTGTACGGGGTCGCCGTGGCCGCCGCGCTCTCGGTGCTGCTGACGATGATCGGCGCGCTGACCCTGCTGCCAGCGCTGCTCACCTGGGTCGGCCACCGGGTCAACAAGTGGAAGATCCCGGGGCTCGCGGGCGGGCGCAACACGATGCGCGAAGACACCCACTGGTACGCCTGGAGCCGCTGGATCCAGAAGCGGCCGTGGACGGCGGCGATCGTCTCCGGCGGCGTCCTCCTGCTCCTCTGCGTCCCCACCCTGTCGCTGCGCCTCGGCGTCAACGACGCCGGCACCAACCCGAAGGGACAGACGACGCGCGAAGCCTACGACCTGCTCGCCGAAGGCTTCGGCCCCGGCTTCAACGGGCCGCTGACGATGGTGGCGTCGTTGCCCGACGCGCAGGCCGCCGCCGGGATCGAAACGCTCTGCACTGACCTGAAGAGCGAAGAAGGGGTCGCCTCGGTCACCGAAGTCACGTTCAACGAGAAGAAAAACGTCGGCCTCTGCCAGGTCTATCCCACGACCTCGCCGCAGAGCCAGGACACGACCGCGCTCCTCAACCACATCCGCAGCGATGTGATCCCGCCGATCGAAACCAAGAGCGGCGCGGTCATGCACGTCGGCGGCATCACCGCGGTCTTCGAGGACTTCGGCGACGCGATCTCGGAAAAGCTGCCGCTGTTCATCGGCGTGGTGATCCTGCTCTCGGCGATCCTGCTGATGGCGGTGTTCCGCTCCGTGCTGGTGCCGCTGAAGGCGATCCTGATGAACCTGCTGTCGATCGGCGCCGCCTTCGGCATCGTCGTCGCCGTGTTCCAGAACGGTTGGGGGGCGAGCCTCATCGGCGTCGACAACACCGGCCCGATCATCGCCTTCTTCCCGATATTCCTGTTCTCGATCGTCTTCGGGCTGTCGATGGACTACGAGGTGTTCCTGATGTCCCGGATGCACGAGGAGTGGGAGCACAAAAAGGACGCCCACGAAGCGGTCACCCGCGGCCTCGCTCTGACCGGGCGGGTGATCACCGCGGCGGCGGCGATCATGATCACCGTGTTCGCCTCGTTCATGCTCACCGACGAACGGATCACGAAATTGTTCGGCCTCGGGCTCGCCTCGGCGGTCCTGGTCGACGCGGTGATCATCCGCTCGGTGCTGGTCCCGGCGATCATGCACCTGTTCGGCAAACGCGCCTGGTGGATGCCCGAGTGGCTCGGCAAGATCCTGCCGAACCTGGCCGTCGAGCCCCACGAGACCCTGGACGCCGACGGCACGCCGAAACCCGCCGTCGCCACCGAGAGCGAGTAAGTCGTCACGCGGTGTCTGCATTTACCCCTCATAGGCGGGGGTAAATGCAGACGCTTAACCGCCTGAGGCGGCGTGGGCCAGCCTCGCAAGGACGCAGGGAAATGAGGTGAGGGGAGCGCACTCCAGTGCGTGACCCGAACCGAATGACCGAGGACGCCGCGAGGCGCCCCCACGCCGCCTCAGGCGGCCTTGGTGACCTTGTTGCTCTTCAGGCAGCGAGTGCAGACGTAGGCGCGGAGCGGGCGACCGTTCTCCTGGATCCGGACCTTCTGCAGGTTCGGCTCGAAGCGGCGCTTCGTCGCGACCATCGAGTGGCTGCGGGACTGGCCGAAGGCCGGTTTCTTGCCGCAGCTGTGACATACCTTTGCCATAGGACGCGGGATGGTACCGAGTCAGGCGATTCGGCGCTTCAGCAGCGCCATCCGCGCAACGGTGAGCGCCGCGCTGCGGCCCTGGTCCCGTTTGTCGCCGCCCGCCCGGGCCAGCGCCTGCTCCATCGTGTCGCAGGTGATGACGCCGAAGGCGCAGGGCACGCCGGTCTGCAGCTGGACGTCCTGGATCCCCCGCGCCGACTCGCCGCAGACGAAATCGAAGTGGGCGGTCTCGCCGCGGATCACCACGCCGAGGCAGGCGATCCCGGCGAATCTGCCGGTGTCGGCGAGGTACCTCGCCGCGAGCGGCAACTCGTAGGCGCCGGGGACCGAGTGGTGCTCGACCTGGCCCCCCTGCACGCCGGCGAGCTCGAAGCCGCCCCGCGCCCCGGCCTCGAGGCGCTGCGCGAGGTCCTCGTAGAAGCGCCCGACCACGGTGGCGAAGCGCAGCGATCCCAACTCGGAGCGCTCACTCGGCTTGAACTCCTCGAGGAAGGCCCCGTCCGCCTCAGCCATCGGCCCGGGCCCCGTCGCGCCCGGCCGCCGGCCCGGCGGCGTCGCGGCCGCGCCGCTCGTCCCGTTCCTCCTCTTCGTGGAGCATTTCCTCGTCGAGGTCGAGCCCCTGGTGGTGGAGGATGTGGCCCATCTTGTCGCGCTTCGTGCGCAGGTAGGCTTCGTTGTGGATGTTGGGGACCGACTCGATCGGCACCTGCTCGCTCACCGACAACCCGTAACCCTCCATGCCGACGATCTTTTTCGGGTTGTTGGTGATGATGCGGATGCTGCTGAGGCCCAGATCGCCGAGGATCTGGGCGCCGATCCCGTAGTCGCGCAGGTCGGCGGGCAGCCCCAGCTTGAGGTTCGCCTCGACCGTGTCGTGGCCCTCCTCCTGCAGTTTGTAGGCGCGCAGCTTGTTCAGCAGGCCGATCCCCCGGCCCTCCTGGGAGAGGTAGAGGAGGACGCCGCGGCCCTCGCGCTCGATCATCGCCAGCGAGGCCTCCAGCTGCTCGCCGCAGTCGCAGCGCATGCTGTGGAAGACGTCGCCGGTGAGGCACTCGCTGTGCACTCGGACGAGCACGTCGGAGGCGCCGTCGACCTCGCCTTTGACCATCGCCACGTGGTGTTTGTCGTCGACCAGGGAGCGGTAGCCGACCGCGGTGAAGTCACCGAAGGCGGTCGGCAGCGCCGTCGCCACCACCCTTTCGACCAGCTTCTCGGTGCGCCGCCGGTAGGCGATCAGCTCGGCGACGGTGATCATCTTCAGGCCGTGACGGGCGCAGTAGGGGATCAGGTCGGGGACCCGGGCCATCGAGCCGTCGTCGTTCATCACCTCACAGATCACCCCGGCCGGGATCAGCCCGGCGAGGCGGGCCAGGTCGACCGAGGCCTCGGTGTGGCCGGTGCGCTCGAGCACGCCGCCCTCCTTGGCCTGCAGGGGGAACATGTGGCCGGGGACGACGAGGTCGCGGGGGCCCGAGTCGGGGTCGATCGCGACCTGGATCGTGTGGGCGCGGTCGTGGGCGGAGATGCCGGTGCTCACCCCGCCGGCGGCCTCGATCGTGACCGTGAAGGCGGTCTGCAGCGGCGCCTCGTTCTTGGCCGCCATCAGGTTCAGGCCGAGCCTGCGGCAGCGCTCCGGGGTCAGCGCCAGGCAGATCAGCCCGCGCGCCTCCTTGGCCATGAAGTTGACCGCCTCCGGCGTCGCGAACTGCGCCGCCATCACCAGGTCGCCCTCGTTCTCACGGTCTTCGCCGTCGCAGACGACGATCATCCGGCCGCGGCGGATGTCTTCGATCGCTTCCTCGATCGTGGCGAAGACGGTATCGGTGGTCTGGTTGATCTCGGTCTCCTGGCTCACGCGTTCTCCTTTCCAGCAAATGGTGACAGCAGCCGCTCCACGTACTTGGCGATGACGTCGATCTCGACGTTCCAGGCGTCGCCGGGGACGGCGTCGCCGAGGTTGGTGCGCTCCAAGGTCTCGGGGATCAGCGAGACCTCGACCCAGGTGTCGCCGAGCGCGGCGACGGTGAGGCTGACGCCGTTCAGGGCGACCGAACCCTTGTCGACGACGTAGCGCAGCAGCTCGGGCGGGAGCTCGATCCGGATGCGGCGGGCGAAGCCGTCCTCGGTGACGTCGACGACGCGGCCGGAGCCATCGGCGTGGCCCTGGACGATGTGGCCGCCGAGGCGCTCGTCGGCGCGGGTGGCGAGCTCCAGGTTGACCCGCGCGCCGGGGACGAGGGCGCCGATCACGGTCACCTCGAGCGTCTGGTTCATCGCCTCGGTGGCGAAGCCGCTCGCGTCGGCCTCGGTGGCGGTGAGGCAGACGCCGTTGACGGCGATCGAGTCGCCGAGGCCGATCTCCGGACCGAGCCCGGTCGCGATCCGCAGGCGGGCGCCCTCGGCGCCGCCCTCGACGCTCTCGACACTGCCGATGTCCTGCACCAGTCCGGTGAACATCACCACTCCTTGAATCGGGTTCGGATCAAAGTGTCCTCTCCCACGGTCTCCGCCTCCGTCGGGCTGCCCTGAAGGGCCGCAACGGGTACCGCGGGGGCCGGGCCGCCGAGCAGCAGCGGGGCGACGAAGACGCGCGCCTCGTCGATCTGGCCGGCGGCGGCGAAGGCGGCGGCGAGGGTCGCGCCACCCTCCAGCAGCAGGCTGGTGAGGCCACGGCGGCCGAGCTCGGCGAGCGCGGCGCCGATCCGCTCGGCGGAGGACCCGCCGGCGGCGAGGATCGTCTCGGCCCCGGCGGCAAGCAGCTCCTCCAGCCCGCGGTGGTCGGCCTCGGGACCGTGGACGACGGTCAGCGGGGCTTCGTCGAGGGTCGCGAGGAGCTGGCAGTCGAGCGGCAGGCGGGCGGTCGAGTCGAAGACGACGCGGACCGGCTGGCGGGCTTCGCCGAGGCGGGCGGTGAGCAGCGGGTCGTCGGCCAGGACGGTGCCGATGCCGACCGCGATCGCGTCGCATTCGCCGCGCCAGACGTGGACCAGCTGGCGGCTCTGCTCGCCCGAGATCCAGGGCGAGGCCCCCTCGGGGGTGGCGGTGCGCCCGTCGAGCGACATCGCCGTCTTCAGGACGACGAGCGGCAGGCCCGTGAGGCTGTGCTTGCGGAAGGGCTGGTTGAGGAGGCGAGCGGCGGCGGCGACCTCGGCGTCGTCGATGAAGTCCACCTCGATCCCCGCCGCGCGGAGTTGCTCCGGGCCCTTGCCGGCGGCCTTGGTGGTCGGGTCGTCCGAGGCGATCACCACGCGGGCGAGGTCGGCCTCGATGATCGCGTCGCTGCAGGGCGGCTGGCGGCCCTGGTGGGCGCAGGGCTCGAGGGTCAGGTACATCGTCGCCCCGGCCACGTCCTCACCGCGGCGCGCCGCGTCGGCGAGCGCCGCCCGCTCGGCATGCAACCCCCCAAGCTCGGCGTGGAAGCCCTCCCCGATAATCTCCCCGCCACGGACGACGACCGCGCCCACCAGCGGATTCGGGCTCACCCGACCGCGGCCGCCCTCGGCCAGCGCCAGCGCCTTGCGCAGAAATTCAATCTCGGCTGATGTCGTTGACTGACCAGTCAATCAGTCGATTCTAGTGCCTACCGAGGCCGCGTTTCGACCCCCACCCCCCGTACTCTGGGGGCCGCCTTTGAAGTTGATCATCCAGATCCCCTGCCTGAACGAGGAAGAGACGCTGCCGGCGACGATCGCCGACCTGCCGCGCGCCCTCGATGGCTTCGACACCGTCGAGCTCCTCGTGATCGACGATGGCTCGACCGATCGCACGGTCGCGGTGGCGCGCGAATGCGGGGTCGAGCACATCGTCCGGCTGACCAACAACAAGGGGCTGGCGGCCGGGTTCCAGGCCGGCCTCGACGCCTGCCTGAAGCTCGGCGCCGACGTCGTCGTCAACACCGACGCCGACAACCAGTACGCGGGCGCCGACGTCGCCAAGCTGGTCGCGCCGATCCTCGCCGGCGAAGCCGACATGGTGGTCGGCGACCGCCAGGTCGATCGGATCGAGCACTTCTCCGACGCCAAGAAACAACTGCAGCACTGGGGCAGCTGGGTCGTGCGGCGGGTGTCGAACACCGAGGTCACCGACACCACCTCCGGCTTCCGCGCCTACAACCGCGAGGCGGCCCTGCAGCTCTCGGTGGTCGACAACTTCACCTACACGCTGGAGAGCCTCGTGCAGGCGGGCAAGATGCTGGTCGCCGTCGACGAGGTGCCGATCTCGACCAACCCGCAGACGCGCGAGTCGCGGTTGGCCGGGTCGACCGGCGACTACGTGCGCCGCAACACGCCCGCGATCCTGCGGATCTACGCCCGCTACGAGCCGTTGCGGGCGTTCGTCACCGCGGCGATCGCGGTCGGCGCGCTGGCGTTCATCGCCTGGCTGCCGTTCCTGATCGACGCGATCTTCAACGGCAACTCGCGCGGCCACATCCAGTCGCTGATTCTCGGCGCGGTACTGATGATCGCCGCGGTGCAGCTCTTCGCGCTCGGCGTGATCGGTGACCTGCTGGCCGGGCAGCGGGTGATGACGCAGCGGATCTTCGAGCGGGTGCGGCGGGTCGAGCTGGCGCTCGGCGTGCCGCCCTCGCACTACGAGAAAGGTTCCGACCCTGAGGCGGAGGCCCCCACCGAAGTGGTGGATCCTTGAGTTCCGAAAACGGGACCGGCAAAGCCCCCGCCTCCTCCGCCGACTACGGCAAAACCGCGAGCTTCCTCGCGGTCGGGGTCGGGCTGACCGGGGTCATCACCTACGCCTACTTCCTGATCGCCTCGCACACGCTGTCGAAGACCGACTACGGGCAGATCACGGTGCTCTGGTCGGCGGTCTTCATCACCATCTCCACGCTCTACCGCCCGATCGAACAGCTGCTCAGTCGCCACATCTCCGAACGGATGGTCAAAGGCCAGCCGCTAAGCGAGCCGATGCGGGTCGCCTCGACCATCCAGTTCGGCCTCTCGCTGCTCTTCACCGTGCTGGCGCTGGCCCTGCGCGGGCCGATCCAGGACAGCCTGCTGGAGGGGAACGAGACCCTCTACTGGGTCTTCTTCACCTCGGTGCTGTTCTACGCGGCGAGCTATTTCGCCCGCGGCTTCCTCGCCGGCAAACAGCAGTTCGGCCTTTTCGTCGCCCTGATCCTGAGCGAATCCTGCTTCCGCACGATCTTCGCGGTGCTGGTCGTGGTCGGCATCCTGAGCGGCCAGGGCTGGGTCGCGATCGGGATCACCGCGGCGCCGGCCTTGTCGCTGCTGGTCGTGCCCTTCGCGTTCGCCCGCAAAGCACAGCAGGACAGACAGGCCTCACCCCGCTCCGCCGATCTGGCGCCCGGCACGCCCGGACGCGAAGCGGAGGACGTGCCGGATGACCAGTTCTCCTTCCGTCACGGCGGCGGCTTCGCCGCGGCGGTCCTCCTGATCATGTTCTCCGAACAGGCATTCCTCAACGCGGGCCCGATCATCATGCGCGGCCTCCAGGGCGCCGCCGAGGCGGGCTTCATCTTCAACGTGCTGATGATCGCGCGGGCGCCGCTGCAGTTGTTCCAGTCGGTCTCGACCTCGATCCTCCCCCACCTGACCAGCCTCCACACCTCCGACGACCCGGACAGCGATCGGGAATTCGGCCACACCGTGAAGATGGTGCTGCTGGGAATCGTCGCCTTCACCTCAGCAGCCTTCGTCTTCATGGCGCTGGTCGGCCCGAAAGCGATGCAGATCGCCTTCGGCAAGAACTTCACCTACGACCGACTCGGGCTGCTGCTGGTGACGATTGGGATGGGCCTCTACCTCGCCTCGGTGACGGTGAATCAGGCCTGTGTGGCGCAGGGCCAGGTGCGCCGCGCCGCCGCCCGCTGGATCACCTGCGCCGTCGTCTTCATCGCCTGGAACTTCGTCCCGCTGGTGTCGAACGAGCAGCGCCGGGTCGAGATCGGCTTCCTGCTCGCCGCCGGCGTCCTCTTCAGCCTCCTCTACTGGGTCTACCGCAATCCTCGCGACGCCCACCCGGAGGACGTGCCTGAGCCCGGTTCGCCCGAGGAACTGGAGGCCCGCCTGGCCGTCTTTGACGAGAACGTCTAGCCGCAAGGGCTCGCCGGCCGATCCGCCGCACCGGCTCGCAGGCGGACCGGCGGGCCCCTGAACGAACCTCCCTGCTGTTGTGAGTGAAGGGGTCCGCCGGTCCGCCCCCCTCGCCCTGGTTCCCTAGGGTCCCCCGATGGGCCATCACGACGCCGTCCTGATCCTGATCGCCGGCGTCCTCTTGGCCGCCGGGATCCTCGGCGCGCTGCTCGCCGACCGCATGCGGGTCCCGGCGCTGCTGCTCTTCCTCGGCCTCGGGATGCTGGCCGGATCCGAAGGAATCGGCGAGATCAACTTCGCCAACTACGAGCTGGCGCGGACGCTGGGGACGATCGCGCTGGTCCTGATCCTGTTCGAGGGTGGGCTCACCTCGGGCTGGTCGGAGATCCGCCCGGTGCTCGGCACGGCGGCCTCGCTGGCGACCCTGGGGACGCTGGCGACGGCGCTCCTCGCCGGGGTGGCGGCGAAATGGATCTTCGGCCTCACCTGGCTGGAAGGGATGATCGTCGGTGCCGCGATCGCCGCCACCGACTCGGCCGCGATCTTCGCCGTGCTCCGCAACTCGACCCTGGAGAAGCGCCTGGCGCGCTCGCTCGAGGGCGAGTCCGGGATGAACGACCCGGTCGCCCTGCTGCTCGTGATCGGCTTCATCGAATGGATCCAGCAGCCGAACTACGGCGCCGCCGACATGATCGGCCTGATCGCGCTGAAGATCGTCGTCGGGATCGTCGTCGGGCTGGCCCTGGGACGGCTGGCGGTCTGGGTGATCGAACGGATCGAGCTGCCCTCGGACGGGATCTATCCGGTGGCGACGATCGCCGCGGCGGCGCTCGCCTACGGCGTCTCCGAGGTCGCCCAGGGATCGGGCCTGCTGGCCGTCTACCTGACCGCGCTGGCGCTCGGCTCGGCGCGCATCCCGGCCAAGCGCAGCGTCGTCTCCTTCCACGAGGGGCTAGGCTGGGTATCCCAGATCGGCCTCTTCATTCTGCTCGGGCTGCTCGTCTTCCCGGGGGACCTCGGCAGCGTCGCGGCCAAGGGCCTCGGCCTCTCGGCGGTGCTGATCTTCCTCGCCCGCCCGATCGCCACCTTTGCCGCCACCGTCTTTTCGCCGCTGAACGTGCGCGAGAAGCTGATGCTCGGCTGGGCCGGCCTGCGCGGGGCGACGCCGATCTGGCTGGCGACCTTCCCGGTCGTCGCCGGGGTGCGAAGCGGCGAGGAAGAGTTCGCGATCGTCTTCTTCGTCGTCGTCACCTCGACCCTGGTGCAGGGGGCAAGCTTCGAGCCGCTGGCGAAGCGCCTGCGCCTGACCACCGACGAGCCGGCGCTGCCCCGGCGGCTCTTCGAGTCGGGGCGAATCCGCGAGATGGGCGGCGACGTGGTCGCCTTCCGGCTGCCGCCGGGAGCGGTCGCGGCCGGGCACCGGGTGCGCGAGCTCGAACTGCCCCGCGAGGCACTGGTCAACGTGATCGTGCGGGATGGCCACGCGATCCCGCCGCGCGGGGCGACCGAGCTGCGCGAGGGGGACGAGCTCCATGTCCTGGTCCGCGGCGAGCTGCGCGACCAGGTCGAGAAGCTGACCGAGCGGTGGGTCAAAGGCCCACTCGGCAAACCGGCCCCGCCGCCGCTGCCGCGGCGGGCGGCGTCCCAGGTCTTCTCGGTGCGGCCCCTGCGGCCGGGCGAGGACCCCGAATCGCCGACCGAGATCGACGGCATCGCCGTCGTCGCCGTCCTGCGCAGCCGCCGCGACGACATCGGCGCGATGGCGGCGATGGCCGACGGCCGCTATGCGGTGACGAGCGCGAAGCTGGTGGCGATGGGCGGCCGTCGGGCCCTGGCGGGATGGTGCGAGGGCCGGGCTGAACTGGCGGACCTCGATCCCGAGGAAAAGGCCTGGCTGCAGGAGATCACCGGCGCCCTGATCGCGAGGGGGCGCAGGCGGTAGATGATCGGGGACGGCGCGATTCGGGGGCGGTGCGGCCGGGGACGGCGCGATTCGGGGGCGGGGCGGCCGGGGACGGCGCGATTCGGGGCCGGTGCGGCCGGGGACGGGCGATTCGGGGGCGGTGCGGCCGGGGACGGCGGGCCCGGGCGTCTCGGAGGCGACCCGGGCAGGCTGTGGCCGCCTCCGAGACGCCCGGGACGGTCCATTTCGGGAGGGGGACACACTTCGGTGCGCGTCCCGGGAGGGTCGATCCCCGCGCTGCAAGCCCTGATGTCGCTATAGGCACATCAGGGCTTGCAGCGCGTGTCCGGGGCCGATGTAGGAGCCCGAAGGCGCACGTCCCTGCGCCAGAAGGGCCCCGCTTCCTCACGGGCGCCCCTCGAAGGTCCGCACCCCCCACGGACCCGGCCCTCTCGGCGGCGGCCTCAGCCTGCCCGGGCCGCCGCCGAGAGGGCCGGGTCCCTTGTCCGTCCCTACAGCCCCAGGTCCCTTACGCCTTCCTCGTTCCAGCCCAGGTGATGCGCGACCTCATGGCGCACCGTGCGGGTGATCTGGGCACGTAGTAAGTCCGGGTCCCAACCGAAGTCGCGTTCGAGCGTGTCCTGGTAGATGACGATGTGGTCGCGGAAGTCGTCGCGGGCGACGGTGTCGCCGATGTAGTGGCCGTAGGCGCCGAATTTGTGGCCCAGGTCGGAGATCACGATCGGGACGTCGGCGAGCACTTCCTGGAATTCGGCGGGCAGCTCGTCGATCGCCTCGATCACGGCTTCTTCGAACTCGCTCGGCTGCAGCTGGCCGGGCGGGAGCGTCGCCATCAGCTCGCTGCGTTCGGACATCCGCCGGAACTCCTCCTCCGGCATCTCCCCCCGGCTCAGCAGCATCGCCACCAGGGCCGCCGCGAGGACGACGGCGACCGCTCCCGCCAGCAGCTGCACAACCCCGCTGACCCGCCCCCAGGTGAACGGATCCAACACCAGGATCCCCAGCCCGATGAGAAAACAGACCGTGACGATGATCCGAGCAGTCGAAGAAAGCCGTTCGCTCATACCGCCAGGGTAGCCCGGCCCAGGTTCCGTGGCGGGAGGCGGGGATGACCCTGAGCGAACCTCCCTGCTGTTGTGAGCGAAGGGTCATCCCCGCCTCCCGACGGGAAGCCCCTCAGGTTGCCCCTGCCGCCCGCGCGATCGCCTCGTACGCCGCCGCAGGGTCATCGGCGCCGAAGATCGCGCTTCCGGCCACGAACAACGACGCGCCCGCCGCCGCGATCGGCCCGGCGGTCTCGGTGTCGATGCCGCCGTCGACCTCGATCTTCGCCGTGCCGACCAGGGGCCGCAGGCGTTCGACCTTGTCGGGTGAGGAGGCGATGAAGGACTGGCCGCCCCAGCCCGGGTTGACGGTCATGCAGAGGACGACGTCGGCGAGGTTGCGCAGCTCGGACACCGCCTCGACCGGGGTCCCCGGGTTGATCGCGATCCCGGCGCAGCAGCCGAGGTCGCGGATCGCCGCCAGGGTGCGGTTGGCGTGCGGCGTGGCCTCGGCGTGGAAGGTGATCGAGTCGGCGCCCGCCTTGGCGAACTCCTCGATCTGGCGCTCCGGTGCCTCGATCATCATGTGGACGTCGATCGCCCCGCCCGCGTCGTGGACGAGGTCGGCGACCGCGCCCGCGACCAGCGGCCCGATCGTGATCGGCGGGACGAAATGCCCGTCCATGATGTCGACGTGGATCACCCGCGCCCCGGCCGCCATTACCTCCTCGACCTGCGCGCCGAGCTTGGCGAAGTCGGCCGACAGGATCGACGGCGCCACCCGCGGGGCGGCGCCAAGGTCTAAAAATCTTTGACTCACGCTGCGGAAGCTAGACGATGGCGGCGGCGGTCGGAGTCGCGGCTCACGTCGGTTTCAGCATGCTGGCCCCACACGTCTGGCACTGCATGTCGGCCGTGTGGGTCATCCGGGCGATCGTCTGGTGTTCGCCGCACTCGGGGCACTGGGAGACCAGTTCGAAGCGGCTCAGGCAGTTGACGCAGCGCAGCCGGCCCGGCAGCTGGGTCGGGCGCAGCCAGGGCTCGCCGCAGTTCGGACAGGGGGCGCGGTCCAGGACGCTGCTGGTGCTTCCGGCGTCGGACATCTCCTAATCATTGCGGGTCAGTCGGCTGATGAAAAAACCGGTGGTCCCGTCGCGGTCGGGACGAAGCTGCAGGGCGCGGGGCTCATGAGGCGAGGCGAGGCCCGGGGCGAGCGCTCCGAGATCGTCCAATTCCAGCTTCGGGGCCTGCCCGGCGGCCGCCGCTTCGAGCAGCGCCGCGATCCGGTCCTCGTTCTCGCACCGGGAGATCGTGCAGGTCGAGTAGACCAGGGTGCCGCCCGGCCGCAGCACCTTCGCCGCCGCCAGGAGAGCCTTCTCCTGCACCTCCACCACCCGCTCGATCGTCCGCGGCGTTTTTCGCCAGCGCGCGTCAGGGCGCGACGCCAGCGTGCCGAGGTCCGAGCAGGGCGCGTCGAGGAGGACCCGGTCGAAGCCCTCGGGCAGCGGCAGGGAGGTCACGTCGCCCTCGAAGACGGTGACGCCTTGAAGGTCGAGACGGCGGGTCTGGGCGGCGATCTCGGCTGCACGGGCCTCGTCGACCTCGACCGAGATCACCTCGCCCCGGTCCTCCATGCGGACCGAGATCTGGCCGGTCTTGATCCCCGGCCCGGCGCAGAGGTCGAGCACCGTCTCGCCCGCCCGCGGTCCCAGCACCTCGACCACCGCCGCCGAGCCACGGCTCTGCGGCGTGAGCGCGCCCTCGGCGACGAGGCGGGGGACCGAGTCGCCGACCCGGCCGGAGAAGACCATCTCCTCGGCGACGTCGAGCGGCCACCCGCCCGCGGCGGGCGAGACGTCGACTCCCTCACCGCGCAGCCGCGCCACCAGGTCGGCGCGCGCCTCCGCGTCGGTCGCCCGCATCGCCACCTCGGCGGGTTGGTTGCAGGCGGCGAGCAGCGAGCGCGCCGTCTCGGCGCCGAGCTCCTCCCACCACATCCGCGCCAGCCAGAGCGGCGCCGAGTGGGCACCCGCGGCGGCCTCGGGGGTGGAGTCGTCATCCAGCAGCGCCGCCGTCAGCTCGTCGCGCTCGCGCGCAGCGCGGCGCAGGATCGCGTTGACGAAGCCGCTCGCATGCGCCGCCTTGGCGATCTTCACCAGCTCCACCGCCTGATCGACGGCGGCGTGGTCGGGGGTCGCGTCGGCGAAGAGGAGCTCGTAGAGGCCGAGCCGGAGCGCCGCCGCGACCGGCGGGTCGAGCAGCCGGATCGCCCTTCCGGAGAGCCGTTCGATCGCCGCGTCGGCGGTCCCGCGCCGCTGCACCGAGCCGTAGGCGAGGCGCTGCGCCTGCGCCCGGTCGCGCCCGGCCAGCCCGAGCCGCTCGGCGCCGGCGCGGAAGACGAGCTCGGTGTGGCCGCCGCGCTCGAAGGTCTCGCGCAGGACCTCGAAGGCGAGCGCGCGAGGCGCCGCTACGGGCACGATGGCCTACCCCCGCGCTCCAAGTCGCGCCCGGTCGACGCCGACGCGCGCCGCTCGGTCGACCTGGTCGGCTTCACGCGAGCTTCGGCAGCTGGTGGCCGAGCAGATAGGCCTCGGCCGACATCGGCTTGCCGCCGGCGGGCTGGACGACGTCGAGGCGCAGCGTTCCGTGGCCGCAGCCGAGCAGAAGCACCCCCCACTCCGCCTTCATCGTGCCGACGACGACCGCCGCGTCGACCGTATGGGCCGCGCGCACCCCCAAGCGCTCGCCGCCCTCCAGCTCCAGGTAGGCGCCGATGTGAGGGGTCAGCGCCCGCACCTTCGCCGCCAGGTCCTCCGCGCTCGCCGCCGGATCGAGCGGCCGATCCTCCGGCCCGATCTTCTCCGCGTAGGTCACATCGGCCTCGCCCTGCTCGGTGAACTCGAGCGTCCCGTCGGCAAGGCGGTCGAGCGCTTCGACGAGGAGATCGCCGCCGAGCGCCGCGAGCCTGGGCGCCAGCGTCCCGTAGTCCTCGTCGTCCCGGAGCGGCGCCTCCGCGCGCAGCGCCACCGGTCCCGAGTCGAGCCCGGCGGTGAGGCGCATCACGCAGACCCCGGTCTGTGGGTCGCGGGCCATGATCGCCCGCTCGATCGGCGCCGCGCCGCGCCAGCGCGGCAAGAGCGAGGGATGGACGTTGAGGATCTCGGTGAGGCTGAGGAGCGGCTCGCGGATCAGCTGGCCGAAGGCGCAGACGAGGACCGCGTCGGGCCGGGCCGCCCGGATCCGCTCCAGGGCCGCCTCGTCATTGACGTTCGCCGCCTGCAGCAGGTCGGTTCCCAGCTCGCCCGCCAGCTCCGCCACCGGCGGCGGCGAGACCTTGCGGCCGCGGCCCTGGCGGCTGTCCGGCGGGGTGACGACGAGGGCGGGCTGGTGCGACGAATCGGCGAGCCGGCGGAGGACGGTCGCGGCGAAATCCGAGGTGCCGAGGTAGACGGTCCTCACGCGTCGGTGCGCGGCTCGCGCAGCTCCTCGCCGTGATCGTCCTCGTCCTCGGCGGGCGGGTGATAGCTCTCCCCCGCGCGCAGCGCCCGCAGCGCCGCCTTGCGCTGCTTGCGTTCGGTGCGGTCGAGGATCAGCACCCCGTCGAGGTGGTCGATCTCGTGCTGGAGGACCCGCGCCTCGAGGCCGGAGGCCTCGATCGTGACCGGCTCGCCGTCGACGTCGCGGCCGGTGAAGCGGGCGTAAAGGGGGCGCTCGACGTCCATCGTCACCTTCGGCAGGCTGAGGCAGCCCTCCTCGGCGATCGCCAGCTCATCCGATGTCCACTCGATCTTCGGATTGACGAGGGCGGAGGGCTCGCTGTCGGCGGCGGCCTGGAAGACGAGGAGCCGGCGCAGCATGCCGAGCTGGGTGGCGGCGAGGCCGACCCCCATCCCGTCTTGCATGATCTGGATCATCCGCTCGACCTCGGCGCGCAGCTCGGGGCCGAACTCGTGGACCTCCGAGGCGCGGCTTTTCAGCACCGGGTCGCCGAACTTGACCACGTTGGCGAGCGCCGCTTCGCGGCGTTCGAGGAGCTTCTGGTGGAGCTCCTCCTCCTCGTTGTCGGCGGCGTCGATCGTGTGCTCGTCGCTCATAGGACGATTCTAAGCGGCGGAACGATGCGCAGAGCGGCCGCCGAGGGCGGGCGCTCTGCTTACGTCGGGTCTACGTCCACGCCGACCGAGACGTCCTTCAGGGCGCGGTCGGCGGCGCGCCGCTCGACCGTGGCGCGGGCCGCGGCGACCGTCCCCGTCCGGTCCTGGGCCTTGACCAGGATGCGGCGCCGCTGCCGTCCCCGCACCCGGAACATCGGCGCTGGCCCGAGCAGTTCCGATTCGGCCGGGAGGCGGGAGCGCAGTTCGGCGGCGATCGCGGTGGCGGCGGCATCGACCTTCCCCTCCTGCTCGGAGCTGAGGTTGACGCGCAGGAGGTGCGAGTAGGGCGGGTAGCGGAGGACGCGGCGGCGCTCCAGCTCCCCCTCGAGGAAGCCCGCCGAGTCGTGCGCGGCGGCGTGCTCGATCGAGGAGGCGTGCGGGGCCAGCGTCTGCACCATCACCTCTCCCCCCGCCGCGCCGCGCCCGGAGCGCCCGGCCAGCTGGGCGACCATCGCGAAGGTCCGCTCCTCGGCGCGGAAATCGGGGAAGCGCAGGGTCGCGTCGGCGTCGAGGATCGCGCTCAGCGTCACCTCAGGGAAGTCGTGGCCCTTGGCGACCATCTGGGTGCCGACCAAGACGCCGCTCTTCGCCTCGCCGAATTCGGCCAGGATGCGGGCGTGGGCGCCGCGCGGCGCGGTGGTGTCGGAGTCGAGCCGGAAGACGGGCATCGGGGCGAGGCGCTCGCGCACCAGCTCCTCGATCCGCTCGGTCCCGGCGCCGGCCCGCGCCAGCGTGGTCGAGGCGCAGACCGGGCAGGCGCGCGGCGCCGGTTCGGAGTGCGCGCAGTGATGGCAGACGAGGCGGCCCGACTCGCGGTGGACGATCAGCGAGACGTCGCAGTTGGGGCAGCCCCAGTGGTGCCCGCAGGAGCGGCAGGTGAGCCAGGGCGCGAAGCCGCGCCGGTTGACCATCACGATCGCCTTGCGGCCGCTCGCGCGGACCTCCTCCAGCGCGGTCCAGGTCTGGGCGTGGAGCGGGCCGGAGCGCGGGTCGACCTCGCGCATGTCGACGATGTTCACCGGCGGCATGCGCAGCCCGTCGACCCGTCGTGGCAGCTCTAGGCGGGGGAGCTCGAGCCAGGTCTCCGGCCGCGGCGTCGCGGTCCCGGCGACAAGGACGGCGCCCCGCTCCCGCGCCCGGTGGCGGGCGACGGCGCGGGCGTCGTAGGTCGGGTCGCCCTCCTGCTTGTAGGAGGGGTCGTGCTCCTCGTCGATGACGACCAGGCCGAGGTCGCGGACCGGGGCGAAGATGGCGGAGCGCGGGCCGACGCAGACGCTCGCCTCGCCGCTCCGCAGCCGCTGCCACTCGTCGAAGCGCTCGCCCTCGGAGAGGGCGCTGTGGAGGACGGCGAAGCGGTCGCCGAGGCGGGCGCGAAAGCGGGCGACGGCCTGCGGGGCGAGGCCGATCTCGGGGACGAGGACGATCGTCCCGCGCCCGCGGGCGAGCGCCGCCTCGACCGCCGCCAGGTAGACCTCGGTCTTGCCCGAGCCGGTGACCCCGTGGAGGAGCTGCTCGCGGGGCGCGTCGGCTTCGCCGTCGAGCGCCGCGACGAGGGCGGTGACGGCGGCCTGCTGCTCCAGCAGGAGGCGTGGCGCCTCGGCGGCGGCGCGCAGGCCGGGTGTGGCGGGGGCGCGGCGCACGCTCGAGTCGCGGCTGGCGATCAGGCCACGCTCGGCGAGGCGACGCAGGATGGCGGCCGTTGCGCCGACGGTTGCCGACAGCTGCGGCGCCGACATCTCACCGCCCTCGGCGAGCGCCTCGAGCACCGCCCGCTGCTTCACCCCGAGCCGCTCGCCGCCCTCCAGCGCCGCCTCTCCGGCGGGGATGATCTCGACCCGCCGCTCGGTCTTGGCGCGCACGGTGCGGCCGGAGCGGCCCGTCCCGGTCCCCGGCGGCAGCACCAGCGAGAGGCCGCGCGAGGGCGTCGAGCAGTACTCGCGCGCCACCCAGAGCCCGAGCTCGACCAGCTCCGGCGAGGCGCCCGCCTCGAGCGCCTCGATCGGCTCCGCCAGCCGCTCCGGCGCCAGCTCCGAGGAATCGGCGAGCTCGACCACCACGCCGAGCAGCCGCCGCCGCCCGAACGGCACCCGCACCAGGCTGCCGACCTCGAGCCCTTCCATCGCCGCCGGCCGCCGGTAGTCGAACGGGCCCCGCAGCGCGCGGGCGGTCGTCAGCGGCTCGACCTTGAGGATCGCCATCGAGGCTAGTGCCGTGTCCGGTGACGTTTGCCCGGCTCTGGCGCAGGCATCGGCGTGGCCGGCAAGGACGCAGACCCGAAGGCGTGGCGGAGCCACGTCGAGCGGTCGAGGACGCCGCCGGGCGCGGCGAGGGCAAGCCAGAGAGGGCGAACGTTGCCGGACACGGCACCAGGTTATGGATACCGGGGGACGGGCGCGCCCGGCCCCGCGCTGGACCGATCGATGAAACTTCGGCAACCGCCGCCGGGAGCGCTTATGCTGCCGCGCGTGAACATGAACCTCAGCGAGGGCGAGACGATCATCTTCCAGGGGCACCCCTCCTGGCGCGCGATCCTCGGCTTCTACCTCAAAGGCGTTGTCATCGCGATCATCCTCGGGATCATCGCCAAGCTGGTGTCGAGCACGACGTCGGTCTTCGTCGTCGTCCTCGTGGTCTTGGCGCTGACCCTGCTGATCGGCTTCATCAAACGGTGGGCGACGACGTACTCGATCACCACCCGCCGCCTCAACATCAAGCGCGGGATCATCTCGCGGGAGATCCAGGAGACGCGGCTGGAGCGGGTCCAGAACGTCAACTACAACCAGTCGGTCTACCAGCGGCTGATGCAGATCGGCGACGTGGACTTCGACACGGCGGCGAGCGGCGACTACGACTTCATCTTCTACGGCGTCGCCGATCCGCAGGGAGTGGTCGAACGGGTCGACCGGGCGACGGGTGCGGACGCGGCCGGAAGCCACGGGCTGGGCGAGCCGCAGTCGCCGGGGGTTTAGGAAGGGACCGAGCCATTCCGTATGCGGCTCGGGCAGGCTGAAGCCGCATACGGAATGGCTCTGACGCGGCGGAGGACGTCGGTGACCTCGTCGGCGGCGTGGGCGATCTGCCAGTGGGTGAAGCGGAGGACGCGGAAGCCCGCGGCGGTGTGGGTCTGGTCTCGTTTGGCGGCGCGGGCCTGTTGGGACGGGGTGCGGTGGTAGCGCAGGCCGTCGGTCTCGACGATCAGGTCGTGGTCGGGGAAGAGGAAGTCGGTCTCGTAGTCGAGGACCCGGTGTTTGGTGAGCGGGACGGGTAGGCCCGCGGCCATTGCGAGGGGGCGGAAGAGGACCTCGAGGTCGGAGTCCGAGAGGCGGAAGGTGTGGCGGTCGAGGAGGGTGGCGAGTTTCTTGACGCCGAGCTCGCCTCTGTGGGCATCGAGGGCGGCGCGGAGCGCCTCCGGGTCGACGAGGTCGAGCTTGTCCGCCTCGTTGACGGCGCGCTCGAGACGCAGTGGCTTAAGTTCCGTGGATAGGTCGATCAGCGTCTGGACCGGGTTCGTGACCGGGATGCCCCGGCGCCTCACCAGGGACGTGGCACCGAGGGATCAGCGACTTCGCACCTTCAGGCCCTTGCGGCGGATCTCACACTTGCGCCGCACGGTCAGGTCGATGCGTCCAGGCTCCTCGTGGCCGATGCCCCAGAGCTGGGCGGCGCTCCGGTGGCTGAGCATCGCCTCGTCACCGCAGACGAGGACCGCGGCCATCCAGCGCCCGTCAGGCGTGAGCTCGGGCCGCCCCACGGCGTAGATGCCGGTCGAGATCGGGTGCAGACGACCGGAGCCGACCCGGTGCTTGATGCCCTTGGCGGTGAACCCGAGCCCCAGCAGGTCGCGGCGCGTCAGCACCCCATGCTGCCGCCGCGCCAGATCCCACGCGGCCCGACTGCGCGTGGTCGAGTTTTGGTCCCCCATAGGGGCCCAAAAGTCGACAGCGCTCGATTCTCTCCCCCTCCGGGGCCGCTCCGGCCCCGAAACTGCCGCTAGCTCCGAGCTACGCGGTCGCGGCCTCGGCGCCCGCGGCGGCCTTAAGGGCCTCGGCGCGGTCGGTCCGCTCCCAGGTGAACTCGGGCTCCTCGCGGCCGAAGTGGCCGTAGGCCGCCGTCTTCTGGAAGATCGGGCGGTGCAGGTCGAGGTACTGGCGGAAGGCGCCGGGGCGCATGTCGAACTCGGCTTCGATCAGCTGGGCGATCCGCTGGTCGGAGAGCTGGCCGGTGCCGAAGGTCTCGACCATCAGGGAGACCGGGTGGGCGACGCCGATCGCGTAGGCGACCTGGACCTCGCAGCGGTCGGCGAGGCCGGCCGCGACGACGTTCTTGGCCACGTAGCGGGCGGCGTAGGCGGCCGAGCGGTCCACCTTGGACGGGTCCTTGCCGGAGAAGGCGCCGCCGCCGTGGCGGGCCATGCCCCCGTAGGTGTCGACGATGATCTTGCGGCCGGTGAGGCCGGCGTCGCCGACCGGGCCGCCGATCACGAACTTGCCGGTCGGGTTGACCAGGAAGTCGCCGCGGAGCGCCGCCTCGTCGTACATCCCCGGCACCTCGGAGGCGAGCACCGGCATCACCACGTGCTCCCAGAGGTCGGGCTTGATCGTCCCCTCCGAGTCGACTGCCTCCGAGTGCTGGGTGGAGATCAGAAGTTTTTCCACCGCGACCGGGCGGCCGTCGGCGTAGCGGACCGTCACCTGGGTCTTGCCGTCGGGGCCGAGGTAGGGAAGCGTGTCGTCCTTGCGGACCGCCGCGAGCCGTTCGGCGAAGCGATGCGCGAGGTGGATCGGCATCGGCATCAGCGCCTCGGTCTCGTTCGAGGCGTAGCCAAACATCATCCCCTGGTCGCCGGCGCCGGCGACGTCGAATTCGTCGTCGTCGCTCGGGTCGACGCGCGTCTCGTAGGCGTGGTCGACGCCCTGCGCGATGTCGGGGCTCTGTTTATCGAGCGACACCAGCACCGAGATGTGATCGCAGTCGTAGCCGTAGTTGGCGTCGTAGCCGATCCCCCGCACCGTCTCCCGCACGATCTCCGGGATGTCGATGTAGTTCTCCGTCGTGATCTCGCCGGAGACCACCGCCATCCCGGTATTGACCAGGGTCTCGCAGGCGACGCGCCCGCCCGGATCCTCGGCGAGGATCGCATCGAGGACGCCGTCGGAGATCTGGTCCGCGACCTTGTCGGGGTGACCCTCGGTGACGGACTCGGACGTGAACAGGTGCTCGCCCTCGGCGAGTGGCTTGGAAGTCGGCATCGTGGAAGCGTAGCGGGCCAGGGCACGGCCTAGTTTTTGCGCCCGCGTCCGCCCGAGTGGGGGATGAAGTCGATCACCAGCGGCACGCCCTCCAGCCCGTAGGCCTCGCGCATCCGGTTCTCCAGGTGGTAGGCCCAGTCGCGGCTGATCAGCTTGCGGTCGTTGACCTGGATCGCGATCCGTGGCGGGCTCTCCCCCACCTGCGCGGCGTAGTAGAGCCGCAGGCGGCGGCCGCGTTTGGCGGGCGGCGGGGTCTTGCCGACCACTTCGGCGACGAACTTGTTCAGCTCCGGGGTGGGGATGCGCGAGGCGGCGCGGTCGGCGAGCTCGAGCGCCTTCGGCAGCAACGTGCCGACGTTGCGCCCGCGGGTGGCGCTGGCGGTGATCACGGCCGGGCGCAGGCGCGATTTGCGGGAGACGCGGATGCGGGCGTCGTCGATGTCGGTCTCGCCGATGTCCCACTTGTTCATCACCAGCAGGGTCGCGCAGCCCGCCCGCATCGCCATCTCGGCGACCCGCAGGTCCTCCGAGGTGACCCCCTCGGCGGCATCGCAGACGACGATCGCCACGTCGGCGCGCTCCACCGCCCGTTCGGAGCGCAGCTGGGCGTAATAGTCGACGGTCCCGGCCACCTTGGAGCGGCGGCGCAGGCCCGCGGTGTCGACCAGGATGACGCGGCGTCCGTCGACCTCGAGCTCGGTGTCGATCGCGTCGCGGGTCGTCCCGGCCATGTCGGAGACGATCACCCGGTCGGAGCCGAGGAAGGCGTTCACCATCGAGGACTTGCCGACGTTGGGACGGCCGATGATCGCGACCCGGACCGCGTCGTCTGCCTCGTCGGCGTCGGTGCGGTCGCCGAGCGCGGTGACGATCGCGTCGAGCAGATCGCCGGTGCCGAGCCCGTGGGTGGCGGAGACCGGGAGCGGGTCGCCGAGCCCGAGCGAGTGGAACTCGGCGGTCGCCGCGTAGTCGTTGGGGCGGTCGGCTTTGTTGACGACGACGATCACCGGGACCTCGGAGCCGCGCAGGGTGCGGGCGAGCTCCGCGTCGCCGCCGCGGAGGCCGGCGCGGGCATCGACGACGAGCAGGATCGCGTCGGCTTCGGCCATCGCCACGCGCGCCTGGGCCTGCACGTCGCGGGCGAGCTCCGCCTCGTCCTCGAGGTCGATGCCGCCGGTGTCGATCAGCTCGAAGCGCACCCCGTTCCACTCGGTGGCGAGCCGCTTGCGGTCGCGGGTGACGCCGGGCTCGGGCGAGGTGACCGCCTCGGTGCCGCCGACCAGGCGGTTGACCAGGGTGCTCTTGCCGACGTTGGGGAAGCCGACGACGGCGACGGTGGCGCTCACGCCAGGCCTCGCTCGTGCGCCAGGGCGACGACCCGTCCCACGACCTCTTCGAGGCTGAACCCCGTGGTGTCGAGCTCGACCGCGTCCTCGGCCACGCGCAGGGCGCCGTGCTCGCGCTCGGTGTCACGGGCATCGCGGCGGCGCTGGGCCTCCAGCACCGAGGCGGCGTCCTCCCCGGTCTCCGCCGCGCGACGGCGCGCCCGCTCCTCGTCGCTGGCGGTGAGGAAGACCTTCAGCGGCGAGTCGGGGCTGACCACGGTGCCGATGTCACGGCCCTCGGCGACGTAGTCGGCGGCCTCGATCAGCTGCCGCTGGCGGGCGACCATCGCCTGGCGCACGCCCGCGTGGACGGAGACGCGGGAGGCATCGGCGGTGACCTCGGGGCGGCGGATCTCATCGCTCACATCGCGCCCATCGAGCAGCACGCGGCGCCCGTCGAAGTCGATCTCCAGCCCGGCCGCAAGCGGCCCCAGCGCGGCGCCGTCTTCGGCGTCCACCCCGGCCTCCTGTGCGGCAAGTGCGACGCTCCGGTACATCGCCCCGGAGTCGAGGTAGGTGAAGCCGAGCTCGGCCGCGACGGCGCGGGCCACCGTTGACTTGCCGGCCCCGGCGGGGCCGTCGATCGCGATCACCATGGCGGGGAGCGTATGTGTCGGCGCGATCCGGCCGCCGGGCCGTGTCGGCGCGCAGAGACGGCTCAGTGCACCGGGTCGCGGAGCGGCGGGCTCTGCTGGAGCGAGCCGAGGTCGGCCTCGAAGCCCGGATAGCTGACCGCGGCGGCGGCCATGTCGACCACCTCGACCCCCTCACGGGAAGCGGCCCCGGCAACCGCCCCGAGCATCGCGATGCGGTGGTCGCCGTGGGAGTCGATCACCCCGCCGCGCAGGCCGCCGGTCCCCTCGATCACCATCCCGTCCTCGGTCGCCTCGACCTGCCCGCCGAGCGCCCGCAGGGCGTCGGTGACGGTGGCGATCCGGTCGGACTCCTTGCGGCGCAGCTCGGCCGCGTCGCGGATCGTCGTCGTCCCCTCGGCGAAGCAGGCGGCGAGGGCGACCAGCGGCAGCTCGTCGATCGCCAGCGGCACGTCGGCGCCGCCTACCTCACAGCCGCGCAGCTCGGAGTGGCCGATGCGGATGTCGCCGATCGGCTCGCCGCCGTCCTCGCCGCGCTCGTTGATCTCGATCTTCTCGGCGCCCATCCGGCGGAAGATCTCGAGCAGCCCGGTGCGGGTCGGGTTGAGGCCGACCTCATGCAGGAGCACGTCGCTGCCGGGGACGATCGTCGCCGCAACGATGAAGAAGGCGGCCGAGGAGAAGTCGGCGGGGACGACGATGCGGCCCGGTTCGAGGCGCTCGGCGGGGGCGATCACGACGGTGTCGCCCTCGCGGCGGAGCTGGGCGCCGGCGGCGGCGAGCATGCGCTCGGAGTGGTCGCGGGTCGGCAGCGGCTCGACCACGCGGGTCTCGCCCGCGGCGAGGAGGCCGGCGAAGAGCAGACAGGACTTCACCTGGGCGCTGGCGACGGGCAGTTCGTAAGTGATGCCGTGGAGCGGCGCGCCCGTGACCTCGAGCGGCGGCAGGCGGTCCTCGCGGGCGGCGAGCTTGGCGCCCATCTCGCGCAGCGGCGTCGCCACGCGGTCGACCGGCCGGCGGCGGATCGACTCGTCGCCATCGAGCGTCCAGGTGCCCTCGGGCTGCCCGGCGAGCCAGCCCGGCAGCAGGCGCAGCAGCGTCCCCGCGTTGCCGACGTCGATCGCCGCCGGGCGCGCGCCGCGCAGCCCGACGCCGGCGATCCGCAGGCGCGCCGCGCCCAACCCGTCGTCGCGTTCGACGGCTTCTGTCGGGACCTCGTCGACCAACCGTGCCCCGAGCGCCTGCACGGCGGCGAGGGTCGAGCGGGTGTCGGCGGCGTCGAGGTAGCCGACGATGTCGGTCTCGCCCTCGCCCATCGCGGCGATCATCGCCGCCCGGTGGGAGATCGACTTGTCGGCGGGCGGGCGCAGCGCGCCGCGCAGCGCGCCGAGGGGCCTGAAGTGAGTTCGGTCGCTCATCGCCGCGACGCTATCCACCCGCGCCGACGACCGTCACGGAGTGGCCCAGCTCTCGCACCAGGGCGGCGCCGCGCTTCGCCTGCTCCTCCCCCGCCACCCAGAGCGAAACCGCACCGGAGCTCATGTCCGGAGCCGGGTAGAGCGCCATGTCCTCGATGTTCACCCCGGCCTCGCCCAGCGCCAGCGCCAGCGTCGCCATCGTCCCCGGCTTGTTGGCGACGATCAGGCGGAGCTCGTGCAGCGGGCCGTCGGGGCGCTCGGCTTCGAGCAGGCGGCGGCGGTCCTCACCGGCGGCGGCGTGCCAGGCGGCGATCGCCTCGGTGTCGCCGGCGCGGATCAGCGCCGCGGCCTCGGCGAGGCGGCGGGCGACCGCGTCGACCGAGTCGGCAACCGCCTCTGAGTTGGAGGCGAAGATGTCGACCCAGATCGCCGGGTTGGAGCCGGCGACGCGGGTCGCGTCGCGGAAGCTCGGGCCGACCTCGGGGACGCGCTCGCCGCTCGCCAGGTCGGCGGCCGCCTCGGCGACCAGGGCGTTGGCGACCGCGTGGGGCATCCCGCTCACGGTCGCCATCAGCCGGTCGTGGCCCGCGGCGTCGATCGCCTGGGGACGGGCGCCGAGCCCGGCGATGGTGCGCTGGAGGCGGTCGTAGAGGACGCCGTCGGAGCCCGGTGTCGGGGTCAGGTACCAGCTGGCACCCTCGAAGAGGTCGGCGCGGGCGTTGGCCACGCCGGCGGTCTCCGCGCCCGCCAGCGGGTGACCGCCGACGAAGCGCCTGTCGGCGCCGAGCGCGGCGACGATCTCACGCTTGGTCGAGCCGACGTCGGTGACCGCGGCCTCCGGCCCACTGTGCTCGAGGGCCGCCGCGGCGAGCTCCGGCAGCCGGCCGACCGAGGCCGCGCAGAAGACCACTTCGGCGCCCTCGCAGGCGGCCGCCACCGAGTCGGCGGCGGTGTCGACGGCGCCCGTCGCGAGCGCCGCCTCGCGCACCGCGGGGTCAGGGTCGTAGCCCGTCACCACGGCGCCGAGGCGCGCCCGCGCCGCGAGCCCGATCGAGCCGCCGATCAGCCCGACGCCGAGGACGGCGACCCGCGGCGCCGCGCGATCGTCCATCTAGTTCGGCACTCCGTCAGGCGCGCCGGGCCTGGACCGCGGAGGCGAGCCGGTCGAGCGCCTGGACGGTGTCCTCCCAGTCGAGGCAGGGGTCGGTGATCGACTGCCCGTAGACGAGCGGCTCGCCCGGGCGCAGCTCCTGCCGTCCCTCGACCAGGAAGGACTCCAGCATCACGCCGGTGATCGCCTTGTTGCCGTCGGCGATCTGGTCGGCGATTTCGCCGGCGGCGAAGAACTGCTTTTCGGGGTCCTTGCCGCTGTTGTCGTGGGAGGCGTCGATGACCAGGCGCTCGGGCAGCCCGGCGACGCCGAGCGTGACCAGCGCGTCCTCGACCTCGGGCAGGTGGTAGTTCGGCATCCCGTGGCCGCCGCGGAGGATGATGTGGCAGTCGGGGTTGCCGGTGGTGTGGAGGATCGCCGGGGCGCCGGTGTCGTCGATGCCGGCGAAGGCGTGCTGGGCGGCGGCGGCGCGGACCGCGTCGACCGCGACCTGGACGTTGCCGTCGGTGCGGTTC
>DATEDJ010000138.1:0-9839 GCA_035281725.1 Solirubrobacterales bacterium
GAGGAGGCGCCAGAGATGCCCGAAGCAGTAATCGTCGACACCATCCGCACGCCGATCGGCCGCGCCTTCAAGGGCTCGCTGGCCTCGCTGCGCCCCGAGGAGATGGGCGCCTTCGTGGTCGACCAGCTGCTCGAGCGCAACCCCGAGCTCGACCCGGCCTTGGTCGAGGACCTCTTCTGCGGCGTCGGCATGCCGCAGGGCCTCGAGGCCTTCAACATCGCCCGGATCATCTCCCTGCTCTCGGAGAAGCTGCCGCAGACCGTCAACGGCGTCACCGTCTCCCGCTACTGCTCCTCCAGCCTCGACGCGATCCGCCACGCCGGCAACGCGATCAAGGCCGGTGAGGGCGACGCCTACCTGGCGGTCGGGGTCGAGTGGGTCAGCCGCTTCAACGAGCGCACCGAGCCCGCCGGCGCCGACGACCGCAATCCGAACCTGATCGGCGAGAACGGCCAGCCGAACGCCTACATCGACATGGGCCTGACCGCGGTCAACGTGGCGAAGAAATACGGCGTCTCGCGCGAGGACATGGACAAGTTCGCCCAGCGCTCGCAGGAACTGGCGGTGAAATCGCAGGAGGACGGCTTCTTCGACCGCGAGATCGTCCCGGTCGACGTCAACGGCACCCAGGTCACCAAGGACGACGGCCCGCGGGCGTCCTCGACCCTGGAGAAGCTGGGCGAACTGGACGAGGCCTTCGGCGGCGGCGGGGTCACCGCCGGCAACTCCTGCCCGCTGAACGACGGCGCCGCCGCGGTGCTGCTGATGAGCGACACCAAGGCGAAGGAGCTGGGCCTGAAGCCGCGCGCCCGGATCATCACCGCCGCCACCTACGGCAACGAGCCGGAGCTGATGGGGGTGGCCCCGATCGGCGCGATCAAGAAGGTGCTCGACCACGCCGGGATGACGATCGGCGACATCGACCAGGTGGAGCTGAACGAGGCGTTCGCCGCCCAGGTGATCCCGATCATGGACGAAACCGGGATCGAGCTGGAGAAGCTGAACACGCACGGCGGCGCGATCGCCCTCGGCCACCCGTTCGGGATGACCGGCGCCCGCATCATGGGCACGCTCCTGAACGGCATGGAGACCGACGACAAGCAGGTCGGCCTGGAGACGATGTGCGTCGCCGGCGGCCAGGGGAAGGCGATGATCGTCGAACGCGTCTGAGCGTTCGGCGATCAAGGCCTGTGTGACGAACTGGCCCCCACGCGGGGCCACTTCTTGTTACATACTGTCCAATGCCCGATCTTTCGCAGGTCAGACCTGAGGACATCCGCGAGTTCGCGGTGGGCTCCTTCCCCGCTGATCTCGGCATCGAACCGCTCGAGATCGAGGACGATCACGCCAGCGGGCGGATCCTGGTCGAGAGCCGCCACCTGCATCCCGGCGGCTTCGTCCACGGCGGTGTCTGGACCGCCCTCGGCGACACGGTCGCCGCCTGGGCCACCTTCCGCGCGATCCCGCCCGGCTACGACTTCACCACGATCGAGCTGAAGCTGAACGTCTTCGGCGCCGGCCGCAACGGCGACGAAATCGTCGCCGACGCCCGCCCCCTGCACGCCGGCCGCAGCACCGCCGTGATCGAGGTCCGGATCGACCGGATCCGCGACGGCGCCTCCAAACTCTGCGCGAACCTGGTCGTCAGCCAGTTCGTGATCCCGCCCGCCGGCCTCGGCCCGCTGGATATCTAGCGCTTTTCGATCCCGGATCGGCAGCCAGGCCCTGACGGTTTTGCCAGCGATTCGAACTCCGGTAGTTCCTTCCCGGCAACCGCGCGGAACGAGTCTTCCGGCGAGTGCAGGCAGCGAGACATGTGCCCGCGGGCTGCCGCGTCCGCCTGCTGTCGGAGCCCCTTGCTGTCGCTGCTGGTCAGTGCGGTGACCCCGACGGCGATCAGGCCGACGACGACCAGCAGGGCAGCCGCCATCCCAGCCCAGCGAACTACGGGGCCGTCGAATCGCAGGGTCCCTTGAATCGTGTCGACCCAGGACCGGCTCCTGCCTGACTTTTCTTCCTTCGCTTCCTGAGACTTCCGCTTCCGCCGTATGGCCTTGACCAGTTCTTCCCACTCTTCCATCAACTCCTCGGGTTTCACGGCCTCCGATCGCTCGTTCGGCTTCTTCGCATTAAGTACTTCCTGGGTACTAATCCTCCACTGGAGGATCAAAGGCTCGGCCCGGTCCCATACCGTCTCGACTACCGGCAGCAGCATCTTCTCGGCCACCTCCTTGTCGAGGAGGCCCTCGCGACAGGAGCAACTGAGCTCCTCGTAGAAGTTGAGAACGAGGGTGATCCGCGCTTGGTCGCCGAGACTCAATGCGTTGAATGCTGCTTCTACCTGTTTGCCGTCGACGATCACGGCGGGGTCGAGCCGCGCGTCATCGGCCAGCAAGGCTCCGTTACCAGTCCTCAGGAATGCCATGACCTGCGCGTTCAGCGGCGCAAATTCCTGGCTGTAGAGGCGCCGCAGGTAATCGAGCGTCCGGGCGCGCTTGCCGTCCTCCCGGGTCTGGGCGACGCCTAGGAGGGCTCCGAAGAAGGCGAGGACACCGAGCCAGGCGAGGAGGAAGGTTGACCAACCGCCGATATTCTCGGCGAGACTTGCGATCGGAATGAGCATTACCAGATCGAAGGCGTCATTACCGTCGGTATCAGGATCGACTGGTAGAATCGCGCCATGAATTACGGACCCCTTCTTCCCCCCGGTTCTCTAATCGGCCGCTCTTAACCGACGCTCGGCGGCGAGCCGCCGTTTGGCCCCTACGCCAGCCTGCATTGATTACGCAGGTTTTCTTATATTTGTTCAGGGTCCGCTAAGCAAGTTACCGGGCTCAGGCTCCGGCCAGAAAGTCGTCGGCAAGCACCGCGACGACGCGGGGGAGGGACCCGAGACTCCGGCTCAGCTCCAGCTGCCGCCGAGCCCCGGTCCGCTCCGCCAGGCGGGCGATCGATTCGAGCTCGGTGGCACAGCCGAGGTCTTCGGCGTGGGGACGGCAGAGCACCAACAGGTCTTCGAGCAGCGCCCGGGCGGGGAGGCGCTGGTCGAGCTCGTGGGCGATCAGCTCGGCCTCGATGCCGTCGCGGGCGGCGAGGAAGCGGTTCTCGTCGAGGACCTCGGGCGGCACTCCCTGGTCGTAGGTCTTCGACCCTTCCTCGACCTCCAGCCGCACGATGGACTGGACCAGGGCGGCGATCGCGGCGGTGTCGGCGAGCGTCGTCTGGGCGTCCATGATCCGCACCTCGACCGTGCCGAAGCGCGGCTGCGGGCGCACGTCCCACCAGAGGAAGGTCGGCTCGGGCACCGCGTCGGAGCGGATCAGCACGTCGACCGACTCGACGTACTCCTCGTAGGTCCGGAAGGCGCGCGGCACTCCCACCCGGGGGAAGGCCTGGAAGAGCGGCGTCCGTGCCGAGGCGAGGCCCGTGTCCCGTCCCTGCCAGAACGGCGAGTTGACCGAGAGCGCGAGCAGCAGCGGCAGCTCGGTGCGCAGGCGGTTGGCGGCGTGGATCGCCTGTTCGGCGTCGGGCACGCCGACGTGGACGTGGAGGCCGAAGGTCGGCTCGCGCCGGGCCAGCTCGCGCATCGAGCCATAGACGAACTGGTAGCGCTCGCCCGCCGAGACGACGATCTCCTGCCAGACCGCGAAGGGATGGGTGCCGCCGCTCGCCGCCCGCATCGAGAGCGGTTTCAGCGTGTCGTCGAGCTCCCGCCGCAGCGCCCCCAATTCTTCGATCGCCGCGCCGATCCTCCCGTGGACGCCGGTCTGGATCTCCAGCGCCGAGCCGTGCGTCTCGGCCGTGAAGCTGGTGGTGCGGCCGTGGGGGAGGCGGGGCAGGACCGAGTCGATCCGGTGGGCGAGCGCCCAGGTGAGCTGATCGAGGAGCATCACCTCCTCCTCGATCCCGACCGTGTATGCGCCCTGCTCGTTCGGCTCGGCCCAGGTCGCCCAGGCCGGCATCGTCGCCCCGGAGGACTTCGCCGTCACGCGACCTCGCGCCGCCGCGCGGCTCGCTCATACGCGGCGCCGTCGTCCCGACAGGCTTCGACGAAGCGGCGGAACAGCGCCGCCTCGGAGGCCCGGTGGACGAGCGTCTCGGCGTGCCACTGCACCCCGATCAGGAAGCGGCGGCCGGGGTCCTCGATCGCCTCGATCGTCCCGTCCGGGGCGCGGGCACTGACCCGCAGCCCGCGGCCGAGCCGGTCGATTGCCTGATGGTGGAATGAGTTCACGTCGGTGACCTCGATCTCCCCGCCGCCGAACGCCTCCCAGAGCTGTGAGTCTGGGTCGACGACCACCGGGTGGCTGGGCTCGGTGCCGGGGTTGGTCTGCCGGTGGGCGACCTCTTCCGAGAGGTCGGGCAGGTGCTGGTGGAGCGCCCCGCCGCGGACGATGTTGAGCGCCTGGGTGCCGCGGCAGATCGCCAGGATCGGCATCTCGCGGGCGTCGGCGCGGGCGGCGATGGCGAGCTCGAAGCGGTCGAGGTCGGGCTCGATCGGTCCCAGGTCCGGGTGTGGCTCCGCCTCGTACAGCGAGGGGTCGAGATCAGGCCCACCGGAGAGGCAGATCCCGTCGAGCCGGTCGAGCAGCGGCTCGATCGCGTCCGCGGCCAGCGGCGGCATCACCACCGGCAGGCCACCCGCCGCCTCGATCCCCTTGAGGTAGGGGATCCCGAGCGCCATCTCCTTGCCCAGCGGCTCGCCCTCCGGCAGCGGAGCGACGCGCTCGGCGGGGCGCACCTCCGAAGTGGTGACCCCGATCAGGGGACGATGTTGCCGGGATGCCAAGGAGCGTCGCTTCATACCAGGTCCGCAGGAGCCCCGATGACCCAGGTGTCCTTGCTGCCGCCGCCCTGGGAGCTGTTGACGACCATCTCGTCGGCGGCCTTCGCGTAACGGGTCAGGCCGCCCTGCATCACCGACGGCTCGGCGCCCCCCGCCGGGCTCACCACGTAGGGCCGCAGGTCGACCCGGCGCGGGGCGATCCCGGCGCCGACCACGGTCGGGTGGGTGGAGAGCGGCACCAGCTCCTGGGCGACGAAGCGCTCCGGCCGGCGCCGCACCAGGCCGATCGTCTTGCGGCGGTCGCCCTCGGTGGCCAGCGGCATGATCGTCACCCCGTGGCCGCCGAAGCCATCGCGCGGCTTGATCACCAGCTCGTCGAGCCGGGCCATCACCTCGTCACGGGCCTCCGGGTCGGAGAGGTCGTAGCTGGGGACCGAGCGCAGGCGCGGCTCCTCGCCGAGGTAGAAGCGCACCATCTCCTCGACGTAGGCGTGGGCGAGCTTGTCGTCGGCGAGCCCGGTGCCGATCGCGTTGACGCAGCGGAGCCGCCCCGACTGGAGGGCCGGAGCAAGGAGCTTGCCGAGCTCGGTGAGCGCGCCGCCGCGGTCGGTGAGGCGGTCCTCGTCGAGGCGGCGGTAGACGACGTCGAGCTGCACCTGTCGGCGGCCGATCTGAGCGTGGAGGCGGCCGCGGGTGCAGGAGAGCTGAGACGGGGTGACGACGGGCAGGGAGAGTTCGCGAGCGAGCCGCTCATGCTCGTAGTAGGCGCCGCTCGCGGGGCCGTCGGACAGGATCGCCGCCACCGGTTCGGCGGCGTGCTGGGAGGGAGCGGCGGCGCGGATCGCCTCGCCCAGGCGGACGACGTAGCCCTCGGGGCGGCGCAGCCCGGCGGTCGTCGCCGAGCCGAACTCGGGACCCACCGCTTCGCGCACGGCGATCGCGTAGGTCGCGCCGGAGGGCATCCGCAGGTTGTCCTCGAGCACCAGCGGCTCGCCCTCGGCATCGCGGATCAGGTCCATCCCCGCCACCGTCGCGGGCGGCACACTCGGGTCGAGCAGCCCCCGCATCAGGGGCTCGTATCCCTGCGAGGTCTCGAGCAAGCGGCGTGGCACGACTCCCTCCTCGAAGATCCGCTGGTCGCCGTAGGCGTCGAGCAGGAAGGCGTTCAGGGCCCGCGCCCGCTGCAGCAGGCCCGCTTCGAGCGCCTCCCACTCGGCCGCGTCGATCACCCGCGGAACGGGGTCGACGACCATCGGCTTGCCGGGGCCGAAGGAGAGCCCGATCTCCTCGACGTTCGACCGGACGCGCTCGCGCAGCTCCACCAGGTCATGCCGCGCGAGCGCGTCGATCACCGCCACGTAGGGAGGGCGTGCGGTGCCGGTCTTGGCGAACGCCTCGTCGAAGTGACCCGAATCGAGCGGGTACACGCCGGCGCCGGGAAAGGGACGGGCCGGATTCAAGGTCGTCGCCATGGTCGCACGCTAAGGATCACTACCCGGTACGGGCATGGCCCAAAGTCGAAAAATGAAGGCCGCGGACTGTGCGGAGTGGAGGGGGCGGGGGTGTTTTGGCAGGACGCTCGAAGGGACGGGCAAGGGACGCGGCCATCCCGGAGGCGACCCGGGCAGGCTGAGGCCGCCTCCGAGATGGCCGGGTCTGCGGGGAGAGGCGAGGTTGCGGGCCCCGTGCGGGTCTCGGGGGAGGGACGTGAGGGAGACGTAGGGAACGTCACGTTCACCCAGGAGAGGCGTCACGTCTGTCACAGGCCCGTTCGGTGCGTTCGGGTGCGTTCGCAGTAATCCCCGCATAGCGGGGATTACTGCGAACGCACCCGGGTCGGCGGCGTGGAGGTGTGGCGTCTCCCCCCGGATGCGCACGGAGCCTGCGCACTTCCCGCCGGAAGCCTCACGTCCTGGGCGTCTCGTGGCGGCCACAGCCTGCCCGGGTCGCCACGAGACGCCCAGGACGTCGGTCCCCAATCGACCGGGCCCCTAACCCCGCCGTCCCTACGCAGCCTCGCGCGACTCCTCCATCGGGCTGCGGGGCTCCTCGGGTTCGTCGATCTCGGCTTCCCAGCGTTCGATCACCGGCAGGCGCCAGACCAGGGCGGCGATCGTGAGGCCGATCGCGGCGGCGAGCAGGGAGAGGAACCAGTCGGTCGCGTCAAGGATTTCGAGTTCGAAGAATTCGCGCACCGGGGCGGCGGCGAGGATCAGGGCGTAGAGGGCGCCGAGCCCGGCGACCATCGCCAGCATGTAGCTCTGCACCGCGTTCCCCTCGCGGCCGGGGCCGCGCTCCAGCAGCAGGACGAAGGCCAGGCCGAGCACGATCAGGGTCGTCGTCGCCGCGGTCCGCCCGGCGGCCAGGCCGCCGCCGGCGACGGTGTTGACGAAGACGCAGGAGATGATCGAGGCGATCGCCGTCGCCACCCCGGCCGGGATCGCGAAGGCGGCCAGGGCGCGGATCAGCCGGCCGCGGTAGAGCGGCCCGTCGGAGGGCGCCAGGGCGAGCACGAAGGAGGGGATCCCGATCGTCAGGAAGGCGGCCATGGTCAGGTGGCGGGGGAGGAAGGGGAAGGCGAAGCCGGGCACCGCGACCAGCACGATCAGGGTCGCCGCATAGACCGACTTGGTGAGGTAGAGGCGGCCGAGGCGGTGGATGTTGCGGGCGATCCGCCGGCCCTCGCCGACCGCCTCGGGCAGCCGCGAGAACTCGTCTTTCAGCAGGACCACGTCGGCGACGCCCTTCGTCACCTGCGTCCCCGAGCCCATCGCCACCGCCATCCGCGCCCGCTTCAGCGCCGGCACGTCGTTGACCCCGTCGCCGATCATCGCCACGTAGCGCCCGGCCGCGACCAGCGCGTTGACCAGCGCTTTCTTCTGGTCCGGTTTGATCCGGCAGAAGATCGTGTTGGCGAGGACGACCTCCTGCAGCGTCTCCGGCTCGCTCGGCAGGTCCGGCCCCTCGATCACGCCCGCATCGCGCGGCACCCCGACCGCATAGGCAACTGCGGTCACCGTCGCCGCCGCGTCGCCGGAGATCAGCTTCAGGTCGACTTCCTGCTCGCGCATGAAGGCGATCGTCTCGGCGGCGTCCTCGCGCAGCGTCTCCTCCAGCACGATCAGGGCGACCGGCCGCAGGCGCGGCGCCGGGCTGACGGCGGCGTCGTCCGGCAGCGCCTCGCCGCTCTGCCCGAAGGCGACGACGCGGCGCCCGGCGGCGGTCTCCTCGGCCAGCTTCACCGCCATCCCCGGCGGCAGCGCCAGCGCGCCCGCCTCCTCGAGGATGTCGGGGGCGCCGAGCACGAAGGTCCCGGCGCCCGCGCCGTTGCCCGCCAGCGAGAGTCCCGACCACTTCCACTCGGAGGAGAACGGGATCTCGGCGCTCACCTGCCCCGGGTCGCCGGGGTAGCGCTCGGCGATCGTCTCCAGCGTCTGGTTGCGGTTGCCGGCGCTCGCCGCGAACCGTCCCAGGACCGCGGCGCCGACGGCCGGGTCGACGTCCTCGGCGAACTCGACCGCGGTCAGCTGCAGCTTGCCTTCGGTCAACGTGCCGGTCTTGTCGACGCAGATCGTGTCGACCGAGGCGAGGCTCTCGGTCGCGCTCATCTGCTGGATCAGCGTGTCGCGCCGGGCCAGCCGCACGGCGGCGACCGCGAAGGTGACGCTCATCAGCAGCACCAGGCCCTCGGGGATCAGCGTCACCAGGCCCGCGGTCGCGGTCTCGGCGGCGCTCTGCAGGCCGACGCTGCGGATCTTCAGGCTCACCAGCAGCAGGATCGCGAGCGGGATCATCGCGTAGGTCGAGATGACGATCACCCGGTTCACCTCCTGCTGGAGGGGCGAGAGCGGGTGGCGGAAGGCTTTCGCCTCGCCCGCGAGCCGACCGGCGTAGCTGTCCTCGCGCACCGCGTCGATCTCGTAGTGGCCGGAGCCGGAGATGACGAAGGACCCCGACAGCACTTCCTCGCCCGATTCCTTGCGGATGCCCTCCGCCTCGCCGGTCAGGAGCGACTCGTCGACCGTGAGCCCGCGGCTGGCGACCATGCGACCGTCGGCGACCAGCTGGTCGCCGGGGCTGAGCGCCACGAGGTCCCCCAGCACGACCTCCTCGGCCAGCAGCTCCTCCGTCTGCCCGTCGCGCAGCACCTGCGCTCGCGGCGCCACCAGCACGGCGACTTCATCGAGCGTCTTCTTCGCCTTCAGCTCCTGGCGGATGCCGATGTAGGAGTTGATGATCGCGATCAGCCCGAAGAGCGAGTCCGCGTACAGCCCGAGCCCCAGATCGAGGACGAAGAAGACCGCGATGATCGCGTTGAACAGGGTGAAGACGTTGCCCGCGATGATGCTCGAGGTCGAGCGCGAGGAGGTCTCCGGCGGCGGTCCCAACTTGCGCAGTCGGGCGGTGGCCTCCTTCTTCGAAAGACCCCCTTCGGGGGTTGGCGGGCGCGAGGACACGGAGACATTCAATAGGGTGGAGCGCGGATGGGGCTGAAGCTGGGGGTGAACCTGGGCTATTGGGGGATCGGGCCTGCGGGAGAGGAGGCCCTCGAGGTCGTGCTTGCGGCCGAGAATCTCGGCTTCGAGTCGGTCTGGGTGGCCGAGTCCTACGGCTCCGACGTGGTCAGCGTGCTCGCCTGGCTGGCCGGGCAGACGAGGACCGTCAACCTCGGCGCGGCGATCCTGCAGGTGCCGGCGCGGCCACCCGCGGCGGCGGCGATGGCCGGGGCGACGATCGACAAGCTCTCCGGCGGGCGCTTCCTCTTCGGCTTCGGGCCGTCCGGGCCGCAGGTATCCGAAGGCTGGTACGGGGTGCCCTACGCGAAGCCCTGGGGGCGGACCCGCGAGTACATCGAGGTGGTGCGCGAGATCGTCGCCCGCGAACGGCCGCTGGTGCACCACGGGACCCATTACGACCTGCCGCTGCCGGGCGGCGAGGGGAAGGCGCTAAAGCTGAACTTCCACCCGCTGCGGAGCTCGATCCCGGTCTTCATCGGGGCGATCGGGCGCAAATCGGTGCAGATGACCGCCGAAGTCGCCGACGGCTGGATCCC
>DATEDJ010000139.1:0-28030 GCA_035281725.1 Solirubrobacterales bacterium
GTGGTCGGAGGGCCCGCTCTGGCTCGCCGCGGTGCTGGAGAGCGCGGCGGAAGCCGGGGTGCGCCTGGTCACCGTCCCCCAGGCGCTCGAAGACCATGAGCCCGAGCGCCGGCCCCTGCGCCGCTCCAGCTGGGGCGAGGACAAGGACTTCTCGACCTGGGACTCGCCCCCGGTCGCCGACCTCGCCTGGGCGACCCGGCGGCTGGAGCTGCGGCTGGTCCAGGCGGTGCGGGCCGGGCTCCGCGACGGGCGGGCCGAGCGCGGCGCGCGCGAGCTGCTCGGCGCCCAGGCCAGCGACTGGGCCTTCCTCGATCGCCGTGGCCAGGCGGGCGATTACGCCTGGCAGCGGGCCACCGATCACTCGCGGGCGCTTTACGAAGCCATAGGATGCGACCGTGTCATCGATTCGCGTATGCGTTCGCTTGCCCCGGACCTGAGCCTGACGCCTCTCCTGGAACCCTGAGCCGCCCCTGAGCAGCAATCCATGACCCGCGTCCTCATCCTCTCCTGGGAGTACCCGCCGCTGATCGAGGGCGGCCTGGCGCGCCACGTGCGCAAGCTCTCCGAGGCGCTGGTCGAGCTCGGGATCGAGGTTCACGTGCTCACCCGCGGCGGCGAGGAGTCGCCGGCCGAGGAAAGCTCCGGCGGGGTGATGATCCACCGTATCCGCGAGCCCACCCGTCCCACCGACCTGGGCGAGTTCGTCGCCTGGGTGGAGCGGATGAACTCCGACATGCTGGCGGCCGGGGTGGAGCTCGGCGATCGCCTCGAGTTCGACCTCGTCCACGGCCACGACTGGCTTGTCGCCGCCGCCTGCGACCACCTTGCGCGCCGTTTCGAGGCACCGCTGGTGACGACGATCCACGCCACCGAGCACGGGCGCCACCAGGGCTGGGTCAACGACCACCCGCAGTCCTACATCCACGGCGTCGAGCGCTGGATCACCAACCGCTCGCAGCGGGTGATCGCCTGCTCCACCTATATGTGCGAACAGATCGCCGACATCTTCGGGGTGGCGGAGGGGCGGATCACGATGATCCCGAACGGGATCGACCCGCTCGACCTGCCGCAGCCCGACCCGGCCGAGCTGGTGCGGCTACGGGGCGAGTTCGCGGCGCCGGAGGAGCGCCTCGTCCTGCTGATCGGCCGGCTCGTCTACGAGAAGGGGTTCCAGCTGGCGCTGGAGGCGATGCCGAAGGTGATCGAGGCGGCCCCGGGGACGCGCTTCCTCGTCGCCGGCTCCGGCACCCACGAGGAGGAGCTGAAGCGCCAGGCGGAGGAGCTGGGGCTGATGGAGCACGGCACCTTCCTCGGCTGGATCGGCGACGACGTGCTGCACACGCTCTACGCGATCGCTGACCTCACCGTGGTGCCTTCGATCTACGAGCCGTTCGGGCTGGTGGCGCTGGAGGCGATGGCCTCGGGCTGCCCCTGCGTCGTCGCCGACACCGGCGGGCTGCGCGAGGTGGTCCCGCACGAGGAAGCGGGCCTGCGCTTCGCCGCGCGCGATCCTGAGGCGCTGGCCGAGGTGGCGATTCGGGTCCTCTCCGACCCGGAGCTCGAGGCGCGGCTGATCGCCGAAGCCAGGGAGCACGTGCTGCGCTTCGACTGGGCCGACGTCGCCGTCCAGACCGCCGCTGTCTACGGCGACCTGGTCGGCGCCAAGCTCGGCCCGGTCTAGCCCCTCCTAGGAGTCGGGCAGCGACCGACTGCCGAAGGTGAAGGTCCCGTACTTCGCTTCGCCGGGGGTCCAGTGGATGCCGTCGACCAGCTCTTCCGGACGGATCGCCATCGCTCCCGCCAGTCGCACGAGCGTGTCGATCCGGGCAACTCGTTCGCCTTTCTCCAGCTTTCCGATCTCGGTGCGATGCAACGACGCCCGTTCGCCGAGCTCTTCTTGCGAGAGGCCGGAAATGTGTCGGCAGCGCCGGAGGTTCTGACCGAAACGGAGCGCGACACCCTCCGTGATCACTTTGCGATCTTCCCGCGGCACGCCGGAAGATAACGTCAGGTGCGAACCTGGGTGGAAGCGTATTGTCTGCATGCTGGTACCGTTTATGCAGGATGGATCGGACGCTTGACACACCTGACGAGCGGGTTGAGAGGCTGATTGCCGAGATTGTCCATTTGACCGGTGAGGACAAGGGCACGGCACTGTGTCGGGCGTTGGAAGAGCGTCTGGAACGGCTTCGGGACACCGGGCAAAGACTGCTCGGCGTCGGTCCGGAAACCCGACGCTGACATCCGTTAACGAGGACTACGAACGAGGCCGCTAACCTGCGGCGCGTGCCCTCCCCGAAGCGCAAGCCCGGCCGCAATCCTCTGCAGCGGCTGAGCGATCAGCGGCGCAGCCTGGCCCTCGCGGGTCTGGCGGCGGGGGCGGTCTTCAGCGCCGCGATCTTCCGCCGCAGGCGGCGCGGGGGAGAGGAGGAGTTCGGGGCGCCCATGTCGGCCGCCGGAGCGCCGACCACGCAGCCCGAATCCGCCCCGCCCGCCGCCGACGTTTCGGCGCCCGAGGTCGCCGCCACCGCGGCGGCCGCGACAGCGACCCAGGCCGACCCGGAAGCGCCGGAGACCGCCGCCGCGCTGAACGCCGCGACCGAGTCCGCGCCGGTCGAGGCCGCGTCCTCGACCATCGTCGATCCCGCCACCGGCGAACTGAGCGCCGAGGAGGCCTCGATCCTCGCCGTCCTCGCCCAGGACGGTCGCAGCGACGACGACCGCACCGTGATCGCCGTCGCCACCTCGCTCGAACGGGAATCCGCCTCGGTCGCCGACGTGCTGCGCAAACTGAGCGCCGAAGGGGTCGTCGCCGGCAACCTCTACACCGCCACCGGCGACAAGATCTGGGCGGTCACCGAGCGCGGCGTCCGCCGGCTCGGCGCCCAGCACTGACGAGCGCTCGCGCTCCCTCTCTACACCGCCCGCTGGTAGGTGCGGAACGCCCGCATCGCGAAGAAGCCGCAGAGGCAGAGGAAGGCGACCAGGAGGCCGGTCTTGCCGGCGATCGCGCCCCAATCGGGACCGGCGGTGACCGCGTCGCGCCCCGCTTCGACCGCCCAGTTGAGCGGGTTGAAGTCGGAGACCGTCTGCATCCAGCCCGGCATCAGGTCCTTCTGCATGAAGGTCACCGAGACGAAGGAAAGCGGCAGGACGAGAAATTGGACGGCGGCGATCAGCGTCTCCTCTTTGCGGATCAGAAGCGCCAGGCCGATCGAGAGACAGCCGAAGGCGGCGCCGACCAGGATCGCCTCGACGATCAGGATCACCACGCCGACGACGCTGTTGGCGAAGGTGGCGCCGACGACCAGCGCGAGGACGACGATGATCAGCGACTGGATCGCCGTGGTCAGCGACCAGGAGGCGAGCCGGCCGGAGATCAGCGAGCTGCGCCGCACCGGCGAGACGAGGAAACGGTCGATCACACCGCGGTCGATGTCCTCGATCACCGGCATGCCCGCCCAGCCCGCGCCGAAGAAGGCGGTCATCACGACAACCCCGGGGGCGAGGAACTGGATGTAGTTGGTCGAGCCGAAGCCGGGGATGTCGGTCACCGACTTGAACAGCGCCCCGAAGAGCAGCAGCCAGATCACCGGCTGGACCAGGGAGACGGCAATCCACCAGGGCTGGCGCCAGAGCGCCAGCAGGTGGCGGACGGTCATGTGTCGGGTGTCGCGGAGCGCCTTCACCGCACGGCCTCCTTCTTCTCGTTGTCGGTTCGTCGTCGATCGTCGACGCTCTCGGCCTCGCCGAAGGTCCGCCCGGCGTGGCGCAGGTAGACGTCGTCGAGCGAGGGCCGCGCCACGGTCACCGCGGCGACCTCGAGGTCGGCGCCGTCGAGCGCCGCCAGCACCGCCGGCACGGTCCGGGCGCCGTCCTCGGCGCGGGCGTGGAGCAGACGATTGTCGTCATAGATGATCTGATCGAGGCCGTCGACGCGGGCCAGCGCCTCGCGCACCGCGGCCTCGCCGATGGTCTCGCGAGGAGCGGGTCGCCGAGCTGCTCGAGGAGCTGACCTAGCCGCCGGGTGGCACCGGCGGGTCGAGGCCTTCCGCGCCCTCCACCAGATCGCCCGGGTCGGGTGGCTGCAGGGTCGTCGGCGCCTCCGGGTCCGGTTCGACCGGGCGGTCCCAGGTCAAGCTCTCGGGCGCGTCGCGCATCCTCAGGATCCGCGCTGGGATCCCGCCCACCACCGCGTTAGCGGGCACGTCCTTGGTCACCACCGAGTTGGTCCCGATCACCGCGTTGTCGCCGACCCGGACCCCGCGCAGGATGCAGGCGCCGTAGCCGATCCAGACGTTCGAGCCGACCTCGACGTCGCGCTTGTAGATCCCTTGCGTGCGGATCGGCCGCTCCACCTCGACCACCCCGTGGTCGAAGTCGATGAACATCGCCCGGTCGGCGATCACGCACTCCTCGCCGATCCGCACGTGCTGGTAGGCGGTGATCGTGCATTCCTGCCCGAGCACGGTCTTCGCGCCGATCTCCACCAGCCCCTCGTGGCAGCGGACCTTGGTCCGGTCCCCGACCCAGACGAAGCGGCCGAAGTCGACCCGGCCGCGCGCCCCGATCTCGATTTCCAGCCCGCGGCCGAGGAAGAGGAAGCCGTCGGTCCGCCAGCGGCGGCCCCCGGAGGTCAGCAGGCGTCGCCAGAGGTAGCGCCAGGCGAGCCGCCCGTAGCGCCAGTTGAGCATCCCGTTGCGGGCGAGGAAGCGGAGCACGGCGGGGCACTTTAATGCCGGGTCGGGGAAGGTTCGCGGCATCGGACCCGCCACTAGGAGGGATTGGCGAAACTCCCGCGCACGCCTGGCGGCGGCGGAGGCGTCGCGGTTCGGCGTCCTCGGTCGGCCAAATAGCTCTGCTATTCGGCCTCCCTGCGTCCTTGTCCCGCTCGGTCCGGCGCTCGCCAGCCGCACACGCGAGTTTCGCCAATCCCTCCTAGACTGGCCACCTCGTGCCCGACGTCGCCAAAGACGCCCCGCTCGCCGAGCGGCTGATCGCCGGCGACAAGCGCGCCCTGGCGCGCGCGATCACGCTGATCGAGTCCGACGACCCCGCCGGGTGGGATCTCGTCCGCGAGGTCTACCCGCGCACCGGCAAGGCGCGGATCATCGGCTTCACCGGTCCGCCCGGGGTGGGCAAGTCGACGCTGATCGGGGCGCTCACCGGGGAGCTGCGCAAAGCCGACCGTGAGGTCGCGGTGCTCTCGATCGACCCCTCCAGCCCGTTCACCCGCGGCGCCCTGCTCGGCGACCGGATCCGGCTCTCCGAGCACTTCCTCGACCCCGGCGTCTTCATCCGCTCGATGGCCTCGCGCGGCGCCCTCGGCGGCCTCTCCGAGGCGGCCCTGCAGGTGGCGCTGGTGATGGACGCGGCGGGCAAAGACGACGTCCTGATCGAGACGGTCGGTGTCGGCCAGGCGGAGATTGACATCGTGGACCATGCCGACACGATCATCCTCGCGCTGATGCCGGGCTCGGGCGACTCGATCCAGGCGCTGAAGGCGGGCGTGATGGAGATCCCCGACATCATCGTCGTCAACAAGGCCGACCACCCGATGACCGACACGATGGTGCGCGAGGTGCGCGGCGTGCTGGCGCTCTCCCACGAACCGGGGAGCTGGAAAGTGCCGATCCTGCGGACCGAGGCGGCGCGCGGTGAGGGGGTCGACGAGCTGGCGACGAAGATCGACGAGCACCGCGCCTTCATCGAGGAGCAGGGGGCGCTGGTCGAGCGCCGCGCCCGCAACCTGCGCAGCGAGGTGATCGGGATCGCGACCTCGCGGATGCGGCGCCAGTTGGAGGAGTGGGCGGCCGCAGACGCCGGGACGGCGGAGCTGCTGGAGCGGGTGGTGCGGCGTGAGCTCGACCCCGCCACCGCGGCGGGACAACTCCTGGAGCGGCACACCGATGGCTGAGTCGCCCGCCCTCCCGGAGGCGATCGGCTGGGTCGGGACGCCGCTGGCCGACCTCGAGGGCGAAGCGATCGGCGAGGTGCAGAGCGTCTACATCGACTCGACTTCGCACCAGCCCACCTGGCTGGTGGCGAAGCTCGCCGGCGGGCGGCGCGGGCGCGGCTCGCGGATCATCGCGGTGCCGGTCGACATGTGCGCCGGGGCGGCCGGGGTGGGGGTCTGGGCGGCCGTCGACGGCAGCAGGCTGCGGGGCGCGCCGGTCGTCGATCCGACCCGGCCGCTCCTGCGCGAGCACGAGCTGACGATCTGCGAGCACTTCGGCATCACCGGCGATCTCGGCCGCGCGGGCCGGGTGACAGAGCTAGCCGACGGCGCGATCACCGCGATCCCACCCCGCAGCTGACCCACCCCCGGGCGGCGTTCGCACTTTTCCCCGCATAGCGGTGATAACTGCGAACGCCCGCCGCGGTGAGTTCGCAGTAATCGCCGCACAGCGACCATTTCTGCGAACTCACCGGGTACGCTGCGCCGGTTGAGTCGGGGGCGTCACGGATTCGTAAGAAACTGCTGGAAGGCTTCTGACAGATGGGCCTGCTTCTGATCTTCGGCTTCGTCGCCGGCGCCGCCACCGCGGTGTCGCCCTGCGTCGTGCCCGTGCTGCCGATCGTGCTCTCGGCCGGGGTGACCGGGGGACGACGCAAACCGCTCGGCGTGGTGACCGGGCTGGTCGTCTCCTTCACCTTCGCCCTGATCGCCCTGGTCTACGTGATCGACGCGCTCGGGCTGCCCAACGACCTGTTGCGGAACATCGCGATCGTCGTCCTTGCCGGCTTCGGCATCGTCCTCCTGATCCCGTCGCTGGCGGCCCGGGTCGAGGGCTTCGGCTCGCGCTTCGTCGGTCGGCTCGGGGTCAAGACCAACGGCGGCGACGGCTTCTGGCCCGGGGTCGGGCTCGGCCTCAGCCTCGGCGTCCTCTACGCGCCCTGCGCCGGGCCGATCTTGGCCGGGGTCGGCACCTTCTTCGCCTCGCAGTCCTTCAACGCCGGCCGGCTCGCCGTCGTCCTCGCCTACGCGCTCGGCTCGGCGATCGTCCTCTACGGGATCATGCTCGGCGGGCGCAAGCTGTCGGCGCCGCTGGCCCGCCGCAGCGGCGCCTTCCAGATGGCGATGGGCGCGATCATGCTCCTCGTCGCCTTCGCCATGTGGCAGGGCTATGACAGCACCTTCCAGTCGAAGGTCGTCGCCAACCTGCCCGGCTTCCTCGTCAACCCGGCGGAAGGGATCGAAAAGAGCGGCTCGGCCCAGCAGGCGTTGGCCGAAATCAAAGGCAACGAAGCTCATGGCATCGGCCTGAAGGCCCAGGAAATCGAATCGGAAGGGGGCTCGGGCGGCTCCGGGGGCGGCGGCGGACACAAGCCGATCCCGACCGGCACCGGCAACTCGAAGCTTGCCCCGCCCGAATCCCGTCTCACCGCCGAAGAGGAAGAAACGGTCCCGCTCAACGACATCGGGGTCGCGCCGGAATTCACCGACACCGAGGACTGGTTCAACACCCCCGGCGACCGACCGTTGACGATGACGGGGTTGCGCGGCAAGGTGGTGCTGATCGACTTCTGGACCTATAGCTGCATCAATTGCATCCGCACGCTGCCCTACCTGAACGCCTGGAACCGCCGCTACGCCAAGGATGGGCTGGTGATCGTCGGCGTCCACACCCCCGAGTTCCCGTTCGAGCGTGAAGCGTCGAACGTCGAAGAAGCGATCAAGACCGACGGGATCAAGTATCCGGTGGTCCAGGACAACGAAGACGGGACCTGGAACGCCTACGGCAACCTGTACTGGCCCGCCGAGTACTTCGTCGATGCCAATGGGCACGTCCGCTACGCCCATTTCGGCGAGGGGGAATACGGCGAGAAAGAACAGGTGATCCGCGAGCTCCTGACCGAAGCCGGGCACCCGCCGGGCAAGGAACGCTCCGGCGCCCACGGGATCGCCGCCGAACCGACCGTCTCGACGCCCGAGTCCTACCTCGGCTCCGGCCGCGCCGAGAACTTCACCAACGGGCTGATCACCAAAGGCACCCACGACTTCACGCTCCAGCAGCCGGGGGAAAACGAACTCTCCTACGGCGGCGAATGGCAGATCACCGAACAGCCGGTGACGGCGAAGCAGGGCGCGCGGCTGGCGCTGAACTTCGGCGCGCGGCGCGTCTACCTGGTGCTCGGCTCGCCGGGGAAGCCGCGCCGGGTGAAGGTTCTCCTCGACGGCAAGCCGATCGCCACCGCCGACGACGGCGCCGACGTCCACAATGGCTACGTCAAGGTGACCGACGAACGCCTCTACATCCTGGTCGAACTGCCACGGGTGGAACATCACGTGCTCGAACTCGTCCCGGAAGAAGGCGTACAGGGATATGCCTTCACCTTCGGATAGGAGGCCCTCCGAGTCCTCCCCGCGCACGCCTGGCGGCGGCGGACCGGCGCGGGGCGGTGTCCTCGGTCGGCCAAATAGCGCTGCTATTTGGCCTCCCTGCGTCCTTGCCCCGCTTGGTCCGGCGCTCGCCAGTCGCGCACGCGGAGGACTCAGATGACCTCTGAGCCCCCCGACGCCGCCGCGAAGACCGCGACGGTGCTCGTCGTCGACGATGAGCCGACGATCGTCGAGATCGTCGGTCGCTACATGGAGCGGGCGGGCTTCCGGACCTACACCGCGCCGGACGGCTACAGGGCGCTCGACGCCGCCACCGAGCACCGGCCCGACCTGGTCGTGCTCGACGTGATGCTGCCCGGGATCGACGGGATCGAGGTGATGGAACGGCTGCAGGAACGGTCGGGCCCGCCGATCGCGGTGATCCTCCTGACCGCGCGGGGAGAGGAGTCCGACCGCCTGGTCGGCCTCCGCCACGGCGCCGACGACTACGTGGTGAAGCCGTTCTCGCCCGCCGAGCTGGTCGCCCGGGTCGAGGCGGTGCTGCGCCGCACCGCGCCGCCCGCGGTCGAGGACCAGCCGCCGATCGTCCACGGGCCGCTGCGGATCGAGCCCGCCGGCCGCCGCGTCTTCCTCGACGAAGAGGAGCTGATGCTGACGATGCGCGAGTTCGACCTGCTCGCCTTCTTCGCCGAGAACCCGGGTCGCGTCTTCTCCCGCGACCAGCTGATGGAGTCGGTCTGGGGCGAGCCGTTTTTCGACGACACCTCGACCGTCACCGTCCACGTGCGCCGGCTGCGCGCGAAGCTCGACGACGACCCGGCCGAGCCTCGCTTCATCGAGACGGTCTGGGGCGTCGGCTACAGGTTCCGGCCATGAGCCGGGGAATGTGGCGTGCCGGGCTGATCGCGCTGGCCGCCTTCCTGGCCGGGGCGGCCGCGGTCGCGATCCCCAACCAGATGGGGTTCACCCAGATCCTCGCGGTGCTGGTCGCGGTCGCCGCGGCGGCGCTCGCCGCCGGCCTCGCCGTGCGCCAGTCGATGGAAGAGCGGATGCGGCGGCAGGTCGAGGACGCCCGCCGCGGCCTGGTCGCCGCCGCCTCGCACGACCTGCGCACGCCGCTGGCCTCGCTGCGCCTCCTGGTCGAGGCGATCGACGACGGCGTCGCAGGTGAGGACCGCGACCGCTATCTGGCCGAGATCCGCACCCACGTCGCCGTGCTCAGCGACCTGATCGACGACCTCTTCGAGCTCTCCCGGATCGAGGCCGGCGACATCTCCTGGACGATGCGACAGGTCGAGCTCGGCGACCTGATCGGCGACACCGTCGCCGCCTTCCGCACCTCCGCCGAAGAGCGCGGTGTCCACCTCGCCGCCGAGCTGCCGAGCGAGAAGGTGGTCGCCGAGGCCGACGCGGAGAAGGTCCAGCGGGTCCTCTTCAACCTGATCCAGAACGCGATCCGCCACACCCCCGCCGACGGCAGCGTCACCGTGCGCGCCAAGGGCGGCCCGGGTGGGGTGGAGGTCGAGGTCGCCGACTCCGGCGAGGGGATCCCGGCGGGAGACGGCGAGCGGGTCTTCGACGCCTTCTATCGCGGCGAGCGCAGCCGCAACGAGGACGGCGCCGGCCTCGGCCTGGCGATCTCGCGCGCGATCGTCGAGGCCCACGGCGGCCGCATCTGGCTCGAAGACGGGCATCCGGGCACCCGCGTCCGCTTCACCCTCCCGGCCTAGCGTGGTTCCTTATCCACGCCTACGGGGGATTTCGAACCGCGCTAACGGGCCGAGGCGGGTCAGACGTCGCTGAGCGGGGTCGGCGTGAAGCCGAACCGGGTACCGATCTCCACCGGGTCGGTGGCGACGACGTTGTCGCGCAGCAGCAGGTCCATCAGCGCCGGGGTCAGCTCACGGGAGAGCCGGGCGGAGAGGCGGGCGAGCGGCGCCGGCAGGTGGCGAATCCGCGCTGCACCGCCGTTCACGACGCGGACGAACTCGTCCATCGACATCTCCTCGGGCCCGCCCATATTGAAGACTCCGGTCGGCGCATCGGGTCGGGTGAGGGCGGTGGTCAGCGCCGTCACGATGTCATCGATGTAGAGCGGTGCGATCCGCTGCCTGCCGCTGCCCGGCACGATCACCGCCCGGCGCCCGGTCGCGATGAAGGCGCCCGCGGTCGGGCCGGGACGCTCGGGCGGTCCGAAGATGTGGAGGCAGCGGAAGATCGTGGTCGGCACGCCTGAGTCGACGAGCAGCGCCTCGGCTTCGGCCTTGGCCCGCAGGTAGTCATTGGGCGAGTCGGTGGCGGCGCCGACGTAGCTGAGGAAGGCGATCCGCCCGACCCCGCCGGCCCGCGCCGCCTCCGCCGTGCGGGTAGCGGTCTCGACGTTGGCCGAGCGGTAGTCATCGCCGCGGCCGGGCTGCAGCGTCCCGGCCAGCGCCGCGACCGCGTCGGCACCGGCGATCCCTGCGGCCCAGTCGTCGCCGCGGCCGAGCGGCGTCACCTCGATCCCGGCCGCGCCGAGCTTCCCGCCGAGCAGCGTCCCGACCTGGCCCGAGGCGCCGGTGATCACCACTCGACCTACCGCGGTTCCTTTTGGGCGCATATCGCCCATTTCGAACCGCGCTAGAGCTGCAGGCTCTTCACCTGGAGGAACTCCTCCAGACCCCAGCGGCCGTTCTCACGCCCGTGGCCGGACTGGCCGTAGCCACCGAACGGCGCGATCGGGTTGAAGGCACCGCCGTTGATCTCCACCTGTCCGGTGCGCAGCAGCTGCGCCACCTCGATCGCGTGCTCCTCGTCGCCGGACCAGACGCCGCCCGCGAGCCCGTACTCGGTCGCGTTGGCGATCCGCACCGCGTCGGCCTCGTCCTCGTAGGGCTGGATCGCCAGCACCGGGCCGAAGATCTCCTCGCGGGCGATCGTCATCTCCGGGGTCACCTCGGAGAAGACGGTGGGGCGGACGAAGAAGCCGCGCTCGAGGCCCTCGGGCGCCTCGGCGCCGCCGGTGAGGAGCTTGGCTCCCTCCGCCTGGCCCTTCTCGATGTAACCGCGGACGCGCTCGCGCTGGACGGCGGAGGAGAGCGGGCCGAGGGTGGTCTCGGAGTCGAACGGGTCGCCCGGGGTGAAGGCTTCGGCGGCGGCTGCGGCCAGCTCCTCGACCTCGGCCAGCCGCTCGCGCGGCACCAGCATCCGGGTCAGCGCGCTGCAGGTCTGGCCCGAGTTGAGGTAGCACTTGGCGACGCCGTCGGGGACCGCGCGGGAGAAGTCGGCGTCCTCGAGGATCACGTTCGGCGACTTGCCGCCGAGCTCCATCGCCACCGGCTTCACCGTCGCGGCGGCGAGCTCGGAGACACGCCGGCCGGCCCGGGTCGAGCCGGTGAACGAGACCATGTCGACGCCGGGGTGGGCGGCGATCGCCTCGCCGACGACCGGGCCGATCCCGGTGACCATGTTGAAGACGCCGGGCGGCAGCCCGACCGCCTCGATCACTTCGGCGAAGATGAAGGCGTTCAGCGGCACCACCTCGCTCGGCTTCAGCACCACCGTGCAGCCGGCGGCGAGGGCGGGGGCGACCTTGGCGGTGATCTGGTGCAGCGGGTAGTTCCAGGGGGTGATCGCGCCGACCACGCCGGTCGCCTCACGCAGCACCCGTGAGTTGCCGATCTCTTCCTCCCAGCGGACCTCCTCGATCGCCTGGGCCATCGAGGCGACGTCGTTGATCGCCAGGCCGACCTGGACGATCTGGGTCAGCTTCACCGGCATCCCCAGCTCCTGGGTGATCGTCGCGGTCAGCTCCTCGGCGCGCTCGCCTAGCCCGGCGGCGATCGCGTTCAGCACTTCGGCGCGCTCACCGCGCGGCGTCCGCGACCAGCCTGGGAAGGCCTCACGCGCCGCCTCGACGGCAAGGTCGACCTCGACCGGCGTGCAGCCGGGGATCGTCGCAAATACCTCCTCGGTGGTCGAGTTGACCACCGGCAGCGGGTCCGCTCCCGCCGGCTCGACCCACTCCCCGCCGATGAAGATCTTGTCCCGAGCCCCGATTCCAGCCGTCGTCGCCATGTCCCTCTCCTCCGTCGATCGTCGTCCTCAAAGAAAGCTACCGCGCGAGCAGATATAGCGAATAAGCAATTATCGCGGATACGCTATAAATGGCCCGTGGGAGCATTTGCGATCGCTACTAGGCCGAAGAAGCCCGCCGGCCAGTTGTTGCGCGAGGTTCGCACTATCGCCGGGGTCTCCCAAGGCGATCTCGCAACCCGGGCCAACACCACCCAGTCGGCGATCTCGCGGATCGAGTCCGGGAAAGTCTCACCGTCCTTCGAGACCCTGCGCGAACTGTTGCGGCTGCTGGGCGCCAACCTGATCCTCGACGCTTCGGCGCGCGACACTGGCGTCGATTTGACCCTCAACGAAAGCAACTTCGAGTTCTCACCCGCAGTTCGGGTCGAGCGCGGATTGGGCTGGGCGGACCAAATTCTTCGCATCCAGCGTGAAAACGACGTGAGGCCGGGGGCGAATGGGGAAGACCGTGCGGCTTGGGAAATCGTGGACGCACGTCGCGACAAACCGATCCTGGAACCCGGGCCGCTGTTGGACGCGCTGGATCGCAAGCAGGTGGACTTCGTCGTCATTGGGGGTGTCGCCGGACTGGCTCACGGTTCCGCCTACCCGACCTACGATCTCGACATCGCCTATGCCCGTGGCCGGAGGAATCTGGAGCGCTTGGCGGCCGCACTACGGGACATCGGGGTCAGGTTGCGCGGCGCCTCCGACGATCTCCCGTTCCTAGTTGACGCGAAGACGCTTGAGGCGGGAATGAACTTCACCTTCGTCACCGGGTTCGGCGAGTTCGACATCCTCGGCCATGTGGATGGGATCCACAGCTACGAAAATTTGCGTGAGAAATCCGAGATCCAAGAGCTAGGCGGCCTACCGGTCCGCGTCGCCTCGCTCAATCATCTGATCGGCATGAAGCGTCGGGTCGACCGGACGAAGGACCAGATGATGGTCGAGGAGTATGTCTCGATGGAGCGCCTACGCCGCGAATGGGACGCGCGGCGCCGCGACTAACGGCGGTCGGCGAAGGGGGAGTAGGGGGCGTTCTCGTAGACGGCGGCGCCCGGGCCGGGGACGGCCCTCGCGTCGTGGGCGGTGAGGACCTCGCCGCAGTCTTCGCAGATGCCGCGGTCGGAGACGAAACCGCCGCAGGTTTTGTGGACGATGCGCATCGGGGGGCCTTCGGGGTTGCCGGAGTGGCGGTCGCCCCAGCCCATCAGGGCGATCAGGGCGGGCCAAAGGTCGAGGCCCTTCTCGGTCAGGAAGTATTCGTAACGGGGCGGGCTTTCCTGGTACGCACGGCGCTCGAGGATGTCTTCGTCGATGAGGCGTTGGAGGCGGGCGGAGAGGACGTTGCGGGCGATCCCCAGCGAGGCCTGGATGCCGGAGAAGCGGCGATTGCCGTTCATCACGTCGCGGACGATCAGGAGCGACCAGCGCTCGCCGATCACCTCCAGCGAGTGGGCGAGGGAGCAGGGCTGGTTCGGATAGTCGCGCCGCAGCACCGTGTGATCTTCTCACACATAGGTTGCATCACAAAACCGAGTCGGCTAGGGTCGCCCGAAGTTCCAGTTTCATCACGAAACCAAGTAGCGCACCCCGATTGGAGGGGACGATGAGGTTGACCCCCAACAGACAGAAGAACCGGAACCGCCCGCGCAGCCCGCGGATCGCGATCGGCATGGACGAGATCACCGCCGACCTCCACTACCGCGGCGGCGAGCCGCGTCGCGCGGGCGCCCCCGCGCCCGCCCGGACCGGCCGCCGTTGAGCACCGACGAGGCCGAGCTCACCCGCACCCGGACCCTCGAGTGGTCCGACCCGGTGGCGACCGCCGCCGCCGGGGCCGAGATGGCGGGGCTCGACTATTTGCGCGCCGTGATCGCCGGTGAGCTGGGGCGGCCGCCGATCTCGGGCCGCCGTCAGGCGACCGCCGAGGCGCGCCTCACCGCCGAGGAGTCAGGCAAGCTGCTCGCCACGGGCACCTCGACGCTGATGATCTTCGGCGGCTGAGGCCTTCGTCTGCATTTAGTCCCGCATAGCGGGCTCAAATGCAGACGCTCAGTCGACCAGATCGCGGGCCAGTTGGACCAGCAGGCGGACGCCGTAGCCGCTGCCGCCCTTGCCGGTGTAGGCGCGGTTGACGTCCCAGGCGGTCCCGGCGATGTCGATGTGGGCCCAGGGGGTCCCGTCGACGAACTCCTCGAGGAAGGAGGCCGCGGTGATCGTCCCGGCCTCGCGCTTGGTGCCGAGGTTGGAGAGGTCGGCGACCGTGCCTTTCATCATCTCCTTGTACTCGGGGTGGAGGGGGAGGCGCCAGACCAGCTCGCCGGTCTCCTCGCCCGCCGCCGCGATCTCAGCAGCCAAGGCGTCGTCGTTGGAGATCACCGCCGCGTAGGTCGAGCCAAGCGCGATCAGCACCGCACCGGTCAGCGTCGCCAGGTCGATCACCCGCTCCGCTCCTTGCTCGACCGCCCAGGCGAGCGCGTCGGCGAGGATCAGCCGGCCCTCGGCGTCGGTGTTGTTCACCTCGACCGTCTTGCCGTTGTACTGGGTGATCACGTCGCCGGGCTTCACCGCGGTGCCGGAAGGCATGTTCTCGGTCGAGGGGACGACCGTCAGCAGGTCGATCGGCAGGCCGAGCTCGACGATCGCGGCGAACGCCTCGAGCACCGCCGCGGCGCCCGACATGTCGAACTTCATCTCCTGCATCCCGGCGCCCGGCTTCAGCGAGATGCCGCCGGTGTCGAAGGTCACTCCCTTGCCGACGAAGGCGAGCGTCGGCCCGCTGCCGCCACCCGCGTAGCGCAGGGTGATGAGGCGCGGGTCGACCGGGCCGCCCTGGCTGACGGCGGCGAGCCCGCCCATACCTTTGGCGAGGATTGCGTCGCCGTCGAAGACCTCGACCGTGACCTTGTCGGAGTTTGCTGCGATCTCCTCAGCGCGCGCGGCGAGGTCCTCGGGCCTGGCGAAGTTGGCCGGCGTCTCCTGCAGATCGCGGGCCCGGTTGGCGGCCTCGGAGTAGATCCGGGCGGTCTCGACCGCGCCGGCGAGCTCCGCCGGGCCGAGCACGGTCAGCGTCTCCAGTCGGGCCTTCTCGTCGTCGTCGGCACCCTTGAAGCGGTCGAAGCGGAAGGAGCCGAGGATCGTCCCGGTGACGATCGCCTCGGCGGCCGCCTCCTCGTCCTCGGCGGCGGGCAGCGCCCAGGCCAGCGACGTCGCCTCGAGCTTCGCCGCCTCGGCCGCGACCAGCGCCGCGAGGACGCGCAGCTTCTCCACCTCGAAGTCGTCGCGCTCGCCCAGCCCCACCACCAGCAGTCGCTCAGGGCCGCCCGGGTAGAGCCGGGTCAAGGTCTTGAAGGAGCCCTTCGCGTCGCCCGCGCCGGGGGCGTCGGCGAGGCCGTCGGGCAGCGAGTCGCCCTCGTAGAGGCCGACCGCGACGAGTGCCGCGTCGGCGTCGCGCAGTGAGCTTTGTCTCACGTCGACCTTCATCGGAGGGCGAGTCTAGAGAGGCGGGGCGCGCGGCTCGTGCCGCTATCGTCCTGCAGGCGAGGCGCCCGCGCCGCGGGCCCGCATCAAAAGGAGAGGAAAGGCCTGCAGATGTCCAGCTCAGTGATCCTTGGTACCGCGCGCACCCCGGTCGGCAAGATGGGCGGCGCTCTCGCATCCCTCGAAGCACCCGAGCTCGGCGGCATCGCGATCGAGGCGGCGCTGGAGCGCTCCGGCGTCGGCGCCGAGCAGATCCAGCAGGTGATCTTCGGCCAGGTCCTGCAGGCCGGCCAGGGCCAGATCCCCTCGCGCCAGGCCCAGATCAAAGGCGGGATCCCGAAGGAGGTCCCCTCGGAGACGATCAACAAGGTCTGTGCCTCGGGCATGCGCACGCTCGGGCTCGCCGACCAGGGGATCCGCTCCGGTGACCTCGAGATCGCCGTCACCGGCGGCATGGAGTCGATGAGCAAGGCCCCCTACCTGCTGCCCAACGCGCGCTTCGGCTTCCGGATGGGCGACGTCGAAGCGCTCGATGCGATGACCCACGACGGGCTGACCAACCCCTTCACCCACAAGCAGATGATCGCCGAGGCGAGCGACGTCTCCAACGAGCTCGAGATCACCCGCGCCGACATGGACAAATTCGCCGTCCGCTCCCAGCACCTTGCCGGCGCGGCGACCGAGGCGGGGCGGATCGCCGACGAGATCGTCCCGGTCACGGTCAAGGGCCGCAAGGGCGACACCACGGTCGAGGTCGACGAGGCCCCCCGTCCGGACACCACGCTCGAGGTCCTGGCGAAGCTGAAGGCGGTCGGCGGCGAGGGCGCCACCCACACCGCCGGCAATGCGCCCGGCGTCAACGACGGGGCCGGCGCGATCGTCGTCGCCTCGGAGGAGTGGGCGGAGAAGGAAGGCCGCAAGCCCTTGGCCAAGATCGTCTCCTACGCGATGGTCGCCGACGACTTCGCCTACCTCGCCCGCACGCCCGGCAACGCGGCGCTGAAGGCGCTGGAGAAGATCGGCAAGACGCCCGCCGACGTCGACCTCTGGGAGATCAACGAGGCCTTCGCCTCGGTCGCGATCGGCTCGATGCGGATCCTCGGCATCGACGAGGAGAACGTCAACGTGAACGGCGGCGCGATCGCCTTCGGTCACCCGATCGGCGCTTCCGGCGCCCGCATCGTCGGCGCGCTCGTCCACGAGCTCGGCCGCCGCGGCGGTGGCCTCGGCGTGGCGGCGATCTGCTCCGGCGGTGGACAGGGCGACGCGATCGTGCTCGAGGTGGCCGCGGCGTAAGCCGCGCGTCGCGACTGGGCGGCGCCAGTTCCGATGAGCCGCGCCGCTGCGTTTTTCGATCTGGATAAGACCCTGATGGCAGGGTCCAGCGGGATGCAATTTGCCCGGGTGGCGGCGCGCGGCGGCGTCGTCAGCCGGCGGCAGCTCTGGGGCTGGGGCGTCGAGCACCTGCGCTACCGCCTGCGCGGGACCACCGACGAGCGCACCAACGAGGTGCTGAAAGTCGCCCGCGACCTGATCACCGGCGTCCCCGCGACGACGATCGAGCGGATGGGCCCGGAGGTGATGACGGCGATCCTGCCGCGCGTCTACCCGCAGATGCTGGAGGAGGTCCACGCCCACCAGGACGCGGGCAGGCCGACCTTCATCGTCAGCGCCGCCGGCAACGACGTGGTCGAGACGCTGGCGACGGTGCTCGGCATGGAGGGCGGGATCGGTACGCGCTATGAGGTCGACGCCGAGGGCAACTTCACCGGCAACCTCGATGGCCCCTTCGTCTACGGCCCGGGCAAGGTGACCGCGATGGAGACCTTCGCCCGCGAGCACGACATCGACCTCGCCGCCTCCTACGCCTACTCCGACTCGGAGTCCGACCTGCCGATGCTGCGCGCGGTCGGCAACCCGGTCGCGGTCAACCCCGACCCGCCGCTGGCGGCGATCGCCAAGGCGGAGGGCTGGCAGACGCTGCGCTTCGAGCGGCTCGGCCGGCGCCTCACCGCGGTCGCGGTGACGGTGATCGCGACGATCGCCGGTTTCGGCGCCTCGCGGGTCGCCGCCAACCGCCGGCCCGCCCCGCGCCGCTTCCGCCTCCCGCGCGGATGAGTCGCCGCGCCTGGGGCGCCTTCGCCGCCGTCTCCGTCCTCTGGGGCCTGCCTTACCTCTTCATCAAGATCGCCGACGACGGCGGGATGTCGCCGCTCGACCTCGCCTGGCTGCGGGTCGCCCTCGGCGCGGCGGTGCTGATCGCGGTCGCCTGGCGCGCCGGGACGCTGCCGACGCTGCGCGGCCGCGGCCGCTGGCTCCTCGCCTTCGCGATCGCCGAGATCGCGATCCCGTTCCCGATGATCGCCGCCGGGGAGAAGGAGGTCGCCTCCTCGACCGCGGCGATCCTGATCGCGACCACGCCGCTCCTGATCGCCCTCCTCAGCCTCCGCTTCGAACCGTCCGAACGGGTCACCGGGCGACGCCTGATCGGGCTCCTGGTCGGTCTCGGCGGAGTGGCGGCGCTGGTCGGCGTCGACATCTCCGGCGACGGGGGCGAACTGCTCGGCGTCGGCGCCGTCCTGATCGCCGCCTGTGGCTACGCGACCGGCCCGCTGATCCTCAAACGGCAGCTCGGCGACCTCGACCCGACCGCGATGATGGCCGCCTGCCTGACCATCGCGACGGTGGTGCTCACCCCGCTCGCGATCATCGACCTGCCGAGCTCGGCGCCGACCGTCGGCGCCTTCGCCTCGGTGGTCGTCCTCGGCCTCTTCTGCACCGCGCTGGCCCTCGTCCTGATGGCGATCCTGATCGGCGAGGCCGGCCCCTCACGCGCCTCCGTCATCACCTACATCAACCCGGTGATCGCCCTCGCCCTCGGCGTCGTCTTCCTCAGCGAGGAACCGGGCGCCGGCGCCCTTCTAGGCCTCGCACTCATCCTTGGCGGCTCCTGGCTGTCGACCCGCAAGGAGCCCGAGACATACCCCGCGCCGATATCCTCCGGCGTATGAGCCCTGCCGCCACCGCGCGCAAGATCCGCGTCGTCGTCGCCAAGCCCGGCCTCGACGGCCACGACCGCGGGGCGAAGATCATCGCCCGGGCGCTGCGCGACGCGGGCATGGAGGTCATCTACACCGGCCTCCACCAGACCCCGGAGCAGATCGCCGAGACGGTGATCCAGGAGGACGCCGACGCGGTCGGCCTCTCGATCCTCTCCGGCGCCCACATGACGCTGGTGCCGAAAGTGGTCGAGCTGTTGAAGGGGCAGGGGGTCGACGACGTGCTGGTCACGGTGGGGGGGACGATCCCGGCCGACGACATCCCGGAGCTGAAGAAGCTCGGCGTCGCCGAAGTGTTCACGCCGGGAGCGGGTACCGACGACATCGTCGAGTTTATCCGCGAGGGCGCCGCGGAGCGCCACGCCGCCGGCGCCTAGCCGGTAGGTGGAATACCTCCTAAGTTGCCTACACGGATCGGTGTAACTGTCCAGGCGGAGGGTATAGTCCTGATTGACTGGTCAGTCAATCCGGTTAGTCGATAGCATGGCCGGCCGCGACGGGCCTTCGTGAGCGCAATCGAACGTCGGCTCTCGCAGACCGAGAACCGTTCCCCCAAGGAGGCTTGAACTTGAAGATCTGCGTCCTGGTCAAGGAGGTACCGGACGCCGCGGTCCAGAAGCGCATCGACCCGAGCACGATGCGTCTCGACCGAAGCGGCGAGAAAAACCTCAACCCCTTCGACACGCACGCCCTCGAGGCGGCCATGCAGATCAAGGAGGGTGGCGCGATCCCGGTCGAGGAGGTCGTCGCGGTGACCATGGGTCCCGAATCCGCCGTCCGCGCGCTGCACAAGGCCGTGGCCCTGGGCGCCGACCGCTCGGTGCAGCTGACCGACGACGCCCTGGCGGGCTCCGACGTCTGCGCGACCGGCTACTCGCTGGCCAAGGTGCTCGAGTCCGAGAGCCCCGACCTGGTCCTGCTCGGCCAGCAGTCGGACGACGGCGAGTGCTACACGATCGGCGCCGTGGTGGCCGACCACCTGCAGATGCCCTCGCTGACTCAGGTGATCAAAATCGACGTCAACGACGGCAAGCTCCGCTGCGAGCGTCAGGCCGAGTACGGCTACGACACCGTCGAGATCGAGCTGCCGGCCGTGATCAGCGTCGGCGACGCGATCAACGAGCCTCGCTACCCGTCGCTGAAAGCGATCATGGGCGCGAAAAAGAAGCCGCTCGACAACAAGGGTGCCGGTGATGTCGGGATCGACGCCGGCCAGGTCGGCGAGGCTGGCTCGAAGACGAAGGTCCTGGCCCTGAACCCGCCCCCGGCGAAGGAGGCGGGCGAGATCATCGAGGACGAGGACACCAACGAGACGGTCGAAAAGATCGTCGCCTGGCTGGACGAGAGGAAACTGATCTAGATGGCAGGCATCCTGGTTTACGCCCTCCACGACGACGAGGGCAACTTCAACAAAAACTCGCTCGGTGCCATCTCCGAGGCCGCCAAGCTGGCCGGGCAGATCGGTGGCGAGGCGACCGCGCTGGTGGTCGGTGACGTCGCCGACGCCGCCGCCGCCGGGCTCGGCAAATACGGCGCCGCCAAGGTCTACCGGGCCAAGAACGTGCCGGAGGGCCTCGCCCAGCCGATCGTCGACGCGATGGCGAAGGTGATCGCCGACAACGGGATCAGCTACGCGCTGTTCGGCGGTGGTCTGCTCGGCTTCGAGATCGGGGCCGGCCTCACCGCCCGCCTCGGTGCCGGGGTGACGATGGAGGTCACCGCGGTCAAAGTCCAGGACGGGAAGCTCGTAGTCGAGCGGCCGATCCTCCAGGACTCGGAGATCGCCGACGTCGGCTACGTGAGCGAGCCGGGGATCATCATCGGCCGCCTCAACGCCTTCGACGCCAACGAGAGTGGTGGCACCGCCACGGTCGAGGACGTCGAGGTCGAGCTCTCGCCCTGGTCGTCCAAGGCGACGCTGGTCCAGCGCGGCGAGCAGCGCGGCGCCGACGTGAACATCGAGGACGCCGACATCCTGGTCGGCGGCGGCCGTGGCCTCGGTGCCGCCGACGGGTTCAAGCTCGCCGAGGAACTGGCCGAGTCGATGGGCGGCGCGGTCGCCGCGACCCGTGCGGTCGTCGACGCCGGTTGGTACCCCTACGCGGCGCAGATCGGCCAGACCGGTAAGACGGTGGCGCCGAAGCTGTACCTCGCGGCGGGGATCTCCGGTGCGATCCAGCACAAGGTCGGTATGCAGAACTCGGAGAACATCCTGGCGATCAACAAGGACCCGAACGCGCCGATCTTCGAGTTCTCGGACCTCGGCGTGGTGGGAGATCTCCACAAAATCGTCCCCAAGCTGACCGAGGCGATCAAAGCCAAGAAGGGCGGCTGAGCGAAAGCTCAGCCCCACCTTCGCCCCTTCAGGAGGAAGCCCAGATGCCGGCAGTGCCACCCAGTGAGTTCCCGCCGCCGTTCGACTCGAGCTCGGTGATCGGTCCGCCGACCGACGCGCCCGAGGACCGGATCGAGGTCGGCATCGCGATCGTCGGCGGTGGCCCCGCCGGCCTCGCCTGCGCCAACAGACTGATGCAGCTGCTCGAGCACGAGCCGGAGTTGACCGAGAAGCTCGGCGAAGTGCCGGTCGCCGTGATCGAGAAGGGCAAAGTGGCCGGGGCCCACCTCCTGTCGGGGGCGAACGTCGACCCGTCGGGGCTGGAACGGCTGTTCCCGGACCTGCCGCCGGCCGAGTGGCCTCCCGTCTACCAGGAGGTCACCAAGGACGCGACCTACTTCCTGACGAAGTCGAAAGCGTTCCCGGTGAAGCCGCCGCCGCCCAACTTCCGCAAAGAGGGCACCTACACGCTCTCGGTGTCGAAACTGGGGCGCTTCCTGGCCGAGAAAGCCGAAGAGGCAGGCGTCTACATCCTCACCGAAACCGCCGCGACCAAGCTGCTGGTCGAGGACCGGATCGTCAAGGGCGTCCGCTCTGGCGACCGCGGCCGCGGCAAAGACGGCCAGGAGCTGGCGAACTTCGAGCCCGGCTCGGACGTGATCGCCAAGGCGACCGTCCTCGCCGAGGGCACGATCGGCCACCTCAGCTACGCCGCCTACGACTACTTCGACCTGCACGGGGCCGACCCGCAGGCGTGGGAGCTCGGGGTGAAGGAGATCTGGGAGGTGCCGAAGCCGCTCGACAAGGTCATCCACACGATGGGCTGGCCGCTGCGCTGGAGCGGCAAATACAAGGAGGCGGGCGGCTCCTTCCTCTACCCGATGGGCGAGGACAAGGTCTGCTTCGGGCTGGTCGTCGGGCTCGACACCACCGACGCCACCTTCTCCGTCCACGACGCGCTGCAGCTGTGGAAGACCCACCCCTTCATCAAGAAGATCCTCGAGGGGGGCAAACGGGTCGGCTGGGGCGCGAAGACGATTCCTTCGGGCGGCTACTGGTCGATGCCGAGCCGCCTCTCGGTGCCGGGCATGCTGATGGCCGGCGACTGCGCCGGGATGGTGAACATCGCCGAGCTGGCGGGCGTGCACTACGCGATGCACGCCGGCATGTACGCGGCGGAAGCGATCGTCGACGCGCTGAAGGCGGACATCGACGCGGTCAACTTCGAGGCCTACGACGAGATGATCCACAAGTCGGAGATCGAGAAGGACCTCTACGAAACGCGCAACATGAAACAGCCGCTGACCAAGGGGCTGATCTTCGGCGGCGCGATGGGGTCGATGATGATCGCCTCCAAAGGCAACTTCCCCGGCGGCCACTGGAAGGTCGAGGCGAACGCCGACGAGCCGGTCTTCATCGGTAACGCGGCCGACAAGTACCCGAAACCGGACAACGAGCTGACCTTCGACAAGCTCGGCTCGGTGTTCCTCTCCGGCAACGCGACCCGCGACGACGCCCCCAACCACGTCCGCATCCAGACCCACGTGCCGCGCGAGATCGCCCAGACCTGGGTCTCGATGTGCCCGGCCCAGGTCTACGAGATCCCCGAGGACCAGTTGCAGAACGGCGCCGCCGAGGTCGACGTCCACGTCACCGCCTCCAACTGCGTCCAGTGCGGCGCGATCACCGCCAAGGGCGGCCGCCTCACCCTCCCCGAGGGCGGCGACGGGCCGCTTTACCAAGAGACCTGACGCTCTAGCGACAGAGGTTTTTGATTCCGCGCGCCACGCGCGCGGAATCGGCGGGCAGCATCCGACGGGTGCTGCCCGCCATGCTCATCAGCCCCACCAATCTGTTTGCCGCCGCCGGCGGGATCGCGGCGGCGATCGCGATCGGCGGGTTCGCGGGTCAGGCGATTGCCATCCTGAGATCTGTTTCCGAGGCGAGACGGCGGGCGGAGACCGCTGTTGGTGGCTTGGCCGCTCTGATCGCCATCATCGGACTCATCCTCTATTCCAAAATCGGAGGCTAACCTCGGCGCCATGAGACCGTATTTCGGCTACATGGTCACCCTCGCCTGTTGCGTCGCCGTCGAGGGGGGCATCTTCTACGGCCTCGCCGGTCTCGGCGCGGACGAAGAACTCATCGTCGACATCGAGATGATCTGGCTCATAACCACGGTGGTCTTGACGATTCTGATCGGCGAGCACTTCAACCCCGAAGGGAGCGACGACCGCGGCGACTAGTCTCGCCGGGTGCTCGCTCTGGGGATCATCTGCGCGATCGGGGCGTCGGCGCTCTACAACACCTCGGTCGCGCTGCAGGCGCTCGAGGCGCGCGACGTCGGGCACGAGCATGCGCTGAGGGTCTCGCTGATCGGCAGGCTGGTGCGGAACCCGCGCTGGCTGATCGCGACGCTGATCGGGCTGCTCGGCTGGCCGCTGGAGATCGTCGCGCTGCTGTTGGCGCCGCTGACGGTGGTGCAGCCGTGCCTCGCCAGCGGGCTGGTGCTGCTGCTCTGGCTCGGGGTGACCAAACTGGGGGAGCGGCCGGGGCGGCGGGAGTACGGCTCGGTCGCGCTGATCGTGCTTGGCGTCGCGGGTGTCGCCTTCGCCGCCCCGGAACGGACCACCGACAACGCCGGGACGGTGCCGATCGCGATCGCCCTCGTCCTGGTGACGATCCCGGTCGTCGCCCCTTATGTCGTGCGCGGGCGGGCGAACGCGGCCGGGACGCTGGCGATCGTCGCGGCCGGCTTCGGCTACGCCTGGACTGCGATCGCCTCGAAGCTCCTCACCGACGAACTCTCCGACGGCTCGCTGATCGTCGCCGCGATCTGGCTCGCCACCGCGGCCGCCTCGGAGGGCGTCGCGCTGCTCAGCGAGATGAGCGCCCTGGGCCGCCGCCCGGCCACCCAGGTGACGCCGGTGATGTTCGCGGTCCAGGTCGTCGTGCCGGTGATCCTCGCCCCGCTGATCTTCGAAGAGTCCTGGTCCGGCACCCCGGGCGGCGGTGCCGTGCTCGTCTTCTCGGTCCTCCTCGCGGTCGGCGGCGTCGTCCTCCTGGCGGGATCGCGCGCCGTCGGCGCGGTGATCGAGACCGCCCACGCTGAGGAGATCGAGGCGGTCCAGGCCGGCGATGAGGAGGTGGCTCGCGAAAGCGACTCAGTCTCACCTTCCTCTCATGCCGGCCGCTGAAAATGCCGATTTAAGGAAAGCCCGCGACCTCGGTCGCGCGCCTGTCCCCAATTGGCACTCCGTTTAAACGTTCCCTTCCGATTTCGCTGCTAGCCTTGCGCCGCCCTTCGGCGACCAACTGATCCGACTCCCGCCGAACCCTTTTCCCAGCACCACTCAAGAAGGAGCCAGCCGTAGGCGCCGCCGAGACATCCCTGCCCGACGTGACCAAGTTCGCGATCGGTTTCGATCACCGCGACCGTCCCCGCCTCTTCGAGCTGTGGACCGAGGTCCTCGACTCCGAGCAGTGGTCGGAGGGCAAGAAGCTGGCCGCCCTCGAGGAGCGCTGGGCGGAGTGGAACAAGCTTCCCGCGGTCGGCCTCTCGAGCTGGGCCGGCGGCGCGCTGGCGGCGCTCGAGTTCGCGGGCGTCAAGGGCGAGACCGTCCTCTGCCCGTCGAACACCTTCATGGCGACCCCGCTGGCGGCGGTCGGCGCCGGCGCCAACGTGGAGTTCGTCGACTGCCGCCGCGACGATCTCTGCATGTCCTTCGAGGACTTCGAGGCGAAGGCCGAGCGGCACAAGCCGAAGGCCGCGATCCTCGTCCACGTCGGCGGCCACCTCGCCTTCGACTCGGAGCAGATCGCCGCCTACTGCCGCGAGCACGGCATCTTCCTGCTCGAGGACTGCGCCCACGCCCACGGCGCCGATTGGAACGGCTCCCGCCCCGGCAGCTTCGGCGACGCCGGCGTCTACTCGCTCTACGCGACCAAGACCGTCTCCAGCGGCGAGGGCGGCGTGCTCGTCTCCGGCGACGAGGACCTGCTCGAGTACGCGCGCAAGTTCCGCAACTACGGCAAGTTCGATCACCAGGTCGACGGCCTCAACTTCCGGATGAACGAGTTCACCGCCGCCTTGGCGCTGGTCCAGGCCGAGCGGATGGAGGAGATCGTCGGCTGGAAGAACGAGTACGCCCGCGAGCGCCTCGACCCTGTCCACCCGGCCCGCCTGGCGCTCCCCGACGGGATGACCTCGGGCCTCTACAAGTACATCGTCTTCGAGGAGATCGAGAAGAGCACCGGCAAGGTCTACGACCAGCCTTGCCACCGCATCATGGGCCGCTCCGACGAGCTGCCGAATACCGACTGGGTGGCCGAGAATCATTGGTGCGTGCCGCTCTACTACCGCCCGGAGAGCCGCGACGCGGCTCTGGCCGGCGAGGAGGGATAGGGAGATGAGGGTCCTGGTGACCGGAGGCGGGGGCTTCATCGGCTCCCACGTCGTCGACAAGCTGATGGCGCAGGGGATGACGCCGCGGATCTTCGATCTGAGCGCCTCGCCCTACCACTCACCGCTCGAGGTCGAGACCTTCACCGGCTCGATCACCGATCCCGGCAACCTCGACCTCGCGATGCGCGACTGCGACGCGGTGATCCACCTCGCCGCCGTCGCCGACGTCGGCCACGTGCTCGCCGACCCGGTGCTCGCCGAGGAGGTCAACACCCGGGGCACCCTGCAGGTGCTGGAGGCGGCCTGCCGGGCGAAAGTCGGTCGCGTCGTCTACGGCTCGACCACCTGGGTCTACAGCGACTGCCCCGAGCAGGAGGTCGACGAGGAAACCGCGATCCCGGCCCCGCGCCACCTCTACACCGCGACCAAGCTCGCGGGCGAGACCTACTGCGCCGGCTACTCGGAGCTCTACGACCTCGAGTACACGGTCCTGCGCTTCGGCATCCCCTACGGCCCGCGCGCCCGCGCCGCCGGAGTGGTCGCCAAGTTCACCGACCTCTCCTTCGAAGGCAAGGCGCTGACGATCGCCGGCGACGGCAGCACCACCCGCAGCTTCATCTACGTCGAGGACCTCGCTGACGGTATCGTCGCCGCCCTCGCCCCGGCGGCGGCCGGCCGCACCTACAACCTCTCCGGCGATGAGATCACGACGATTCTCGAAATCGCCGAGCGGGTGCAGGAAAACGTCGACACCTGCGAGATCACCCACACGCCGCCGCGTCCCGGCGACTTCCCGGGCAAGACGATCTCCAACCAGCGCGCCCTCGACGAGCTCGGCTGGAAAGCCGAGACGCCCTTCAAAGACGGCGTCCGCCAGTACGTCGAATGGGTCAAGTGCACCACCCGCCCGCCGGACCCGATCCCCGGCACGACGCCTTCCATGAACGGCAACGAACACGCCGCCGGGGCGCTGCTCGCGGGTGCCTCGCGACCGGGGGAGGCGCGCGACCCGCGCGCGCTCATCCTCACCGCCGACATCGGCGAGGGGCACGACCTGCCCGCGCGGATGATCGCCGCCGACCTCGAAAAGCAGGTCCCGGGCGCCGAGGTGACGATCGACAACGGCCTCGAGGCGATGGGCAAGATGATGTCGGCGGTGGTGCGGGGTGGCTCGCGCTTCACCTTCCGCCGCGCCCCCTGGGTCTTCGACGCCCAGTACTGGCTGATCGCCAAGTTCGCCCCGACCCGCTGGCTGGCGATGCAGTTGATGTACCTGACCGGCGCCCGCGGCCTGCTGAAGCTGATCCACGAGAAGCAGCCGGACGTGATCATCTCCACCTACCCCGGGGTCACCGTGGTGCTCGGGATGCTGCGCGAAAAGCGCCGCCTCGACATCCCGGTCCAGTCGGCGATCACCGACCTCGCCGGGTTGCGCTATTGGGCGCACCCCGGCGTCGACCGCCACTACGTCACCCATCCCGAGTCGATCGAGGAAGTCGAGCGGCTGGTCGGTCCGGGGACGGTCGAATGGGCCCGCCCGCCGATCTCGCCCGAGTTCCTGATGCCGCGCACCCGCCGCGACGCCCGCGAGGCACTCGGCGTCGACGCGCACGCCCGCATGGTGCTGGTCTCCGGCGGTGGCTGGGGAGTCGGCGACCTGGAGCGCGCGATCGAGCTGGCGCTGTCCGACGGCGAGACCGAGGTGGTCTGCATCGCGGGCCGCAACGAGGACGCCCGCAAGCGCCTCGAAGCCCGCTTCGCCGACAACGAGCGGGTCCGGGTGCTTGGCTTCACCGACCAGATGAGCGACTGGATGGCTGCCGCCGACGCGATGGTCCACGCGACCGCCGGGCTGACCGTGCTCGAGGCCCACATCCGCGGCTGCCCGGTCATCTCCTACGGCTTCTCGGCCGGCCACCTGCGCGCCAACAACGCCGCCTTCGAACGGTTCGGGATCGCCGAGGTGGCGCGCTCCGACCACGAGCTCGAGTCGACCCTGCGCCACGTCGCCGCCGAACGACGCTCGCCCGACTCCTCGTTCGCCTCGCTGCCCTCGATCGCCTCGCGGGCGCTCGCGGTGCGTCCGCGCGTCCGCCAGGAGCCGGTCTGGCGCCTGCGCACCGCGCGCGCCGTCGCCGTCGCCTGCCTGGCGGTGATTGCGTTGGTCTTGGTGATCTCGGCGGTCCACCGGGAGAGCCCGCTGAAGCCGCTGACCCCGGTCACCAGCCGGATCCACTTCGGCCCCGATCAGGACCCGTCGAAGGCCACCCAGGCGTCCCAGCAGCTCGGCCCGGCTGAATCCTCGCGCGAAGTCGCGACCGAAACCGCCGAAGCCGAAAACTCTC
>DATEDJ010000140.1:0-13211 GCA_035281725.1 Solirubrobacterales bacterium
CACGCCTCCGTCACGATCCCCCCGTCCCCGTGACGCCTCCCCGGCGTCTCCCGCACATCCCCACGAGACCCGGCCCTCTCGGCGGCGGCCTCAGCCTGCCCGGGCCGCCGCCGAGAGGGCCGCGTCCCTTGCCGTCCTCCAACCTCGACCGGGTACGCGCTCGCCAATCCCGGCAGCGAATACCTCGTCTTCCAGCCCTCGTCGGGGTCGTCGTTCACCGTCAACCTGAGTGTCGCAACCTACGAATACCAGTGGCTGAACGCCGCCGAAAACACGGTGACGTCCGGATCGGTCACGGCGGCGGGCGGCAATCAGAGCTTCACCCCGCCCTTCTCGACCAACGCGCCGAGCTCCGGATCGGTGTCCCTGTCGGGCCCGACGCCGACGGCGGACGCGAACACGACGGCGATGCTCGGCTCGGTGATCTATCGCTCGGGCCCGGCCAACGGTGAAGGCTTCACGCTGAACCAGACGGTGACCAACGGCACCTACCAGGTGTACCTGTGGATGGTCGAGAACTACATGAGCAACGTCCGCGACATGGACATCAAAGTCGAGGGCGCCACCACGGCCACCGCCGTCCGGGGACCAGACCACCTGCTCTGGCAGAACTCGGCCCCTACACGGCGACCGTCTCCGACGGCTCGCTGATGGTCGACGTCCTGCGCCACAGCCCCGGGGCGCGCGATGATGAGTATGTGCACCGTGTAGTCGATGCGATGAATGTGATCGGGTCTCGGCCCGACGGTTGGTGGCGCGACCGGGCGGGCGCGATCGAGCGGCTGGTCGGGCGAGTCGACCGCTGGGCCGAGGGTGGGAAGGAGCGGGTGACGGTGATGCTTGAGTGTGAGCCGCGGAGAGGGCTCGGCGCCGAGCGAGTCGAGATCGCCTGGGCGAACGCCGCGGGTGCGAACGCGGCCGACCGGGAGATCCTTGCCCGACTCCCCGGATGGCTTGCCGAGGATGAGGTGGTGGTCGTCACCTCCGACCGGGACCTGGCGACGAAAGCTCGTGCCGCCGGGGCCGCGGTTGTTTCCAGTCGCCCTTTTCGGGCCAAGCTCGACTCGCTTTAACCCGCCGCCTCGGGTCGGGGCCGCGATCAGATGTTGCCGTCGCCGTCGCTGGGGCCGCCGTTGTTGTCGGAGTCGTGATCGCCGCCGTTGTGTTGTGGGATCGCCGAGTGGTGATGGTGGTGGTGGCGGGTGGTGGCCGCGGCCGAGGTGGCGCTGCCGCCGATCATCGCCGCGACTGCCAGCAGGGCAGCGACTCTTTTTACCTGGGTAGGCATTTTGCTTCTCCTTCTGTCTTGGGGGTTCAGGTGGTGAAGTCGGTTACGGCGCGCTCGAGTCGGGGCGCCTCGTCGGCCCAGCTGCCGGGCGGGGCCGCGGCGACGATCACGGTCGAGGCGGTGGGGCCGGAGACGAGGCAGGCGATCTCGCGGTAGCGGTGGCCGCTCGAGGTCGCGTAGGAATCGAGCACGCAGGAGCCGGTGGCCGACCGGAAGCGGAGGCCGGACGCGGAGGCCAGCCGCCGCACCTCGCGGTCGCCCTCGTCGCGGTTGTGATCGACTCGGAAGTCCGACCAGTTCGCGAGGGTCTCACTGCCCTGACGGGGGGTGGCGTTGAGGTAGCCGACGATCTGCCCGGAGGGTGAGCGGGAGACCATCGTCCTCGTGCCGGGGTCGCCAGGAGCCGAATGCCAGCCGGGTGGTGCCGAGAGCGTCGCCGGCGACCCGGGGAGCCGGTGGGTCACCCAGCTGGCGGGGACAGCCGTGGGGCGAAGCCAGGCGAAGGCGCCGCCGCGGGTCGTGGCGACGGCGGCGTCGGATCCTCCCCTGCTCGCGACGACGAACGCCGCGATCGCGAGGAAGACCAACGCCGACGCGGTCATCACCGATTTGCGAACTGGATTCACACCGCTGTCTACGACGCCCCTGGTGATGAGGTTCAGATCGAATTCGTCTTAGGTCACATCGCCCTCCGGGTGTGTGTGACTGTTAGCCGCGACGGCAGGGTGTCACTCCGCCGAGGTGCCGCTGCGGCACAGCTTCCGGTGTACCTGAACCCGCTCTCGGGAGGGCTCGTAGGCACTGCCCGACGCCGCCGATCCGCGGTGGCGAACTAATCCCTGGAGGGAGAACCAGTGCAGCGAATTTTGAAACGACTGACCTATGCGAACGTGATGTCGACGATGGCGATGTTCCTGGTGGTGGGAGGCGCAACCGCCTTCGCCGCATCGAGCCTCGGCAAGAACAGCGTCGGCACGAAACAGCTGAGGACCAACGCGGTGACCGCGGCGAAGCTGGGCAAGAACGCGGTGACGGCGACGAAGATCAAAGCCGGAGCGGTCGGCGGCGGAGCGCTTGCCCCGGGCTCGGTGACCGGCGAAAAGATCGCCGGCGGCGCGATCACCGGCGACAAGATCGCGCCCGGTGCGGTGAGCGGTGACAAGATCGCCCCCGGGACGCTTCCGTCGGGCGCACTCGGCGCCAACTCGGTCGGCAATACCCAGACCCAGCTGGTCAAGGTGTTCAAGGGCGGGGCGGTGCCGGCAGCCGAATCGCGCGAAAGCGCACCGCGGGTGACGCTCGGCTCGGTCGGGCCGTTTGCCTTCTACGGGAAATGCTTCCGCGAAGGCACCCGCATCCGCGAGGTCACCTACATCGAACTGACCCGCGGCGTTGCGACGCTCGGCTCCGAGGATGGCGCCACCTTCGAGACCGACACCGAAGGCTATCTGTCGTCCGCCACGCCGGAGGAAAACCGGGAACTGGAGGAAGACGCGGAAGCGAGCCCGAACTCGTTCAACGCGACCTCCGACGATGAGGAGTTCCAGGCCTCGGCCTCCGACGGGACCGAGATCACCGGCCTGGTCGGCGGCACCGGTGCCAAGCAGGGCAACCCGCCGTCGGGCGATGGCCCGTTCCTGACCGGCGACTCGTGCATCGTCGGCACGGTCGCCATTTTCGGCGCCTAGGCAATCGCGCCGCCGAGCACCTGCTCGGCGGCGCGATTGCCGCTGCGCAGGGCGCCCTCCATCAGGCCGTGCCAGGCGCCCGCGGTGTGCTCGCCGGCGAAGAAGAGCGGGCCGATCGGCCGCTGCAGGTCCTCGTCGCGGATCGGTGAGGCGAGCGAGCGGGCCGAGTAGGCGCCTCGCACCCAGGGATCCTCGTCCCAGCTGGAGAGGAGGGCGGCCGCGGGGTCCGGATCGAGGTCCAGGTCGGTCCGCAGTGCCAGCGTGGCGGCGACCCAGCGCTGAGGCTGCTCGCTGCCCCCGAGCGCCTCGATCGCCGACCGCGTCCCGGCGTAGGAGACGAGGAAAGGGGCCGGCTCTCCGTCCGCGCCGAGCTGCGTGTAGGTCCAGAAGTGGCCGGCGATCGACATCACCGCGCTCGCCGGCGCCGGGGCGCGGAGGCGGATGAAGAGCTTCGAGTTCTGGCCGTAGGTGACGGCTTGCAGAGCCGACGCGGTCGCCCCGTCGAGCGGCGGGTCGAACTCGATCTCGCCGAGGGGCACGGTCGGGATCGCGATCACGGCGGCGTCGGCGTCGAGCTCGGCGCCGTCGGTGGCGACCCTGACGCCCGCGTCCGACCAGCGGATCCGGCGCACCGGCGACGAGAGATGGAGGGCGTCGCGGAGCGGGCTCCCCAGCGCTTCGGCCAGCCGCATGTTGCCGCCCTCGAGCGTGTAGTTCGCGAAGTCGCCGAAGGTCGATGCGGACTCCTCCAGCACCGAGACGTCGAGGTCGTCGACCGGGTGGCCGTTGGAGATCGCCACCCGGGTGCGAAGCAGCGCCGTCGCCCGCGGCTCGAGCTCGAGCGCCGCGATCGCCGCGCCGGCGCTCGCCGCGCCTGCCGGCGCTCCTCGCCCGATCCGCGCGAATGCCGCCTCGAGCTCGGCCTCCCCGATCGCCTCCTCACCGACCGCCTTCCGCCGACCATACGGCGTCCCCTTCAGCACCAACGGGATGCCGAAGCGCGTGGCGAGCGACTGCATCACCTCGTAGTCGGGAAGGATGAACTCGGCGCCGCGCTCGACCACCGCGCTGTCGCCGAACGGCACCGACCAGACCCTGCCGCCGACCCGATCGCGCGCCTCCAGCACCGTCACCTCGGCCCCCCGGGCCCGCAGCGCGTCGGCCGCCGCCAGCCCCGCGAAGCCGGCGCCGACCACGACTACACGCCTTCCATCACCCATCCAGAGAAGGTTAGGTGAGGAGCGCGCGGTTATTCGATGCCGGACTGGTTGCGGTCGACCAGCGCCGGTGCGATCCGTGGCCCGGTCGATTGGGGACGGGTGGCCCGGGCGTCTCGGAGGCGACCCGGGCAGGCTGTGGCCGCCTCCGAGACGCCCGGGACGGGAGGTTTCAGGGGGAGGACACGGTTCGGTGCGCGTTCCGCGGGACTTCGGGCGCCACCGCGGCGCTCAGATTCACCTGACCGACTTTGACCACACCATAGGAGGATCAAAGTCGACTGCACCGCGTCCCACCGGTCAGATTTCTCCGTACAAGTTTTGGTCCCCTATAGGGGACCAAAACCATGGTCACGTGTGTGTGACGGCGTCAAAGCGCACGTCTCTGCGCCAGAAGCGCCCCGCTTCGTGACGGGCGCCCCTCGAAAGTCCGCACCCCCCACGGACGCGGCCCTCTCGGAGGCGGCCTCAGCCTGCCCGGGCAGCCGCCGAGAGGGCCGCGTCCCTTACCCGTCCCGTCGCAGACCCCCGTCCCTCACGATTCCGTGACCGGGACGTCCTGCGGGTGCGGAGCAGGCCGCGCCCCCGCGCGCGAGTCGATTTCGCTGCCCTCGACGTTGAGGTGGGGCAGGATGCGGTCGAGCCAGGCGGGCAGCCACCAGTTGGCCTTGCCGGCCAGCATCATCAGCGCCGGCACGAGGACGCTGCGGACCACCAGGGCGTCGAGCAGAACGGCGCTGGCGAGGCCGACGCCGAACAGCATGATCACCCGTTCGCCGCCGAGGACGAAGGCGCCGAAGACGAGCACCATGATCGTCGCCGCGGCGGTGATCGTGCGGGCCGTCGCCGAGAGGCCGTGGACGACGGCTTCGCGGTTGTCGCCGCGTTTGCGCCACTCCTCGTAGATGCGGCTGACCAGGAAGACCTCGTAGTCCATCGAGAGGCCGAAGAGGATCGCGAAGACCATCACCGGCAGGAACGCCTCGATCGGGCCGGTCCGGTCGATGCCGAGCAGGGACGCCCCCCAGCCCCACTGGAAGACCGCGGTGACGACGCCGAAGGCGGCGCCGGCCGAGATCAGGTTCATCACCGAGGCCATCAGCGGCACGACGAGGCTGCGGAAGACCGCCATCAGGAGCAGGAAGGAGAGCAGCACGACGACGCCGATGAACAGCGGCAGTTTCTGCGAGAGGACCCCGGAGAAGTCCTCGAAGACCGCCGTCTGGCCGCCGACCAGGACCTGCGGGCCGCCGTTCGCGGTGGCGTCGGGGATGGTTTCGTCGCGCAGCGTGTGCAGGAGGTCGGTGGTCGAGGCGTCCTGCGGCGAGCCTTCCGGGATCACGTTGGCGATCGCCACGGCGGAGCGCCCGTCCTGGCCGGGGAGGACTTTCGCCGGCGTCACGGCGGCCACGTCTTCGGTCTTCTTGGCATCCGCGAGGACCCGTTCGAAGCCCGCTTCGGCCTGCTTGTCGGGCACCTTCGCGACCAGCTGCAGCGGTCCGTTGAAGCCCGGCCCGAAGCCTTCGGCGAGCAGGTCGTACGCTTGGCGCGTGGTCGTGCTCGAGGGGTCGTTGCCTTCGTCGGAGGAGCCGAGGCGGATCGAGAGGAAGGGGACCGCGATCACCAGCAGGAGGACGGCGGCGCCCGCCGCGAAGAGCGCCGGGCGGCGCTGCAGCACTCCCGCCCAGCGGCTCCAGCGCGGCGACTCGTCGCTCTCGGCGAGCACGCCTTGCTCGGCCAGCGCCCGCCGCGTCCGCCGGCCGAGGATCCGCGTCTGGGTGAAGCCGAGCAGGGCGGGGAGCAGGGTGAGGGCGGCGACGACGGTCAGCGAGACGACCACCGAGGCGGCGATCGCGACCCCGTAGAGGAAGCTGACGCCGAGCGCGAACATGCCGAGCAGGGCGATGCAGACGGTGATCCCGGCGAACATCACCGCCCGTCCCGAGGTGTCGAGCGCGTCGACCACCGCGTCCTCCGGGCGCAGGCCGCGGAGCAGCCCCTGGCGGAAGCGGGTGACGATGAAGAGCGCGTAGTCGACGCCGACCCCGAGGCCGATCAGGAGCGAGAGCTCGGAGCTGAACGAGGCCATCTGGATCGCGTGCGAGAGCAGGCCGATCACGGCGAGGCCGGCGCCGAGCCCGAAGCCCGCGGTCAACAGCGGCATCAGCATCGCGAAGAAGGAGCCGAAGACGAGGAAGAGGACGATCGCGGCGGCGACGAAGCCGATCGCGGCGCTGCCGGTGCTCGGTTTGTTGGTCTGCCCGATCGCCTGGCCGCCGAGCTGCACGTCGACGCCTTCGTGCGCCCCTTCCTGGGCGACCGTGATCACCCGTTCGATCGACCCGCTGGGGAGTTCGTTGGCCTGTTCGTCGAAGGTGACGGTCGCGTAGGCGATCCGACCGTCCTTGGAGATCTGGGCCCCGGCGCCGGGCGCGTAGGGCGAGGCGACCGCGCCGACGTGGGGCAGCCCTTCGACCTTTTCGAGCATCGTCGTCACGTCCGACTTGACCCCGGCTTCGCGGATCGTCTTCCCCGCTTCGGCGGCGATCACGATGTGGTCGACGTCACCCGAGGTCTGAGGCGAGCTCTGCTGCAGGAGGTCCTGCGCTTCGGAGCTCTCGGTGCCGCTCAATTTGAAGGTGTCGCGGTAGGCACTGCCTGCCGCCGAGTGGATCACGGTGAGGCCGATCACGGCGATCAGCCAGGCGGCGAGGACGGTGCGGCGGTGGGTGAAGGACCAGCTGGCCAGTTTTCGCATGGGCGGCAAGGTAGCGATAAACAAGACAGTGGTGTATGACTTGTCAGAGAACTGTCAGAAGTTCGATCCGATGTGAACAAAGGGGAGGGAGTGAGTTGACCGAGGACCTGCGGGCGGACGCGCGACGCAACATCCGCTCGATCCTCGAAGCGGCCTCGCGGGTCCTCGCCGACGACCCGACCGCCAGCATGCAGGCGATCGCGGTGGCGGCCGAGGTGTCGCGGCCGACCGTCTATCGCCACTTCGCCAACCGCGAGGAGCTGATCGACGCGATCCGGCTGGAGGCGATGGCGCAGGCGCTGGCAGCGCTCGAGGCCGCCGCCGCCGCGAGCGAGCCCGCCGCCGATTCGCTCGAACGACTGATCCTCGACCTCGTCGACATCGCCGCCCGCTACCCGCTGCTGGCCCGGCTGATCGGCACCCACCAGCCGCAGGGGAAGGGCGCCAAGCGCAAGGACCGCCTGGTCAAGGCCTTCGCGACCCTGCTCGACCGCGGCCGCCGCGATGGCACCCTGCGCCCCGACCTGCGCGCGGAGACGCTCGGGCCGGCGACGATGGGCGCGCTCTTCCTGGCGCTGAAACTGGGAAACGTCCAGGGCGCCGATCCGCATCGGGTGGGCACAGAAGTCGCGGCGATCGTGCTCGGCGGGGTCCGCTCCGGGTGACGGGCGCCGGGAACTGTCAGAGTTCTTTCAAGGAGCCTGCCTACGCTCGGATGGACCCGAGTTCCACCAGGAGGCCGCTTTGTCTTTTCTTCGCCGCATCTCGACCCGTCGTCTTCTCTCGATCTGCGCCCTGGCGCTGGTGATCGTGATCGGCGGCACCGCCATCGCCCTCGCCACCACCGGCGGCGGGCCGAAGCCGCCCGCCAAACCACTGGCGAACGCCGTCCATGACGCGCTCGAAGCGCCGACGGTGCCCGGGATCAGCGCCGACATCCACTTCACCAACAACCTCATCGATGCCTCCAGCCTGGAAGGTAAAGACCCGATCCTGGGCGGCGCCACCGGCCGCCTCTGGGCGTCGCCGGCCGAAGGCGGCAAGCTGCGGCTGGAGCTGCAGGCCGAAGAAGCCGGCAACGACAGCCAGGTGCTGGTCGAAGGCCATCACTTCGAGATCTACGACGGCACCTCGGAAACCGTCTACGAAGGCACGCTGCCCGAAGAACAAGGCGAAGCCGGGGCCGAAAAAGAAGAGGGGGTCCCCTCGGTCGAACAGATCCAGAAGGAGATCGACCAGGCGGGCATGCGCGTCGACCTGAGCGGCGCGATCCCCTCCGACGTCGCCGGCCAGGCGGCCTACACGGTGCGCGCTGCGCCGAGCCACGACGGCGGCCTGCTCGGCCGGGTCGAGCTCGCCTGGGACGCCGCCAACGGCATCCCGCTGCGCGCCGCCGTCTACTCCAGCGAAAGCTCCTCGCCGGTGGTCGAACTGGAGGCGACCGGGGTCAGCTTCGAAGCGGTCCCCGCCTCGGTCTTCGAAATCTCCCCGCCCGCCGAAGCCAAAGTGGTCAACCTCTCCGCCGAAGGGATGAAGGGGCCGGACGGCAAGGTGACCAAGGCGGTCGGCGAAGAAGCGGTGAAGGCCGCGATCGACTTCCCGCTCGCCGCGCCGCCGAGCCTCGCCGGGCTGCCGCAGGCGGAGGTCCGGGCGATCGAATTCGACGGCCACGCGGCGGCTCTCGTCACCTACGGCAAGGGACTCGGCGGGATCGCCGTGATCGAGTCGAAGAGCGGGCCGGAAGGCGAAGGCGAAGCGCCGATGGGCGGCGCCGGCGAACTCAGCCTGCCGAAGGTCGCGATCGGCGACGTCAAGGGCGAAGAGCTCGACACCGCCCTCGGGTCGGTGCTCCGCTTCAGCCGTGACGGGATCGACTACGTCGTCCTTGGCTCCGTGCCGCCGGTCGCCGTCGAGGCGGCGGCGCGAGGGCTCTAGATGCCGAACCTGTTGACGATGAGGGACTAGATGAAGAGCCGGTGCCAAGGGTGATGCCGCAGGCGACCCCGATCGAGGTCAGGGGCCTGGTCAAGCGCTACGGCGAGCTGGTCGCCGTCGACCAGGTCGACCTGACCGTCGAGCCGGGGGACGTCTTCGGCTACCTCGGCCCCAACGGGGCAGGCAAGACCACCTCGCTGCGGATGATGCTCGGGCTGATCCGCCCAAGCGCCGGCACCGTGCGGCTCTTCGGCCGCGACCCGCAGGTCAGCATCAAGGCGCTGGAGGGCGTCGCCGGGTTCGTCGAAGCGCCCTCCTTCTACCCCTACCTGAGCGGGCGCGAGAACCTGCGCCTGTTCGCGGCGCTCGACGGCGGCGAGGCGAAGGAGCGGATCGAGGAGTCGCTCGGCATCGTCGGGCTCAGCGACCGGGCCAAGGACCGGGTCGGCGGCTACTCGCACGGGATGCGCCAGCGGCTCGGGATCGCCGCGGCCCTGCTGCGCAAACCCCGGCTGCTGCTGCTCGACGAGCCGGCGACCGGGCTCGATCCGGGCGGGATGCGCGACATGCGCGACCTGATCCGCGAACTGTCGGCGAGCGGGATGACCGTCCTCCTCTCCAGCCACCTGCTGGCCGAGGTCGAAGAACTCTGCAACCGGGTGGCGATCGTCCGCTCCGGCCGGGTCGCCTACCAGGGCTCGCTGGCCGCGCTGCGCGCCGAGGCGGGGGAGGGCTACCTGCTGCGCAGCTCCGACGAAGAGCGCGCCCGCGCCGTCGCTGCGGCGCAGTCCGGGATCGAGGATGTCACCGCGACCGCCGACGGGACCCGCTTCGGCGCCCGCGACGAGGCGGCGGTCGGTGCCCTCTCGTTGGCGCTGGCCGAGGCGGGCGCCCCGATCCTCGAGTTGAGCCGCCGCCACGCGACCCTCGAGGATCTCTTCTTCAGCCTCACCGAGGGCGACACCGTGGTTGAGACTCGCCGCGAATCCCGTGACCAGGCCGACGCCGTCGCGCCTGCCACCGTGGAGGCTAGGTGAACCCCGGCGTGCTCACCATCTACCGCTGGGAGCTGCGCAAGCTGCGCGCCCAGAAGCGCACCTACCTCGGCCTCGGCGCCGCGGCGCTGGTGCCGATCATCTTCGCCGTCGCCCTCGCCGCTCGGTCCGGCCAGCCCGAAGACGTGGCCTTCGGCCGCTACCTGCACGACACCGGCCTCGCCGTGCCCCTGGTCCTGCTCCTCTTCGGCTCGGTCTGGATGTTCCCGCTGATCACCGCGCTGGTCGCCGGCGACATCGTCGCCAGCGAGGACCGCAACGACACCCTGAAGGGGATCCTGACGCGCTCGGTCGAGCGTCATCAGATCTTCGCCGGCAAGGCGCTCGCCACCTTCACCTACGCGATCACGGCGATTGCGCTCACCGGCGCTGTCGCCCTCGTCGCCGGCATCCTCGTCTCCGGGTTCAACTCGATCGTCAGCCTCTCCGGGACGGAGGTCTCGGCGACCGAAGGGCTCGGGCTGGTCGGGCTCAGCCTGCTCTTCTACCTGGTCCCGATCCTCGCGGTCGCCTCGATCGGACTGCTCTTCTCGACCGTCTTCCGCAACAGCGCCGCGGCGATCGTCGGCACCCTGATGTTCTCGCTGCTGGTCCAGCTGATCGGGATCCTGCCCGGTCTCGGTGGGCTCCATCCCTACCTCCTGAGCACCCAGTACAACGCCTGGCAAGGGTTCCTGCGCTCGCCGATCGACTGGACGCCGGTCATCCGGGCGCTCTGGGTCTGCGCGCTCTACGCCGCGCCGGCGCTGATCGCCGCGGTCCTCGTCTTCCTGCGCCGCGACGTCGCCGGGGACTGAGGACTGGCGCACCGCGGGTGGCCGAACGGGTGCTGATCGTCGAGGACGACGCCGCGGTGCGGCGGATGCTCGAGCGCAGCCTCGCCGCGGAGAAGTTCGAGGTCGTCGCGGCGGCCGACGGCGGCGCGGCGCTGGCCGCCGCCGAGGGGGCGGCGCCGGACCTGGTCGTCCTCGACGTGGCGATGCCGGGGATGGACGGCTTCGAGGTCTGCCGCCGGCTGCGCGCCAAGGGGCTGACCGGCGGCGTCCTGATGCTGACCGCGCGGGACTCGGTCGGCGACCGGGTGCGCGGGCTCGAGTCGGGGGCCGACGACTATGTGGTGAAGCCGTTCGCGATCGCCGAGGTGGTGGCGCGGCTGCGGGCGCTGAACCGGCGCGGCTCGGATCGCAGCGGCCGACTCGCCCACGGCGAGATCGTCCTCGACACCGCGACCGCGACGGTGGCCAGCGGCGGCGGCGCGCCGGTCCAGCTGACCGCGCGCGAGGCGCAGCTGCTCGAGCTGCTGCTGCGCGACCCGCGCGCGGTGGTCTCGCGGGCGGCGGCGATCGAGACGATCTGGGGCGGCGCGGCGACCGAGAACATCGTCGATCGCTACGTCGCCCGGGTGCGGCGAAAGCTCGGCGACCCGGGGGCGATCCGGACCGTGCGGGGGGTCGGCTTCATACTCGCCCCGTGAGGGGTCGCAGCCTCAGCTTCCGTCTGGCGGTCGCCTCGGTCGCCGCGGTGGCCCTTGCCGTGCTGCTGTTCGGCATCGCGGCGCGGATCGTGGTCACCGACCGCCTCCACTCCTCGCTCGACGAAAGCCTGCGCCGGCGGGCGACGGACGTGGCCCGCCTGGCGGTCTCGGCGCCCGCCCTGCTGCGGGCGCCGGGGGCGCTCGAATCGCCGATCTCCGGGCATCAGCTGAGCGTCGAGGTGCTCGACTCCGAAGGGGCGATCGTCGCCCGCTCGCTCTCGCTCGGCGCCAAGCTGCTGCCGCGGACGACGGCGACGACGACGGCGATGCAGGGCGGCACCGGCTTCGCCGACACCGAGCTCGACGGCGAAGCGATCCGCGTCTTCGCGGCGCCGATCGCGGTCGCCGGCGGCCCCGCCTCGGGAGGCGTCGTGATCGTCGCCGGCGGCGAGGCCGACATCGAAGGGACCGAGCACCGGCTCGGCCTGCTGCTGGTGCTCTGCGGGGTGGGCGCGGTGATCGTCGGCGGCGCCTTGGCCGCCTTCCTCGCCCGCTACGGCACCGGCTCGCTGCGCGACCTCTCCTCCTCGGCGGCGACGATCGCCCGCACCGAGGACCCGGCGCGGCGGCTGGCGACGCCGGTCGGGCCGGCCGAGGTGGCCGACCTGGCGACGACGCTGAACGGGATGCTCGACGCGCTCGCCGCGGCGCGCGAGCGCGAACGCCGCTTCCTCGCCGACGCCAGCCACGAGCTGCGGACGCCGCTGACCAGCCTGCGCGGCAACGTCGAGTACGTGGCGAGGCACGGCGCCGATCCGGAGGTGATCGCCGACCTCGAAAGCGACGCGACGCGCCTCGCCCGGCTGGTCGAGGATCTGTTGGCGCTGGAGCGCGAGTCGGCGGCGGAGCGACCGCTGGGACCCTTCCGCCTCGACGAGCTCGTGCGGCACGCGGCGGCCGGTCGCGAGGGTGTCGTCGCCGAGGTCGACGGCCCGGTCACGGTGAAAGGCGAGCCCGACGCGATCACCCGCGCGCTCGACAACCTGTTGGAGAACGCGGCGCGCCACGGCCCGGCGGGAGGCGAGGTGCGGATCGAGCTGCGGCGCAACGGGGCGGAGGCGGAGGTCTCGGTGACCGACGCCGGCCCCGGCTTCGCGCCGGGCACCGAGGAGGCGGCCTTCGGCCGCTTCTGGCGCGGCGAGAGTGCCGACGCGCCCGGCTCGGGCCTCGGCCTGGCGATCGTCCGGGCGACCGCCGAGCGCCACGGTGGGCGTGCTTGGGCGAAGGGGGCGACGGTGACCTTTTCGCTACCGGTTCTCCCGTCCTAAGATCAGCGCATGTGCAGAAACATCAGGACCCTCCACAATTTCGATCCACCCGCGACCAGTGACGAGGTCCACGCGTCGGCGCTCCAGTACGTGCGCAAGATCAGCGGCTCGACCAAGCCCTCGCAGGCCAACGCCGCGGCGTTCGAGGAGGCGATCGAGGCGGTGGAGGCGGCGACGCAGACGCTGCTCGACCGCCTGGTCACCACGGCGCCCGCGAAGAATCGCGAGGTCGAGGCGGCAAAGGCAAAGGCGCGCTCCGAACAGCGGTTCGCGGCTTAGGCGAGGGACGCCGTGGTATGAGGCCCGGGTGGGGACCGGGGCCGTCGCGAGAGCCGTGGATGCCGGTCCGACCCGGGTCTTCTGAGGTCGGCCCGGCATCCACGGCTCCTCGGGAGGCGAAGCAAGGGACCCGGAGCCACGCGGTCGTCCTAACCGGCGGCCCCCCAGGCGCGGTCGTCCTAACCGGCG
>DATEDJ010000141.1:0-24417 GCA_035281725.1 Solirubrobacterales bacterium
GGGTGAGTTGACCACACCAGGGTGTGGTCAACTCACTCAGCGCGTTCTCGACCCCTGAGGAACCGTGGAGTTCCGCACGCCTCCGTCACGATCCTCCCGTCCCCGTGACGCCTCCCCGGCGTCTCATGCACATCCCCACGAGACCCGGCCCTCTCGGCGGCGGCCTCAGCCCGCCCGGGCCGCCGCCGAGAGGGCCGCGTCCCTCGGCGTCCCTCACCTCGCCCCGCTCCCTACGTAGCCGGCGTCACCCCGCTCGGCGCCAGGATCCGCAATGCATCGGCGGGCACGTGGACGCTGACCGGGGCGCCCTGCTCGTGCGAGTCGAGGTCGACCCCGTCGTTGGGCACGCTTGCCTGCAGCAGGCCGCCGTTGGCCAGCCTCACCATCACCTGCAGGTTGGAGCCGACGTAGATCGTGCGGTCGATCATCCCGGGAATGCAGTTGGCGCCGGCCTCGGCGTGCGGCATCACCCGCTCCCCTTACCTGGCGGGATACGCGACGCCGGTCCAGGGGCTCTATCTCTGCGGCGCCGGCACCCATCCGGGCGGCGGCGTGATGGCCGCCTCCGGGCACAACGCGGCGAAGCGGATCCTCAAGGACGGCCGCTTCACCCGGCTGCGTCGTCGGGCAGCTGCTTCCACCACTCACTGAAGCCATCCGCCCTTCCTTCGTCGTCGAGCTCGACCAGCCAGAGGTTCGAGTAATCGCGGCCGAGGCTGTGGTAGCGGGTGCGCGCCTCCAGCACCCATAGATCGCCGTCGCGGGCGACGTGCCACCAGTAGAAAGTCGCGTCGCCGGGCTTGTCGGCGTGCTCGAGCCAGCCGGCGACGATCTCCTCGCGCCCGTTCCAGGTCTCCCAGGGCTCCGGTCGGTAGACGCCGTCGGCGGTGAAGAGATTCGCGATCGCCTCCGGGTCGTTCGACTCGCAGGCTCCCACGTAGGCGTCGATCCAGCGCCGCAGCGGTGCCGCCGCGAAGGCCTCCTCGGGCGCCTCGTAGGCGCGCATGCGGCCGATCCGCCCCTCGCGGAAGCGGAAGACGTCAGCGACCTCGGCCTCGCGCGGGGTGCCGTCGAGGAGGATCCCGTGGAGGCGATGGACGACGACGATCTCCGGCCCGACCCGGTGCGCCGTCGGCTCCGAGGTCAGGTGCTTCCAGCCCGCCCGCGATGCCTCCAGGTACTCGGCCACCGCCGCCGGACCGACCCGGCGGCCGCCGCCGGGGAAGGTGATCGGCTCGATCCACTCGACCTCCGGGTCCATGTCGGCGGTCGCCGCGGCGATGTCACCGCGGCCGAAGGCCCCGTAGGCGGCGAGGACGACTTCGATCTCAGGGTCGTCGCGGACGGCCGCGGGCCCGTTCTGCTCGAGCGTCATGCACCCCAGCTACCCGCCAGGCGGGCCGCCAAGACTCAGGGGATCGAGGACGTCTGCTCGCAGGCTGTCGCGGTGTCGTTGCCACCGCCGCCGACACAGTCGTCGTAGCCGCCCTTCCCATCCAGTTTGTCGTTCCCGCCGCGGCCGAGCAGCGTGTTCGGGCCGTTGTCGCCGGTGAGGATGTCGTCGCCGGGCGAGCCCTCGATCTTCTCGGTCGAGGAGTCGATCTGGCCGGCGTTGCAGCCACCCGCGCCGGGCGTGGTGACGGCGCCGCCGATCGTCGCTTCGACGGCGATGCTGCCCGAGTTGTGGACGCGGGCGAAGGAGGCGCTGTCGTTGTCGCCGGGACCGCCGTCGAAGCTGTCCCCGTCGCAGGGCTGGCCGCCGATCATCAGGTCCGAGCCGGGGCCGCCGACCATCGTCGCCGGGCCCGAGTCTTTGCGCGGGTGGAAGATGTTGACCCCGTAGAGGACGTCGTTGCCGCCGCCCCCTTCGAGCGTGTCGGGGACGTGGTCTTCGCCCGAGTAGAGGACGTCGTTGGCCGGGCCGCCGACCAATTTGTCGGAGCCGGAGCCGCCTTCGAGCATCGAGGGCACCGAGTGCGGGACGCTCTGCTCGATCACCAGTTCGTCGTCGCCGGCGCCCAGGTTGGCTTCGATCGCGTCGACCCTGCCGGTGCAGGTGATCGTCGCGCCGCCGGTGCAGTCGGGGTTGGTCGGGTCGCCGTTGGTGACGTCGGAGCCGCTGATCGCGTAGCTGCCGCCGGAGTAGCCGACGGAGCCTTGGTCGTTGCCGGGGCTGCCGGTGAGGATCAGCTTCGACTTGCCGTCGATCGACTCGTAGATTTCGACCGCCAGGCCGTTGGCGCCGGCCGACGGGCCGCAGGACGTTTCTTCGCTGAAGCCGCCGGTGCACTGGTCGCTGCCGGGGCCACCGAAAGCCGCGTCGCCGCCGCCCGCCGCCTCCAGGTGGTCGTTGCCGGGGCCACCGTCGAGTCGGTTCGCTTCCGGCGAGCCGATCAGCGTGTCGTTGCCGGAGCCGCCGATCGCGTCCTCGATCCCGGTCAGGTGCTCGCCCTCGGCGCCGGTCACGCTCTGGGTCGCCAGGTCGATCGTGACGGCACCGCCGGTGCCCGCGTAGTCGGCGATGTCGTGTTCGCCGGGGCCGCCATCGATCTGGTCGTTGCCGGTGCCGCCGATGATCACGTCTTCGTTGCCAGCGCCGCCTTCGAGCGTGTCGTCGCCCTGGTTGCCCTCGACCAGGTCCTTGTCGCCGGGGCCGCCGCTGACGGTGTCGTTGCCCTGTTCACCTTCGACCACGTCGGATCCTTCGCCCCCTTCGATTTCATCGGAGCCGCGGCCGCCCATGATCCTGTCGTCGCCGGAGCCGCCGTCGAGGGTGTCGGAGCCACGTTCGCCTTCGAGCGTGTCGTCGCCGCCTTCGCCGTAGATCTTGTCGACGCCGCGGCCGCCGTCGATCGTGTCGTCGCCTTCGCCGCCGCAGATCAGGTCGTTGCCGCCTTCACCGTAGATCGTGTTGTCGCCTGGGCCGGCGACGATCACGTCGGGGGCTTTCGTGCCGGTGATCGTCGTCGCATCGGAGACGATCGTCGCCGGTTTGCCCTGGCAGGTCGGCGCGCCGCTGGCGCCGGGGGCCCCGAAGGCGAGGAAGGCGCTCAGCGCGCTCAGCGGAGCGAGCAGCGCGAAGGCGAGACGTGTAGGCACCTTGGGGCGCGTGAAGGCGGGCATCTTCTGCATGTCGGCACCCGTACCCCGGCTACTTAAAACCAGCTAAAGCCTTAGACGGATGTTGGCCGGGCCCCGGAGACTAGGATCGGTAGCGGTCGCAGCGTCCCGACGGAAGGAGAGCCAAGTGAAGATCCGTGCCGCGGTTCTGGAGGAGTTCGGGCAGCCGCTCGTCGTCCAGGAGGTCGAGCTGGCCGAGCCGCGCGCGGGTGAGGTGCTGGTCCGGCTCGAAGCCTGCGGGGTCTGCCACACCGACATGTACACGGCCTCGGGGGCGGACCCGTCCGGCTACGCGCCCGCGGTGCTCGGGCACGAGGGCGCCGGGGTGGTCGAGAAGGTCGGCGAGGGCGTCTCCTCGGTGGCGCCCGGGGATCACGTCGTCACGCTCTTCTCGCCGCAGTGCCGCGAGTGCGTCCACTGCGTCGACCCGCGGACCAACCTCTGCATGGCGATCCGCGCCGAGCAAAACCTCGGCCACCTGCCCGACGGCACCGTGCGGCTCTCCCGCGCCGGCGAGGACATCCGCCACTTCATGGGCTGCTCGACCTTCGCCGAGTACACGGTGATGCCGGAGATCGCGCTGGCCAAGGTCAACCCGGAGGCGCCCTTCGAGCACATCGCGCTCTTCGCCTGCGGGCTCTCGACCGGGCTCGGCGCGGCGATCAACACGGCGAAGGTAGAAGCGGGGACCACCTGCGCGATCTTCGGTGCCGGAATGGTCGGCCTCGGCACGGTCGCCGGCTGCCGCCTGCAGGGGGCCGAGCGGATCATCTGCGTCGACATGTCGGAGGACCGCCTGGAGCTCGCCAAGGGGCAGGGCGCGACCGACACGCTGATCGGCGGCCCCGACGCGGTCCAGCAGATCCTGGCGATGACCGACGGCGAATTCGGCGCCGACTACACCTTCGAGGCGACCGGCAACGTGAAGGTGATGCAGCAGGCGCTGGAAGCGACCCGGATGGCCTGGGGCCTCTGCACCGTGGCCGGCGTGGCCGGGAAGGGCGAGACCCTCGACGTGGTGCCGCGCCTCCTGATCACCGGCCGGCGGATCGCCGGCTCCTCGTTCGGCGGGGTCAAGGGGCGCGACCAGGTGCCGGTGCTGGTCGACCGCGCGCTGGCGGGCGAGATCGACGTCACCCCGTTCATCTCCCACAAGATCAGGCTCGACGAAGTCAACCGCGGCTTCGACCTGATGGAGGCCCAGGACGGCATCCGCAGCGTGATCGAGTTCAGCTAGGCGGGCCGGCCCCGGGCGTCTCGGAGGCGACCCGGGCAGGCTGTGGCCGCCTCCGAGACGCCCGGGACGGTCCATTTCGGGAGGGGGGGACCACTTCGTTGCGCGTCCCGGGAGGTCGATCCCGCGCTGCAAGCCTTGATGTTGCTATAGGCACATCAGGGCTTGCAGCGCGTATCCGGGGCCGATATGCGAGCCCGAAGGCGCACGTACCTGCGCCAGAAGGGCCCCGCTTCCTCACGGGCGCCCCTCGGAAGTCCGCACCCCCCACGGACCCGGCCCTCTCGGCGGCGGCCACAGCCCGCCCGGGCCGCCGCCGAGAGGGCCGCGTCCCTTGCCCGTCCCTAGCCGTCCCTTGTCCGTCGCGCCGCTAAGCAGCGACCTCGGCCGGGGACGCCTCGGGCGCCCGAGCCGCGGGCTCAAGCCCCCGCCCGAAGAGCCGCAACCCGTGCCAGCCGCGGGCGACGAAGCCGCTCAGCAGGACGATGTTCAGGCCGCCCCAGTAGATCGAGCCGAGCAGCAGCACCAGGTTCGGGAAGGTGCCGTGGGCCGAAGCGTAGATGAGGACGACGAAGACGGCGAGCACGATCGTCGTCTGCGGCAGCGTGTGGCGCCAGTGCCAGCGCAGGTCGTCCTCCTTGCGGGTGACTTTGTAGACCGGCTTGCGGTGCGGCCCGCCGAGCACGGCCTGGACGGTCGCTTTGATGAAGATCGGCGCCATCCCGGTCCACATGATGCGGACGCGCCAGAGGTCGCGGATCGGTTCTCGCTGGCGGGTGCGGCGGTCGGCGAAGGGCCGGTTCAGCGCCAACAGCCAGAGCTCGGTGGCGAGGATCACCGGCAGCAGGTGCTGGACGTAGCCGAGGTCGGTGGAGACCAACGGCACGATGCCGAGCAGCGAGAGCGCCACCGCCGGCACATAGACCAGCACCGTGAAGCCGTTGATGTAGAAGAGGAAGAGTTCGAGGAACTGGGCGCGCTGGCGCAGGTCGAGGCCGCGCCAGCGGTTGAAGAGCATCAGCCGCACGGTGTCGATCGCCCAGGTGCCGCGCTGCTTGTAGACGTTGGGGACGTCCTCGGGCGAGTGCTGGCCGACCGCGCCGACGATCGGCAGGTACATCCCGCGCCAGCCGCGCTTCAGCGCCTCGAAGCCGGACTGGAGATCCTCGACCAGGTTCCAGACCGGGAACTCACCGATCGAGGCGAGCCCGGTGCGGCGCCAGACCACCCCGGAGCCGCAGGGGAAGACCGCGTTGGCGGCGTTGCGGCCGAGCATCTGACCGCGGTAGAAGAGCGACTCGCGGTTGTTGAACGGGTCGCCGGCGCTGACCTGCGTCTCCTTGATCGTCTGCACGTAGGCGAGCCGCGGGTCGGCCTCCAGCTGTCCCACCACCTCGCGGAGGAAGTGGGTGGTGCCCATCTCGTCGTCGGCGTCGCGGGTCTCGATGTAGGCGAGGTCGGGGTACTCGCGGTCGAGCATCGCCAGCGCGTCGTTCAGGTTGCCCGCCTTGGCGGCGCCCTCGCGGCCGGGGGCGTCGCGCGGGACCGGGCGGTGGTAGAGGACCGGCCAGTCGGCGAGCGCCTCCGCAAGCGCCGGGTCGCCCTTGTCGTCGGAGACGACCACGGTCAGCTTGTCCTCGGGCCAGTCCTGGACGAGGACGCTGAGCACGGTGCGGAGGATCATCGCCGGCGCCTCGCCGCAGGTGGGGATGATCAGGCCGACGTGGCGCTCCTCGCCGCGCGGGAGCGGGCGGCGCGGCGGGGCGGTCCGCCACCAGGCGTTGAAGACGGCGAGCAGGGCGGTGAAGATCGTCAGCGCGTTGGCGGCGAGGAAGGGCCAGGCGAGCCACGGCTCGGAGCGGTTCAGCGAGCCGAAGAGCCAGGGGATGTAGAACAGCGTGACCACGACCAGGATCGCCCCGGCGCCGCGGATCTGCCACTGCCCGCGCAGGGGCGGGTAGGCGTCGCCGAAGCAGCGGCAGGCGGTGGCGATGCGGCTCGACGGTGCCGGTTCGATCGACATCGTCCTGGTAATCGACTCCGTAGGCGGTTCGCTTGAGAACGGTATGAGGAGGCGTGCGGCCCGGTCGCCGCGGCGAGGTACCTTGTCCCCGATGCTGCTCCGCACCGGATACGACCGCCACTACGTCGCCGCCTGCCGCGAGTCGGTCGGGGCGGCGGTCGGGGAGCTGCGCCGGGTCGGCGCCGGGTCGGCGGCCTGGAATCAGCTGTTGCCCGCGCTCGACCGCTGGTTCGAGCTGCGCAACCCCAAGGTGGAAGGGCGTGACGGCAACCCGCTGAACGAGGTCCGGGTGCTGGCCACCTCGGTGACCGAACACGGCTCGGTGGTGGCGATTCCGAAGGGAATCAAGCTGTCCCCGGAGACCTCGGTGCTGGGCTTCGCCGAGGGCGAGGAAATCAGCCTCGATGGTGACTCCTTCGAACGGCTCTTCGACGCTTTCCTCGCAGAGGTCGAAGCGAAGTTCACCTGAATCGCCCTGAGAAGGCGGTGGCGCAGTAGGTTTCGCGGCCGTGGCGGTCGAGATCACCACCGTGAAGGGGCGCCGCGCGATCGGCGAATTCATCGACCTCCCCTTCCGCCTGCACCGGGGGACTCCTTGGGTGACGCCGCTCAAACTCGAGCGGCGGATCTTCCTCAACCAGAAGCTCAACGCCTACTTCAAGCACGGCGAGGCGGAGTACTTCGTGGCCCGCCGCGACGGCAGCGTGGTCGGCCGGATCACCGCCCAGATCGACTTCGCCTACAACCAGTTCCACGGCACCCGGACCGGGATGTTCGGCTTCCTCGAGTTCGAGGACGACCGGGAGATCCTGCAGGCGCTGCTGGCGACCGCCGAAGCCTGGCTGCGGGCGCGCGGTTGCGACCAGATGCTGGGACCGATGGACTTCAACCTGAACGAGGAGGGCGGAGTCCTGATCGAGGGCTTCGACCTGCAGCCACTGATCCGCCAGAACTGGCACCCGCCCTACTACCAGCAGCGCTGCGAGGAGGCGGGGCTGGAGAAGGCGATGGACCTGCTCTCCTGGAAGCTCTCGATCGACGACCGCGCCTCGATGAAGCCGATCATCGAGAAACTGGCCAAGCGCTGCCGCGAGAAGTACGGGGTCGAGGTGCGCAAAATGACCCGCCGCTCCCTGCGCAAGGACCTCGACAAGTTCGCCGAGGTCTACAACTCCGCCTGGTCGGAGAACTGGGGCTTCGTCCCCTACTCGAAGGAGGACCTCGACGAGTACGCCCTCAATCTCCAGCTCGTCTTCGCGCCGGAATGGTTCATGGTCGCCGAACGGGAGGGCGAGACGATCGCGATGGCGATCACCGTGATGGACGCCAACCAGCTGCAGAAACGCATGGGCGGCAAGCTCCTGCCGACCGGCTGGTGGGACTTCCTGATGCGCAACCGCACCACCGACCAGCTCCGCGTCGGCTTCCTCGGGGTCAAGCCCGAGTGGCAGCACACCGGCGTCGCCGCCCTCCTCTACGTCGAACACTTCGAAGCCGCCGCCCGCACCAGGCTCAAACACGGCGAGGCGGGCTTCATCCTCGAGACCAACCACGCGATGAACTCCGGCCTCGAAGCGATGAACGGCCGCGTGGTGAAGAAGCACCGCGTCTACGAACGCAAGCTCTGACTCGGGACACTAGGTCCGCTCGCCTGCTACGCGGGTGGTAGCTTGCGCGATGGCATGGTAGCTGTGCTCACGAGATCCCTCGCCGTCTCGACCATCTGCGCGAGCCTCATGCTCAGCTCGGCCGGCAATGCGTTCGCCGCGCCGTTCATCACTCCTGACGGCGTCGGCGGGCTGAGGCTCGGGGCGAGCTCCAAGGCGCTTCGGCACAAGGGTCTGATCGGCAAGCTGCGGAAGGGATGCGAACTCGACCCGGGTCAGCGAGTCGCGCCACTGCGCGCGCCGCTTCGAGGCTGGGCCATATTCCAAACCGGCCAGAAGGGCCTCCTTGCGTTCACCATCGACGGCGGCGGCGAAACCGCCCGTCACGTCGGCATCGGCTCGACGGCGAGCGAAGCCCGCACGGCTTATCCGGACGCGCTTTATCAGGCGCCCGGGACGGTCGAGCCGTTCGCGGAGGGATTCCTCTGGGTGCCAAACCTCTCGAAGCCCAAGCTGACGATGATCATCGAACCGGGAACTCGGCAGGTGGAAGCGATCAGCGTCCCGTCGCCGAACTTCTGCGAGTAGTGCCGGGCTCGCCCGATCGGCATCGTCCTCGCCACCGCCGCCTCAGTAACAGTCGAAGACCCCGACGTCGTGGGATCTGCTGTGAAGGACCAGCGCGCCGACACGGCCGCCCCTGACGACCAACTCATTCCCGCGTAGATGAGTGTGACCACCGGTGATGACCAGGTGGAAGATGCTCGCCGGGGACTGGATGGCGATGCCCTCGAGGCACCCGCCGACCGCCTTCCTCCCCTCGAGCCGATCGGCCTTGGCCGTCCGCATCCCGACGAAGACCCCATGGGCGTCGCGGAAGCCCATCATGCTCGTGAAGAAGGTGCCGAGGCGGCCGGTTTCGGAGTTGAGGTAGTAGACGGTTCGGCAGTAGGGGCCCTGGGCACCTGCGGTCGCCACCAGCGGCGCGAGCGTGTCCTTCGGACCACACCGGTAGCCGAGCGCCTCCCATCCAGATCCTGGGTATATGCCAGGGTCCGTTTCGTCGACTTCTGGTTCGCCGGCGAAGGCGACGATCGCCGACTTGTCGCTGTGGTCGAGCTGCAGCGTCCCGATCCGGCCACCGGCGGTGATGATGGTCGTCGCGCCGCCCGCCGCCGCACCCGAAGATCCGGCTGCTCCGAGGGCACTGATCGCCACCAGGAGCAGCAGGCCGAAGGTCGCCGTCGACCTCCGGCCCGGGGCGGGATGACGTCGACGGACCTGCCGCGCTGGCCTGGGCACGGCGGCGACTCTATTTGAAAACCTGGGCAGTCCCGTCGCCAAGCGTCGACGGCCCAAAAAAGTAGGAACTTCTGTCTCCGATATCGGTACGCAATGGTAGCTTGGCGCGCTGTCCGGCAAGAGCGGACCGAAGCCGGATACCCGATCAACGTGTGGCTCTGATGACCCATCGACCTCGATCTGCAGCGGTGCTGGTGCTTGCGCTCGTCATCCTGGCGACCGCGACGCTGAGCGCCTGTGGCGGCGGATCGGGCAGCTCGAGCACCGCCGACGACGGCGCCGCCGAAGTCGCCCACCAAAGGGAACTGGCGCATGCCCGCCACCAGGGTGCCCAGGCAGCTCGACAGGCCGCCCGCATCAAGGACCTCGAACGTGAAGTCCGCGCGGTACGCGAACGCGAGCGGAGCAGGGAATCCCCGCCACCCGCGGCGTCCGAACCACAGCCTGCCCCGGCCCCGGAAACCGAATCTGACATCAGCGACTGGCCGGGCGGGTCCGGATACACCGCGATCCTGGCTTCCGTCTCCTCCGAAGGAGAGGCACGCTCGATCCAGACCGAAGCCACCGGGAAGGGTCTCGACGCAGGCGTCCTCTTCAGCACCGATTACAACTCCCTGCGCCCGGGCTACTGGGTGGTCTTCTCCGGCGTCTTCCGGGACGCCGACGGAGCCGATGAACGCGCCCGGCACGCGCACGAACTCGGTTACTCGGACGCCTATCCTCGCTTCGTCTCACCATGATGAGACGGCGTCGAGTCCCCGCCGCCCGCGGCGCCAGCACTGGACCCTGGCCGTTCCCATGCGTGTGAGTCGGTTCGGGACAAGGCACTCATGCGACTGAAGCTCGCGCTGATCTCTGCCGTCGTCTGGCTGGCCGCGGCCATCGCCCTCGGCGCGCCGCCCGCAGCCTCCGCCCATCCCTGTGGACGCGTGAACGGAGTCAAGATCCAGGCTTACAACCTGAGCTGCCGGAAGGCACGCTCGATCTTCGGCGGTCAGCCGCCGAAGGGGTGGACGGCCGCGAACGTGGACGTCGCCGGTGGGCTGGCCTTCTATTGCCACACGAGCGACGAGGAAAAGGTCACCGACGCGATCGACAGACGCACCGGCCGCGTGCGCGCGCGCCGCCTCCACGGGGCTCCGCTGATCATCGGCGCGGTCCCCTATGGCGATGGTCGGAGACCGATTCACACGGCGCCCCTACTGACGTTTGCGAGGACGAACCCCGCTAGGTCGCCGCGCCTGCCCCGTCGGCCTCGCTGCGCGCCTCGATCGCCTTGACCGCGTGGTCGAACGCTTTCTTCAGCACGCCTCTGCCGACCGTGCCGACGACGAAGCCGAGCAGATGGCCTTTCAGGGTCTTGCCGTCGCGCACGACGGTGTAGTCGACCTCGGTCTTACCTTCGGGTTCCCGTTTGAAGGTGTAGGTGTGGCTCGACTTGTTGCTCCAGGTGTTGGAGTCGGTGGTGGTGAGGACGACGCGGTCCGGGTCCGACCAGTCGTAGTGCAGGCGCTCCCAGATCCCTTTCGAGCCCTCGGTGACGTCGGCTTCGGTCGGGCCCTGGCTGTGCACTTTCAAGTCATCATCGGTGCTGTTTTCGAAGAGCTCCGCGCGGCCCGGCCCGAAGTCGGTCAGCGCGGCGACCCACTGCTCTGGCGTCGCTTTGGTCGTCGCCTTGAAGTGAAGCGTTGCCATGCTGCGCCTCCGGTCTTGGTCGAGACTCTCCGCGCGCCGCCGACGCGCGCCCTTACGAGTAGAACCGATTGCCATTCCGGTGTCAAAGGTCGCCCAGCGGGCAACGGCGGCGCCACAACCCTCCCCGGCGCCGGGGAGGGTTGTGCCGGGGAAGCTGGCGCCTCTAGCGGAGCAGGCCGGCGCCGACGATCACCCCGGCCTCGAAGACGGCCGCGAGTTGGGCGCCGCCAGTGATGACCTGGACCGCAACCAGGACCAGCACCGAGGCAGTAACGAGCGCCGGCAAGGTTCCCATCGCAAGAGTGTAATGCTTTGTCTGAGAAGGATCAACAACTACGCTCGGGATTCGCGCAGAAATCGGCGGGAGTTCGGCAGGTGTAAGAGCTTAGAAAAAACTGCGGTTTCCAGGGAAAAATAACGTCACTATGCAAGCATGGAGATGTCTGATCGTTTCGCCGCGAACTTGGTCAAAGCGAGACATGCCGCAGGGCTGAGCCAAGAGGAACTGGCGTTCCGCGCCGGGGTCCACAGGACTCAGGTCAGTCTGCTCGAGAATGGCAACCGGCTGCCGCGGTTCGAAACGCTGATCAAACTCGCGGGTGCGCTCGGGGTGTCGGTGGCCGACCTCACCGACGGGATCTCGTGGGAGCCGATCGTCAGCATCTCGGGCGGGATCAAGGTCGCCGACCCGAAGTAGCCGGCCGGGCAATCTCCAGGCAAGTGGGCTAGATGGTCCCGGGCGTCTCGTGGCGGCCCTGGCAGGCTGCGGCCGCCACGAGACGCCCGGGACGCGAGCCTTCCGGGGGGAATGGCACAGGGACGTGACCCTCGCGGAAACGGTGTGGAGCCTTACCGTCCCTATGCGGCGGAAAGGCTCCACACCCGCCCGGCACCCGGGGGCGTGGAGCCTTACTCTCGTATGGCGAGAGTTTCTCTCCACAGCATGAATCTGACCGGTGGGGAGACCGCGTCAGGTCCCACGTCCCGGTGACGATCCGCGCGTCTCCGTGACGAACCTCCCTTCCATGTGACGCCTCCCCGGCGTCCCCCGCACATCCCCACGGACCCGGCCCTCTCGGCGGCGGCCTCAGCCTGCCCGGGTCGCCGCCGAGAGGGCCGGGTCCCTTGCCGTCCCTTACCCGCGGAATCAACCGCTAGGCGCGGCGGAAGGCGACGACGCAGTTCTGGCCGCCGAAGCCGAAGGCGTTGGCGATCGCGGCGGGGGTGTCGGCCTGGCGGGCGGTGAGGGCGACGTGGTCGAGGTTGCAGTCGGGGTCCGGGTTGGCGAGGTTAATCGTCGGCGGGATCATCCCGTCTCGCATCGAGAGCAGGCAGACCATGCCGGCGAGGGCGCCGGCGGCGGCGATCAGGTGGCCGACCATCGACTTCGGCGAGCTGACCGGGATGCTGTCGGCGGCGTCGCCGAGGGCGAGGCGGATCGCGCGGGTCTCGGAGACGTCGTTGGCCCTGGTGGCCGTCCCGTGGGCGCAGATGTAGCCGAGCTCGTCGGGAGCGATGCCGGTCCGTTCGAGGGCGAGACGGATCGCCCCGGCAGCGTAGTCGCCACTCGGCTCGGGAGCGCTCATGTGAAAGGCGTCGGAGGTGAGGGCGCCGCCGGCGATGGAGCCGTAGGAGATGGCCCCACGCGCCGCCGCATGCTCGGCCGACTCGATCACCATCACCACCGCGCCCTCGCCGAAGACGAAGCCGTCGCGATCGGAGTCGAAGGGGCGACTGGCGCCGGCCGGGTCGTCGTTCCGCTCCGACAGCGGGCCCATGTTGGAGAGCCCGGCGAAGACCGCTTCGGTGATCCCGGCGTCCGCCCCACCGGCGATCACCACGTCGGCCTCGCCGCTCAGGATGAGGCGGCGCGCCTCCAACATCGAGTAGGTGCCGGTCGCGCAGGCAAGCGCGCTGGCGGTTACCGGGCCGTGGACGCCAAGGTCGATCGCCACCTCGCAGCTCGCCATGTTCAAGATCGTCGAGGCGACGTAGAAGGGGCTGACCGCTCGCGGCCCCTCCTCGAACAGTGCCCGCATGGCGCGCTCGGTCTCCGGCGTCCCCGCCACGGCGCTGCCGATCGCGACGCCGATCCGGTCCGCCCCCCCGGCCACGTCGAGCCCCGCGTCGGCGACGGCCTCACGCGCCGCGACGATCGCCAGCTGCGAGAAACGGGCGCTGCGGTGGGCCCGCTTCGCTCCCAGCGCCTCGACCGCGTCGAAGCCGGTGACCTCGCCGGCGATCCGCGTCGCCAGCCCGGAGGCATCGAACTGGGTGATCGGGCCGATCCCGGATTGCCCGGCGACAAGCGCTTTCCAGGTCGACGGCGCATCGAGGCCCACCGGGGTGAGCGCGCCGAGCCCGGTGACGACTGGGTCTCCTGCTGGATTCACTGCGGGCGGCACCGAGAAGTCATGCGGACTCGATTATCGCTGTTTGCCGCCTGCGGCCGCACTACGGACCGCCTGATCGGGGTACGCCGCGCCGCCTGGCGACTGGCCCCCCGTATACGGTCTCCGGAGTGCATCTTTATGTTCGGGATACCTCGGGACGCCTCGAAGGTGAGCTCTCGGTCCCCGCGTCCAAGTACCACGCCCATCGGGCGCTGATGCTGGCGTCGCTGGCCGAGGGTGAGAGCCGCATCAAAGGCGGCGTGGCGGCCAAACACGTGCAATCGACGATCGAGGTGCTGACCGGTCTCGGGACCGAGATCGAGCAGACCACCGACGGCTTCCTGGTCCGCGGCGGGCTCCCCTACCGGCCGCTCCGCGACACCGTCTCGGTCGGGTCGTCCGGGACCACCCTCTACTTCATGATCGGGCTCGCCTCGCTGGCCGACGCCCCGGTCACGATCACCGGCCAGAAGTACTTCCAGCGCCGCCCGGTCGGGCCGCTCCTGGAAGCGCTCGCCTCGACCGGGATCGAGCTCTCCTCCGCCAACGCGACGCCGCCGATCACGGTCCAGCCGCAGCGCCCGAGCGGCGGCCGGGTGTCGATCGCGGGGACGCTCTCGCAGTGGATCTCGGGGCTCCTGATCGTGGCGCCGTTCGCCTCCGGCCCGACAACGATCGAGGTCGAGGGGACACTGAACGAGCAGCCCTACGTCGAGCTGACCGTGAACATGATGCGGGACTTCGGGCTGGAGGTCGGCGTCGCCGACGACTGGCGCCGCTTCGAGATCGAGCCGAACCAGACCGCCCGCGCCGCCGAGATCACATTGCCGCCCGACATCGGCTCGCTCGCCTTCGGCTTCGCCGCCACCTCGATCCACCCGTCCGACGTCTTCTTCAAGGGCGTCGCGGAGATAGACGGCGCCAAGGTCGACCACCCCGAGGCCCATTTCCTCGACCTGGTCGCCGAAATGGGGCTGCCGATGGAGCTCGACCCGGCCGCGGGCGGGGTGCGGGTGCGCCACGACGGGGTGCGGCTGCGCGGGGTCGAGATCGACTGCCGACCGATGCCCGACATGCTGCCGGTGCTCTCCACCATGGGCCAGTTCGCCGAGGGCGAGACCCGCTTCTCCAACGTCGCCCACGTGCGGCTGAAGGAGTCCGACCGGGTCGTCTCGATGCTGCAGCTGAACCGGATGGGCGGCGACGTCGAAGAACAGGGCGACGAGCTGGTGGTGCGCGGGATCGCCGGCGACCTGACCGGCTCCCCCCTCTCCAGCTTCAACGACCACCGGGTGCACATGTCGCTGGCGGTGGCGGCGTCGCGGGCCCGCGGCGAGAGCTCGCTCACCTACCCGAACGCCTACCGGATCTCCTATCCCGGCTTCCTCGACGACATGCGGGCGATCGGGCTCGATCTCTCGATCCAGGACGACCGCGAGCGGACGCCCGTCGGCGTGCCGGTCGGGGCGGGCGAAGCGGAGGGCGGCCAGCGGGCGGTGGAGTCGATCGCGATCGACCAGGCGGCGGAGATCTCGATCGTCGACTGGGTCGGGCGCTGGGCGCGCGAGCGGCCGGGCGAGGACGCGGTCGTCGACGTGCGCGACGGCGGCACCCGGGTGTGGACCTGGGAGGAGCTCGACCGCGAGGCCGACAAGGCCGCGGCGCTGCTGCTGGAGCTGGGGGTCGAGCCGGGCGAGACGGTCGCCTACCAGCTGCCGAACTGGGGCGAGTTCGTGATCCTGACCCTGGCCTGCATGAAGATCGGAGCGATCTGCTGCGCCCTGATGCCGATCTTCCGCGAGCGCGAGATCGGCTTCGCGCTGCGGCGCTCGAAAGCGCGGGTGCTGGTCGTCGCCGACGAGTTCCGCGGGCGCAGGCACGCCGAGGAGGCGGCGGCGATGCTGGCGGGCGCGGCGAGCGGGGATGCGGAAACCGACGGCGCAGACGCGGCGAGCGGACGGTCCGCGGCGGGCAACGGCGTCGGCGCGACGAACGGCGTCGGCGCAGAAGCGGGGAGCGGCAACGGCGCGCCGGGAGCTCGCGCGGCCGACGACGGGGCGCTCCCCGTCGAGCACGTCCTCGTCGTCGGCGCTGACGGCGCCCCCGCCCTGCCGAAAACCGACGGCGTCCGCTGGCACGACTTCGCCGCCGCGGTCGCCGGGCAGAAGCCCGATACCGCCGCGATCGTCGCCCGCAAGCCCGCTCCGACCGCCCTCTCGCAGCTCTTCTTCACCTCCGGCTCGACCGGTGAGCCGAAAGGCGTCCTCCACCGCTACGACGCCCTCACCCGCGCCGCGATGATGGAGGTCGAGCACCTCGGCCTCGGTCGCGACGACACGATCTTCATCCCCACCCCGCTCGCCCACCAGACCGGGCTGCTCTACGGGATGTGGCTGAGCTTCGCGCTTGGCTCGACCCAGGTCATCCAGGACATCTGGGACGCGCGCCGCGGCGCCGCGGCGCTGCGCGAGTGGGACGGCACCTTCGTGCAGGCGGCGACGCCGTTCCTCGCCGACCTCGTGCGGGTGGTCGAAGCGGGCGAGGAGCCGGCCCCGCCGGCGCTGCGGATCTTCGTCGTCACCGGCGCCGCCGTGCCGCGAGCGCTGGCCGAGCGGGCGACCACCGTCCTCTCCGCCTCGGTCTGTGGCGCCTGGGGCTCGACCGAGTCCTGCCTCGGCGCGCTCGCCGCCCCCGGCGACGATCCGGCCAAGGTCTGGGGCACCGACGGCCGCGCGCTCGCCGGCACCCGGATCCGGATCGTCGACGACAAGGACAAGGTCCTCGGCCCCGGCGAGGAGGGCAACTTCCAGGTGACCAGCCGCTGCCTCTTCGAGGAGTACCTCGACCGTCCCGACCTGACCGCCGCGGCGATGACCGCCGACGGCTGGTACCGGACCGGCGACCTGGCGACGATCGACGGCGACGGCTACCTGCGGCTGAGCGGCCGGGTGAAGGACATCATCAACCGGGGCGGCGAGAAGGTGCCGGTGGCGGAGATCGAGCAGCTGCTGCACGAACATCCGGCGGTGGCCGAGGTGGCGATCGTGGCGATGCCCGACGAGCGGCTCGGCGAGCGCGCCTGCGCCTTCGTCGTCCGCGATCCCGACTTCGCCGGGGACTTCGGCCTCGCCGAGGTGCGCGAGTGGCTCGACTCCCACGAGATGTCGAAGCACTACTGGCCGGAGCGGGTCGAGACGATCGAGGAGATGCCTCGCACCCCGAGTGGAAAGATCCAGAAGTTCGTTCTGCGTGAGCGGGCGAAGGGGCTCCGGCCGGAGGAGCCGAAACCGACCGAGACCGACAAGGAGCCCGTGCGATGACCCCGCAAGCCGCGATCCCCCTGCCCGAGACTTACGACGAGTCGGGCTTCGAGGAGCTGAAGGCGGAGATCGCCGCCTACGTCGCCAGCGAGGGCGAGGAGTGGACGCGGCGGATCGAGGCCGAGCGGGCGGTGCCGCCGGAGCTGCGGACCGAGCTGAAGGAGCGCGGCTACCTCTCGCTCGCCGGGCCGGCCGAGTACGGCGGCGCCGGGATCCCCTTCTCGCGCTACCTGGAGCTGCTGGAGCTCTTCGCGATGTCGCACGCGTCGCTGCGGATGATCGTCCACGTCGCCAACGGGGTGTGGCGCTCGGTCGACCAGTTCGCGACCGAGGAGCAGCGGCGCGACTACGTGATGCCGGCGGTGACCGGCGACCTCACCGTCGCCTTCACGCTGACCGAGCCGACCGCCGGGACCGGCGCCGACCTGCGCTGCGAGGTCGAGCGCGAGGGCGATACCTACTACCTCTCCGGCGAGAAGCACCTGATCACCTTTGGCGTCAGCTGTGACCGCTGGCTGCTGTTCGCGCGGCTGGCGGGGACGACCGGCGCCGAAGGGACGGTGGCGCTGCTGGTCGACCGCGACACCCCGAACGTGCAGGTCGAGGACATGGGTGAGTCGATGGGAGTGCGCGGGACCGACCACGCGCACCTGGTCTTCGACCGCGCGCCGGTGCCGGTCTCCGACACGCTCGGCGAAGAGGGCAAAGGACTTCAGGTCGCCTTCGGCGGCTTCCTCACCCCGAGCCGGATCGCGGTCGCGATGACCTGCGTCGGGCTGGCGCGGCGGGCCCAGGAGCTGGCCGCCGAGCACGCGGCACGGCGGGTCACCTTCGGCAAATCGCTATCGCAGCGCCAGGCGGTCTCCTTCGCCCTCGCCGAGAACGCCGCCGACATCGAAGCGGCGCGGCAGCTGACGCTGCACGCGGCGCGGCGCTGGGAGTCGGGCCAGGCCGACGCGCCGGTCCTCTCCTCGATGGCGAAGCTGACCGCCGTCGACATGCTTACCCGGGTCACCGACAAGGCGCTGCAGGCGCATGGCGGGATCGGCTTCTGGGCCTCCTCGCCGATCGAGCGGGTGTACCGCGACGCGCGGGCGCAGCGCTTCGAGGAGGGCACCAACGAGATCCAGAAGACGATCATCGCCCGCGAGGTGTTCGCCCCCGTCCACGCCTCGATCGCCGAGCGGGAACTCGGCTGATGGCGGCTGACGAGCGGTTCGCGGCCGACAAGGTCGCGCTGATCACCGGCAGCTCGCGCGGCATCGGCCGCACGCTGGCGCTCTCGCTCGCCGACCAAGGCGGCTCGGTGGTCGTCAACTACAAGGTCAACGAGGACCTGGCGAAGGAGGTCGTCGCCGGGGTCGAAGGGCGCGGCGGGCGGGCGATCGCGGTCCGGGCCGACATGGAGTCGCCCGAGGACATCGACCGCCTCTTCGATGCGGCCAAGGAGGAGTTCGGCAAGCTCGACTACTACGTCGACAACGCGGCGGCGTCGAGCTTCAAGCTGATCAAGGACCTGAAGCTGCACCACCTCGACCGGTCCTACGCGATGAACGTCCGCTCCTTCGTGCTCGGGGCGCAGCGGGCGGTCGATCTGATGACCGATGGCGGCCGGATAGTGACGCTGTCGAGCTACGGCTCGATCCGCGCCTACCCGACCTACGCCAACCTCGGCGCCGCCAAGGCCGCGCTGGAGGCCTACGTCCGCTACATGGCGATCGAGTTCGCGCCGCTCGGGATCAACGTCAACGCGGTCAACGGCGGGATCATCGAGAGCGACTCGAGTGCCTACTTCTACGGCGTCGACGGGATGCCGGGGCTCGACGTCGTGCTGCCGAAGATCCCGAAGCGGCGCATGGGCACGGTGAAGGAGGTCGCCGACACGGTCGAGTTCCTGCTCGAACCGCGCTCCGAGTACATCACCGGGCAGTCGCTGGTGGTCGACGGCGGGCTGACGGTGATCGCACCGCCGTTCTTCGACGACGCCGGCGAGGCGCTGCGGCTGCCCGAGCGGGATGCCTGAGCCGAGCGGCTCGTTGGACCACATCTTCACCCCGATCGAGATCGGGGGACTGACCCTCCCGCACCGCATCGTGATGGGGTCGATGCACCTCGGGTTGGAGGGGCTCGACGACGCGGGCGAGCGGCTGGCGGCGTTCTACCGCGAGCGGGCGCTCGGCGGCGCGGGGCTGATCGTGACCGGAGGCTGGGCGGTAAGCGCGGACGGGGCGGTGGATGGGAGCTACGGAATCCTCGCCGGCGCCAAACGCGGTCGACCTAACCCACCTATAGCGCCGGTTAAGACGACCGCCAGGAGCGAGGCGCCGGTTAAGACGACCGCCAGGAGCGAGGCGCCGGTTAGGACGACCGCGCTGGCGGAGATCGCGCGGGCCACCGAGGGGACCGAAGCGCGGATCGTTCTGCAGCTCTTTCACGCGGGGCGCTACGCCCTGGCCGACTCGCCCGGCGAGGTCGTCGCACCCTCGGCGGTGGCGAGCCGGGTCTCGCGGGTCGAGCCGCGGGCGCTCGGTGAGGACGAGGTCTGGGACGTGGTGGCTCAGTTCGCGGCCGGGGCGCGGCTGGCGAAGGAGCTCGGGTTCGCCGCGGTGGAGGTGATGGGGTCGGAGGGATACCTCGTCGACCAGTTCCTCTCCCCGGTGACGAACAAACGGGATGACTCGTGGGGCGGCGACGCCGAGCGGCGGATGCGATTCGGGATCGAGGTGGCGAGCGCCGTGCGGGAGGCGGTCGGGGACGGGTTCCCGGTGCTCTTCCGGATGACGGGGGCGGAGTTGATGCCCGAGTCGAGGCCCTGGGAGGAGGTCGAGGCGTTCGCGCAGAGGCTCGTGGCCGCGGGGGTCGATGCGCTGAACATCGGGGTCGGGTGGCATGAATCGCCGGTGCCGACGGTCCAGGGGGCGGTGCCGAGCGGCGTGTTTGTGCCGTGGGCGGAAGGACTGAAGAGGGCGATCACCGGAACTCCCACCGCTTCGGCTTCTGAGGTGGGAGTTCCGGTGATCGCCGGCAACAGGGTGAACAGGCTTGGCGACGCGGAGCAGATCCTGGCAGCGGGGGGCGTTGATCTGGTGTCGATGTCGAGGCCGTTCCTGGCGGACCCGAGGATCGTGGAGAAAGGACGGACGGGCGGGACGGTGAACGTGTGCATCAGCTGCGACCAGGCGTGCATCGATCGGTCACTGGTGGGAGGCCACGTGTCATGCCTCGTGAACCCGAGGTCCGGCTACGAGGTCGACTTCCCAGCCGACCCGGTGAGTTCGCAGGAAGCCGCGAATAGCGCGGCAAACTGCGAACGCACGGCGAGGGCCGGAGTGCGTTCGCAGAAATCACCGCATAGCGGGGATAACTGCGAACGCCACGGGGGGAGCGGCGACTCGGAGCGGCCTCGCTACGTCGTGATCGGCGGGGGGCCGGCCGGGTTGGAGGCGGCGCGGGTGCTTGCCACGCTTGGCGGCGAGGTTCACCTTTACGAGGCGCGGGAGGAGCTTGGGGGGCAATTTCGTTGGGCTCGCCTGGTCCCGGGCAAGGAGGACTACGGGGCGACGATCTCCTACTTCGACTCCGAGCTCCGGCGCCTCGGCGTCCACCTTCATCTCGGCCACGAAGTTGGCGAGGACGACGCCGACGTAATTGCCCGTTGCGTCGGCGTCGTCCTCGCCACCGGTGTCCACCCCCGGGTCGTCGACATCCCCGGCTCCGACCTCCCCCACGTCGTCGACTACGCCACCGCATTCGAGTCGGGCGTCGGCGAAGCGGAGTCGGTCGCGATCGTTGGCGCGGGCGGCATCGGGGTAGACCTCGCACATCTTTTGACGCACGAACCCGCCGATGGCGATGACGATGCCGCTGCGTTCTACGCGCGCTACCGAGTCTCCCCAGCCCCTGTGGAGCCTTACCGTCGCATAGAGACGGTTTCTCTCCACAGCAAAGTGCTGACCAATGGGGCGAAAGTGACGCTTCTGCGGCGCTCGGGACGGGTCGGGAGCGGGATCGGGATGACGACGCGCTGGGTGTGGCTCGATGCGCTGAAGCACGCCGGGGTCGAGACGCGCACCGGGCTCTCGTATCGGCGGATCACGCCGGAGGGGGTCGAGATCGAGCTTGAGGACGGGACCGTGGAGACGATCGCCGCCGACCGGGTCGTCATCGCCGCGGGGCAGGAGCGCCGCGACGAGCTGCGGACGCTGCTGGAGCGGCTCGAGGTGCCGCACAGGGTCGTCGGCGGGGCCGAGAACCCGAGCGAGCTGAACGCCGTCCGCGCCTTCGGCGACGGGCTGCGCGCCGCCTACGAGCTGGCCGGTTAGGCGGACCACAACCAGGTTCCGTGGTTTCACCGATGCGGCTCCGGGACGACGTACGGATCATCGCCCCATGTCGATCAGAAGCCGCCTCTCCGTCGCCCTCGCCCTCCTCTCCGCAATCGCCGCGCTCGTCGCCGTGATCGGGATCGGCAGCGCCGCAGCGCTGCCGAAGAAATTCTCCGTCGTCCATCACCAGGTCGCGATCAAGGCCTCCGGCACGCTCACGTACCGGTGGACCTTCGACAACCGCTCGAAGTGCGTGCCGGGGTACTCGAAGACGATCGAAGAAGAGCTCCGCTTCGACTTCCCGACCCGGCGGACGCAGCTGGCAATCACCTTCGGCCGCCTCGCGATGCCGCCGATGATCGGCGGCTCGGGATCACTCGACGTGCGGGTGGGCGGCTGGCAGACCACCAACTACTGCCCGCCGGATTCCTTGGCCCCCGAGCCCGAGCAGCCCAACTGCAAGTCCGGCTCCTCGCCGCTGGTCCTCGCGATCTCGAACACGATCAGGGACGTGCCGATCGACGACGACGATCCGGTCCCGCTGGGCCGCGAATCCCAGATCGCGATCGCCCACACGAAGGGGCTGGCGCAGGACCTGCGGTGCGGAGAAAACCGTCCCTCGATCCCCTTCGAATTCAAGGACGCGCTCGGCTGGTATGCCGATCCAGCGGCCGGGGTCGTAGTCGGGATGAACGCCCCGACGAGCGCCTACGCGAAGCTCACCAAGGGCAAGACCCTGCACCGGCAGATCCACATCAGCGGCGGCTGCGGCGGCGCCTCGGCCCACGCGTCGGCGATCCCGTCCCACATCACCAGCTGCACCTTGGACGGGGTGATCTTCGTGACCGTTACAGGGATCAGCTGAGCTTGCGGGTCAGCGTCAGGGTGCCGCCCGGCCCCTTGATGCTGATCCTCAGCGTCTTGCCCGCCAGCTGACCGAGGCGCTTCGACCACGCCTTGGTCGCGACGAGGCGGGCCGTGACCTTGCCGGCGCGCTTCGCCTTCGCCGTGCCCTTGGCGACGACGCTGCCGCCGACCTTGCCGGTCGCCGTCACCTGGCCCGCCTTCTTCACCTTGACGGTGAGCGACAGGCCGTTGGCCAAGGCAGAGGCCTTCACGGTCTTCGCCAGGGTCCCGGTGAGCGTCGGCGCGTCGCTGCTGCCGCTGCTCCCGCCGCCCTTGGCGGCGCTCTTCTTCTGTTCCGGCGCCGGACTGGGGCCGGGCACAGGCGGCGGCGTGCCGGCGACGCTCGCGGCAGTCGAGTTGCCGATCGAGGGGTAGTTGCCGGTCGCCGAGATCACCACCGGCGGGCGCGAGAGGTTGCAGGTCGATTCTTCCAGCGTGGCGAACCAGACCGGCGTCCCGGCGACGACCACGCCGCGGTCGTCTTTCCAGGCCATCGAAGTGCCGTCGGGGGAGAACGAGACCCCCATCGCTTTGCCCTGGATCGGGAGCCAGCAGTCGCTGCCGTCGGTCGGGAAGGCGGCGCCGAGGCCGGCGAACGGCGCCATCGCGATTTTTTCCACCCCGCCGACGCGCAGCGAGATCGCGGCGATCGTCCCGCTCGCCGACACGTCGACCCGATCGGCTTCCGAGGTGAACCAGCCGCTGAATTCTTCCGAGTAGGGCGGCTGGCCGGTCGGATCCTGGACCGCGACGTTGGTGCTGCCGCTGATCCCGACCAGCCGGCGCCCGACCAGCGTCCCCGACTTGACGCTGCGCACGTCGAAGGGTTCGATGTACCAGTTGGAGGAGCCCTCGGCGTAGGTGCCGAACTCGTACTGCGTTTCGAGTCCGAAGCCGCTCCAGTTGGCGTAGCCATAGGTGACGACCCGGCCGTCGGGGCTGAGGCTGAGCGTCACCGGATAGGCGTAGCTGGTGCGCCCCGGTTTGGCGGTGAGCGAGCCGTAGCCGATCGTCGAGCCGTCCGGGCCCCAGAGCTGGGTCGCGTTCAGCGTCCCGATCTTCCCCGGTTCGCGGCGGACGCCGATGATCGTGCCGTTTTCCGCCTGCGCGGTCTCGGTCCAGATCCTCGCGTCCGGGGACGGACCGGAGAGCGAGCGCTTCGCCGCCCCGTCGAGGGTCGAGACCCAGATCTGGCCGCCGTCGACGTAGGCGACCTGGGCGGCGCCCGCGGGCCCGGCAAGGGCCGCGGCGGCGAGGCAGAAGGTGGACAGGACGGCGAGGACGAGACGATGTGGACGCATGGCCCCGGATGGTCGTCCGCGAGCACTGAATCCGCATCGGTGAAAACACGGGGGCTCGCTATCGTCGGCGGCAGTGTCCGTCCCGACCGATTCGCTGCCCCTGCTGGGGCGCGAGGGGAGCCTCGCGCGCCTTTCCTCGCTGAACGAGGCGGTATGCGCGGGGACCGGTGGGGCGATCCGGATCGAGGGCGCGCCGGGGGTCGGCAAGAGCGCCCTGCTCGAGGCCGCGGCGCCGGACGGGCTGCCGGTGCTGCGCGCGGTCGGGGTCGAGGCGGAGGTGGGGCTGCCGCTGGCCGGGCTGGAGGAACTGCTGCACGGTCTCGGCGCGGCCGATCTGCTGAGCGGGCACGAGGACGCACGAGACCCGGTCGCGCTCCTGCGCGAGGTCTCGGCCCGACTGGCCGAGGCGGCGCCGCTGGTCTGCCTGGTCGACGACGTCCAGTGGCTCGACCCCTCCTCGCGGGCCGCGGTCGCCTACCTGGCGCGGCGGGCGAGACTGCTGGGGATCGCGGTGATCGCGGTCTGGTCCCTGCGCGGCGAGGCGCCGGAGGAGTGGCCCGGGGTCGAGACGCTGGCGCTGGAGGAGCTGCGCCGTGAGGACGCGCTGGCGCTGGCGCGGCGCGGCGGCCTGGCCGATCCGGTCGCCGAGGCGCTGGTCGCCGCGGTCGGCGGCAACGCGTTGGCCCTGGTCGAGGCGCCGGCCGAGCTGAGCGCCGCCCAGCGTCGCGGCCATGCCGTCTTGCCGGACCCGCTGCCGGCCGGCGAGCGCCTCCAACGCGCCTTCGCCGCCCGCGTGGCCGAGCTGCCGGAGCCGACCCGCGACGCCCTGCTGGTCGCCGCCGCGGGTGCTCCAGCATCGATGGTCCTGGCCGCCGATCCCGGCGCCGAGCGGGCCGGGGCGGCGATGCTTGCTGCCGCGCTCGACCCCGCCGAGGACGCCGGGCTGGTGCGACTTGGCGCCGGGGGCGTCGCCTTCTCCCACCCCCTGGTCCGCGCCGCGGTCTACCACAGTGCACCGCCCTCGGCGCGGCGCGATGCCCACCGCCGGATCGCCGCGGTGCTCGCCGAGCCGGAGCGCTCTTGGCAGCTTGCCCAGGCGGCAACCTCCCCGGACGAGGAGCTGGCGGCACGGCTCGAGGAGCTCGGTGAGGAGGCTCGCCGGCGCGGCGCCCCCGGCACCGCGGCGACCGT
>DATEDJ010000142.1:0-4128 GCA_035281725.1 Solirubrobacterales bacterium
GGCCGCCGCGAGATGGCCGGGTCTGTGGGGAGAGGCGAGGGTGCGGGAGTCGGGCGTGCGGTGCGAGAAATCCGGCCATGGGACGGATTTCTCGCACCGCGACGCCCGCCGGGGCAAAACGGCGGGAGTTCGTGGCGGAGACGCGGGGAACGTCACGGGGACGCGAGGGAGATGCCGAGATCGACGCGCTTTCGTTCGCTTTCCCCGCCGTCACAAACACGTGACGGCACTTTTGGGCCCCTATAGGGGCCCAAATCCACCCCGCGCGATCTGGAGGGCCGTAGATCCCAGCGAAGGCGCACGTCTCCGTGACGTTCCCGGCATCTCCCTCACGCACCCCGCCCGTCTTCCTCAAGGGTTCCCGGCACCTCCCCGCAGGGATCCCGTTCCTCCCCGAAGGCGCCACGAACCCCGTGACATTCCCTCCACGGACCTCTCGTCCCGGGCGTCTCGGAGGCGGCCACAGCCTGCCCGGGTCGCCTCCGAGACGCCCGGGGCCGCCGTCCCCAATCGACCGCGTCCCGAATCACGCCGTCCCACCGGTGAGTTCGCAGTTCGCCGCGCTATGCACGGCAAAGTGCGAACTCACCGCGCCGGCTGGCCCGGACCGCCACCCACCTAGCCCAGCGTCCGCTCGCGCAGCCGCCGCACCCGCACCCGGTTCCCGGCCCAGATCAGGAGCCCGATCAGGGCGAACGGGGCGAGTACGGCGAGGCCGATGAGGACGACGCCGGCGGCGATCGTGAGGATCTGGCCGGCGGCGTGGAGCGCGTCGCCGACGCCCCAGTTGCCGTTGTCTTTCGACGGCGGCGTGACCCCGGCGCCATGATTGGTGACGATGCGGACGCTTACTTCCGACATCGAGGCGCGCTGGTGCAGGTGGTCGAGCGAGGCGCGGATCGCCGCGTGATGGCGGCGCTCTTCGCGCAGTCGGGCTTCGACCGATTCGCGCTCGGCTTCGGTTTCGGTGTCGGCCAGTTCCTTCAGCAGCCCTTCGATCGCCGCGTTCGAGTCGGCCAGTTCTTCCGCGGCGGAGACGGTCGGTGCGGTGATGTCGTTGGTCGCGTCGTGGCGCCGGCGCACTTCGGCGATCGAGGAGATCGTGGCGAGCGCGCCGTCGAGCTTGGCGGTCGGGATCGAGAGCTCGAACGACGCGCCGGTTGGCCCGGCGGTGCCGCTCTGCACGGAGGAGTTGAGGACGAAGCCCTCGGCGGCATGCACCGCTTCGTAGACCTTCGCCGCGGCGCCCGCCACTTCACCGGGCTTGGTGCCGAGCACGATGTAGGAGGAGCGTTCGATGTCGCGGCCTCCCTGCGGCGGCGCCTTGCTCTTCACCGCGGGCCCGTTGACGGCTTCGGGGGTCGTCGATTCGGCTCCGAATTCCGCGCTTTCTTCCGCGGCCGCGCTTTCTTCGACTTCCCCGCTGGCGGATTCGGCTTCGGTGGCGGCACCGGCCTTCGCGCTCGCCGACGGGGCAGCCTCCGCGGGTGGGACTTCGACTTCGTAGACCTTTTCGGCTGACGTGCCGCCTGGCGCTCCGTGGTTGCCCTGGTTGCCGGGCGAGTGGGAGGGCTTCGCGGGTGCCATCTCGGTGCCCGCCGCGGCGCCACCGCCGCTCGTCGACGGGGCGCGCGTCACCATCCCGAGCGAGGCGTCTTCGGCGCCTCCGCTGCTGCTTCCGCCGCCCGACTGGGAGATCGCCACGGCCGCGGTCGCCACCACGACGACGGCGAGGGCAGCAGCGAGGATCGGCATCAGCCGGCGGGTCGGATTCATCCCGCTCCACCAGTCGACCAGCGGGGCGAAGACGGACGCGGTCGTGTCGGCGCCGCGGGGGAAGCCCGCGGCGGCGCGCTGGTCGAGCTCGGCGGCGAACTCCGGCCGCGGCGTCGGCCGCAGCCCGCGCAGCTCGGCGAACAGGGTGTCGTCCTCAAATCGATCCATCGAGGGCCTCCCTCAACTTGGTCACGGCGCGGTGCAGGCGGGTGCCGGCGTTCGACTCGCTGATCCCGAGGACGGCGGCGATCTCGGCGTTGCCGAGGCCGGCGAAGAACTTGAGCGCGATCAGCTCGCGTTCGCGCGGTTCGAGGTGGGCGAGCGCGGCCTTCAGGGCGAGCCGCCGCTCGGAGTGCTCGGCGCCCGCCTCGACCGCGGCGCCGTCGAGGTCGGCGGGCTCGGCCGCCAGCTCGGCCTGGCGGCCGCGGCGGCGGAGCTCGTCGAGCGCCGCGTTGCGGGCGATGCCGAAGAGCCAGGCGCGCGGCTCGCCGCGGCTCGGGTCGAAGCGGCGCCGCATGCGGTAGGCGCGCTCGAAAGCGGTCGCGGTCACTTCCTCCGCCGCCGGGCCGTCGTGCAGGAGGCTGGCGACGTAGGCGTAGAGGTCGTCGCGGCTCAAGCGGTAGAGCCGCTCGAACACCAGCTCGGCCTCCCCGGGAGCTTCCCTCGCCTCTGCGACCGCAGTCTGACTCACGCCCCTACTACGGCGCCGCCACCGATCCATCACACGGCAATCATCCCGGCCTCCAACCGGGCGCGCCGCCCCCGAGTGCGTTCGCAGAAATCTTCGCTATCCGACGATTACTGCGAACTCACCGGGCGGGGGAGGGAGGCGAGGGCGGCGGTGATCGAGGCGGCGGTGATGTCGAGCAGTTCCTCCAGCTCGGCCTCGGTGATCGAGAGGGGGAACATCAGGACGACGACGTCGCCGAGGGGGCGGACGAAGGCACCCCGCTTGCGCGCCTCCAAAGTCACCCGGTGGCCGACGCGCAGTTCGGGATCGTGCTCGCCGAGGTCGATGCCGACCATCACCCCGCGCGAGCGGACCTCGGTGACGCCCGGCATCGCGGCGATCTCGCCTAGGCGCCGGTCGAGCAGCTCGATCTTCGGCTGCAGCTTCTCGATCGTCCGGTCGCGCTCGAAGATGTCGAGGTTGGCCAGCGCCACCGCGCAGGCGACCGGATTGCCGGTGTACGTATGGCCGTGGAAGAAGGTTTTCGCCTCCGCCGGGGCGCCGAGGAAGCCCTCGTAGACGGCCTCCGTGGTCAGCGTCGCCGCCAGCGGCAGGTAGCCCCCGGTGATCCCCTTGGCGAGGCAGAGGAAGTCGGGCGAGACCCCCTCGCGTTCGACCGCGAACATCGTCCCGGTGCGGCCGAAGCCGGTTGCCACCTCGTCGCAGATCAAGAGCACGCCGTGGCGGTCGCAGAGCTCGCGGACCGCGCGCAGGTAGCCGTCGGGGTGGACGATCATGCCGCCCGCGCCCTGGACCAGCGGCTCCATGATCACCGCCGCGACCTCGCCCTCGTGGGTGCGCAGCAGTTGCTCCATGTGGTCGGCGTCGCCGGGCTCCGCGGCCAGCGTCTCGAAGAGGAGCGGCCGGTAGGTGGCGTGGAAGAGGTCGATCCCGCCGACCGAGACCGAGCCGATCGTGTCGCCGTGGTAGGCCTCGCGCATCCGGATGAAGCGGGTGCGGGCGGTGTCGCCGCGCTGCTGGTGGTACTGGAAGGCCATCTTCAGGGCGATCTCGGCGGCGGTCGAGCCGGAGTCGGAGTAGAAGACACGGCTCAGCCCCGCGGGCGCGATCTCGACCAGCCGCGCCGCCAGCTCGGTGGCGCCGGGGTGGGAGAGACCGAGCATGGTCGAGTGGGCGACCTTGTCGAGCTGCTCTTTGGCCGCGTGGTCAAGGTCCGGATGGCGGTGCCCGTGGACGTTGCACCAGAGCGCTGCGGTGCCGTCGATATAACGGTTGCCCTCGGCGTCGTAGAGGTAGACGCCCTCACCCCGTTCGATCATCAGCGGCGTCTCTTCACTCCACCCCTGCTGCTGGGTGAAGGGATGCCAGACGAACTGCTGGTCGAGGGCGTTGAGGCGGGCGGCGTCGCTCACGAGACCGACCCTACTGAGGCGTGTTGCGGGGCGGGACGGGCTGGGCAAGGGACGGGCAAGGGACGAGACAAGGGACGCGGCCATCTCGCGGCGGCCCGGGCAGGCTGAGGCCGCCGCGAGATGGCCGGGTCTGTGGGGAGAGGCGAGGGTGCGGGAGTCGGGCGTGCGGTGCGAGAAATCCGGCCATGGGACGGATTTCTCGCACCGCGACGCCCGCCGGGGCAAAACGGCGGGAGTTCGTGGCGGAGA
>DATEDJ010000143.1:0-40890 GCA_035281725.1 Solirubrobacterales bacterium
GGTCGTGGCCCGGGTGGCCGTGGGCCCGGTGGCGGCGGCGGTCGTGGGCCGGGCGGCCCCGGCGGCGGTCGCGGCGGCAATCGCGGACCCGGTGGAGGTGGTCGCTGATGTTGATGCCGAAGCGGGTCAAGCACCGCAAACAGATGCGCGGCCGGATGCGCGGCAACACCAAGGGGGGCAGCACCGTCGCCTTCGGCGAGTACGGGATCAAGGCGATGGAGCGCGGTTGGATCACCAACCGCCAGATCGAGGCCGCTCGTGTGGCGATGACCCGCAAGATCAAACGTGGCGGGAAGGTCTGGATCAACGTCTTCCCCGACAAGCCCTACACCAAGAAGCCCGCCGAGACGCGGATGGGCTCCGGGAAGGGCAACCCCGAGGGTTGGGTCGCCGTGGTCAAGCCGGGCAAGGTCATGTTCGAGCTGGCCGGCGTCCCCGAGGACCTGGCGCGGGAAGCGCTGCGCCTCGCCGGGCACAAGCTCCCGGTGAAAACGAAATTCGTCAAGCGCGAGGGGGCGGAGCAGTGAAGGCCGCAGAGGTGCACAATCTGAAAGACGACGAGCTGGTGGAGAAACTGATCAACGCCAAAGAGGAGGCCTTCAACCTCCGCTTCCGGCATGCCACCGGCGAGCTCGAGAACACCGCCCGCCTCGGTCAGGCCAAACGCGATGTCGCAAGGCTGGTCACCGTGGCGCGTGAGCGCGGTATCGATGTGGAGAAAGAGACGCGACGGATATGAGCGACGAGAGCACCGAGAAAACCGCCGAGATTGCCTCGGAGCCGCAGGCCGAGGAGACTCAGGCTGCGGAGGCCCCTGCCGCCGAGGAGGCGCCCGCCGCCGAGGCTGCTCCTGAGCCCGCGCCCGCGGAGCCGGATCCGCTCGACGACCTTCCCTGGAAGGAGCGCCGCCGCGTGCTACGTTCGCGCGAGCCGCACGAGGCGAAGCCGCAGCGCACCCCCGAGGAGCGCGTCGCCGAGCGCGAGGCCCGGCGCAAGTCGAAGGCGAACGAACGGCGCAAAGAACGCGCCGCGCAAAAGGCTGCCCACGTAGCCGGCACCGGCACGCCGCCGGCGGAGCGCGACTCGGTCGCCGCCAAGGTGCGCCAGGGCATCGTCGTCTCCAACAAAGGCGACAAGTCGATCACCGTCCGCATCGACATCGCCCGCCGCCATCCGACCTACGAGAAGATCGTCCGCCGCTCGCGCACGCTGCACGCTCACGACGAGCGCAACGAGGCCGGCGAGGGCGACGTGGTCCGGATCGTCGAGACCCGTCCTCTTTCGAAGACCAAGCGTTGGCGTCTGATCGACGTCGTCGAGAAGGCGAGGTAGCTCAGATGATCCAGCAAGAGTCCCGCCTCAAGGTCGCCGACAACTCGGGCGCCCGCGAACTGCTCTGCATCCGCGTCAAGGGCGGCTCGCACCGCCGCTACGCCTCGGTCGGCGACGTGATCACCGCGACCGTGAAATCGGCCAGCCCGCAGGGCGGCGTCCGCAAGGGCGAGGTCGTGCAGGCGGTCGTCGTGCGGACCAAAAAGCCGCTCGGCCGGCCCGACGGCACCTACATCTCCTTCGACGAGAACGCCGCCGTGCTGATCGACCCGGCGAACAACAACCCGCGCGGGACCCGCATCTTCGGCCCCGTCGCGCGCGAACTTCGCGACCGCAACTTCATGAAAATCATCTCGCTCGCCCCCGAGGTCCTCTGATGCCGAAGACGATGCGCATCAAGACCGATGACCAGGTGGTCATCATCAGCGGCAAGGACCGCGGCAAGACCGGCAAAGTGCTCCGCACCGACCCGAAAAAGCGCCGCGTCTACGTCGAGGGGCTGAACATCATCAAGCGGCACGAACGCGCCCGTTCGACCGGCGACATGGCCACCGCCAGCCCCGGTGGGATCGTCGAGAAGGAGGGGCCGATCCACGTGTCCAACGTGATGCTGCTCGATCCGAAAGGCAACAAAGGCACCCGTCTCGGCGTCCGTCGCACCGACGACGGCAAGCGCGTGCGGATCGCCCGTCGCTCGGGAGCGGAGGTCGACTGATGGAGGCCGGAACCGTGACCCCGACGAGCCAGGCGGCCCCGCCGCCGCGCCTGCGGGAGAAATACGAGAGCGAGGTCCTGCCCGCGCTGACCAAGAAATTCGGCTACACGACGCCGATGGAGGCGCCGCACCTGCTGAAGATCACCCTGAACATGGGGCTCGGCAAGGAGAAACAGGACAACCGCAGCTTCGAACTTGCCCAGGAACAGCTGGCGATCATCGCCGGCCAGCACCCGAACGTGCGCCGCGCGCGCAAGTCGATCGCCTCCTTCAAACTCCGCGAGGGCATGCCGGTCGGCGTCTCGGTGACGCTGCGCCGCGCCCGCATGTGGGAGTTCCTCGATCGCCTCACCTCGATCGCGGTGCCGCGCATCCGTGACTTCCGCGGCCTCAATCCGCGCAGCTTCGACGGCCGCGGCAACTACTCGATGGGCGTCAAAGAGCAGCTGATCTTCCCCGAAATCGACTACGACTCGGTCGACATCGTCCGCGGTCTCGACGTGACGATGACGACCTCGGCGAAGACCGACTTGGAGGCGTTCGAACTGCTGCTGCGGCTCGGCATGCCGTTCGCGCAGGAGGGCCGTCCTGGCCAGGCCGAGCGCGAAGAGGAAGAAAAAGCCGCCGCAGAAGAGAAAGAAAAAGAGGAGGCGCGCCTGAAGGCCGAAACCGAGCAGGCCGCCCTCGAGGCACTGAAACAGGAGAACCCCGAGGCGTACGCCAAGCCCGAGACCGACGGGGGCACCGAGGGCACCGACGACGAGGCCGGCGAGAGCGCCGCCGAGGAGAGCTAGAAACGCATGGCCAAGACTTCCCAAAAGGTCCGCCAGGGCCGCAAAGCCAAGTACAAGAGCCGGTCGTACAACCGCTGCCGTCGCTGCGGTCGCCCGCGCGCCTACTACCGCAAATTCGGACTCTGCCGGATCTGCCTACGCGAGGCCGCCCACGAGGGCTACATCCCCGGCATGACCAAGTCGAGCTGGTAGAGCGATGCACACCGACCCGATCGCCGATTACCTGACCCGGATCCGCAACGCGATCCGCGCCGGCCACGATGACGTGGAGATCCCGGCCTCGACCCAGAAGATGGAGCTCTCCCGCATCCTCAAGGAGCAGGGCTACATCACCGACTTCCACAAAAAGCCCGCCCGCGTCGGCGAGACGATCGAGGTGACGCTGAAGTACACCGAGGACCGTCGGCCTGTCATCCTGGGGATCGAACGGGTGTCCCGACCCGGGCGCCGCCGGTACGTGAACCACAAAAACGTGCCGCGGGTGCAGGGTGGTACCGGGACCGCGATCGTCAGCACCTCGGCCGGCGTGATGACCGGCCACGAAGCACGTCAGAAGGGCGTCGGCGGCGAGGTTGTCGCGTACGTCTGGTGATGAGTTGAGCTTGGAATGAGTCGAATCGGAAGAAAACCTGTCGCAGTCCCCGACGCCGTCACGGTGACGATCGCCCCTGGCAACATCGCCGTCAAAGGGCCGAAGGGGGAGCTGACCCAGACCTACTCCCAGGACATGACCGTGTCCCAGGAGGACGGCACGATCCTCGTCGCCCGGCCGACCGACCGCGGCGAGCACCGCGCCCTCCACGGGCTGACCCGCAGCTTGATCGCGAACATGGTCGAGGGCGTCACCGACGGCTTCGAGAAGCGCCTCGAGATCCAGGGCGTCGGTTACCGCGCCGCGCTGAAAGGCAAAAACCTGGAGCTGGCGCTCGGCTTCTCCCACCCGGTCTCGATCGAGGCGCCGGCGGGGATCGAGTTCGAGGTGCCGCAGCCGACGGAGATCATCATCCGCGGCATCGACAAGCAGCTGGTGGGCCAGGTCGCGGCGGACATCCGCAAGCGGCGCCCGCCGGAGCCCTACAAGGGCAAGGGCATCCGTTACCGCGACGAGCAAGTCCTTCGGAAGGTGGGTAAGCGCGCATGACCGTCCAGACCTCCGAGCAGCGCCGTCTGCGCCGCCGGCGCCGCGTCCGCGCGCGCGTCAGCGGCACCGCCGAGCGCCCGCGCCTTTCCGTGTACCGCTCGAACAAGGGCGTCTTTGCCCAGCTGATCGACGACCGGGCCGGCCACACCTTGGCCGCGGTCAACTGGATCGAGCCGGAGCTGAAGACCCTCACCGCCACCGACCAGGCCAAGAAGGCCGGCGAACTCCTGGCAGAGCGGGCGAAGGCGGCCGGGGTCGAGACCTGCGTCTTCGACCGCGGCGGCTACCAGTACCACGGCCGCGTCAAGGCGCTCGCCGACGGTGCCCGCGAGGGGGGGTTGCAGTTCTGATGAGGATCCGCAGCCGATCGACTTCCGCTACGGTGGCCCGCTGATGAAGGGCATGGACATGAAGAACGTCGAGACGGTCAGCCCCCGCGGCCTCGACCTCCAGGAGCGCGTGATCGAGATCAATCGCGTCGCCAAGGTGGTCAAGGGCGGTCGTCGCTTCTCCTTCACCGCGCTGGTCGCCGTCGGCGACGAAGAGGGCGTGGTCGGGATCGGCTACGGCAAGGCGCGCGAGGTGCCGCTGGCGATCCAGAAGGGCGTCGAGGACGCCCGCAAGAACTTGATCCGCGTGCCCAAATACGGCCAGACGATCACCCACCGGATCATCGGCCGCTACGGCGCCGGCCACGTCGTCCTCCGCCCGGCCAGCCCCGGTACCGGCGTCATCGCCGGCGGTGGCGTCCGCGCCGTGCTCGAGCTCGGCGGGGTCCGCGACGTGCTCACCAAGAGCATCGGCACGCAGAACCCGATCAACCTAGTGAAGGCGACGATGGACGGCCTGATCCGCCTGCGCCGCCCCGAGGAGGTGGCCGAGCTGCGCGGTCTGACGATCACCCAGGTGCTCGGTCTGACCAGCGAGAAAGGCACCGGCGACGGCGAGCATCTCGCCGCCGACGGCGACGCCGAGGCTGCCGAGCCGCAGGGCGACGCGCCGGTGGCGGTCGCCATCGAGGAGGCGCCGCCCGAGGCTCCCGCCGAGGAGACCGCATCCTGATGGCCGTGAAGATCTCCCAGACCAGATCACCCAACGGCACCAACCCGAAGCAGAAAGCGACGCTGAAGGCCCTCGGCCTCGGTCGCATCGGCAAATCGGTCGAGCGTGAGGACACGCCGCAGCTGCAGGGGCAGATCCGCGTCGTCTCGCACCTGGTCGAGGTCGACAATGGCTGACAGGGGCAAAGACAACTCGCGCGCTGACGAAATCGGCCTCCACAACCTGAAGCCGAAGCCGGGGTCGACCCACCGCCGCAAGCGCGTCGGCCGGGGCGAGGGCAGCGGCATGGGCAAGACCTCCGGCCGCGGCCACAAGGGCGCGGGCTCGCGCTCGGGCGCCAAGGAAAAGCCCGGCTACGAGGGCGGGCAGACCGCGATCCACATGCGGATGCGAAAGCTGCGCGGTCCGCACATGAAGAAGTCGATGCCCTTCGAGAACTTCCGCACCAAGACTCAGCCGGTCAATCTCGCCGACCTCGAGGAGCGTTTCTCGGCCGGTGACGAGGTGACGCCTGAGACGCTGAAGGCCAAGGGTCTTGCCACCCGCACCGACCCGGTGAAGATCCTCGCCCGCGGCGAGATCAAGACGAAATTGACGGTCCGTGCGCACGCCTTCAGCAAGGCGGCCCAAGAGAAGATCGAGGCCGCCGGCGGTACCTGTCACACTCTGGAGCCGTAATGCTCAGGACTATTCTCAACGCCTTCAGCGTTGCGGACATCAGGAAGAAGCTCGCCTTCACCGCGGCGATGCTTGCCCTGTACCGCCTCGGCGCCTATATCCCGGCGCCGGGAGTGAACGTCGAAGCGGTCAAGGAAATCTCCTCGAACTTCGGCGGCTCGAACGTCCTCGGGTTCCTGAACCTCTTCTCCGGCGGCAGCCTTTCGCGGCTGTCGCTTTTCGCGCTGGGGATCATGCCCTACATCACGGCGTCGATCATCCTGCAGCTGCTGACCGTCGTCCTGCCCTCGCTGGAGCGCCTGCAGAAAGAGGGTGAGGTCGGGCAGCAGAAAATCACCCAGTACACGCGCTACCTGACCGTTGCCCTGGCCTTCTTCGAGAGCCTCGGCTACGTCTTCCTCTTCCGCTCGCTGGGCAACGAACAGGGCGCCAGCGTGCTCGGCACCCTCACCTTCCCGAAGGTGATGCTGATCGTGATCTGCCTGACCGCCGGCTGCACGCTCCTGATGTGGCTGGGCGAGCTCATCACCCAGCGCGGCATCGGCAACGGGATCTCGCTGATGATCTTCGCCTCGATCGCCTCGGGGCTGCCGAACGGGATCACCAAGTGGTGGAACAACCCGGACCAGGTCTTCGTCGTGATGATGCCGTTCATCGCGCTCGCCGTGATCGTCGCGATCGTCTTCGTCCAGGAGGGCCAGCGGCGCATCCCGGTCCAGTACGCGAAACGCATGGTCGGGCGCAAAATGACCTCCGGCGGCTCGACCTACCTGCCGCTGCGGGTCAACATGGCGGGCGTCATCCCGGTCATCTTCGCTGCCTCGATCATGGCCTTCCCGCCGACCATCGGCCAGCTGCTGAACACGCCGGCGGCGCTCGACTTCGCCGAATTCTTCAGCCCGAACAGCGTGCCCTACGTGATCGGCGAGATCTTCTTCATCATCGTCTTCACCTACTTCTACACCGCGGTCACCTTCAACCCGGTCGACCAGGCGGACAACCTCAAACGCTACGGCGGCTTCATCCCCGGGGTGCGCCCGGGACGGCCGACGGCCGAATACCTGGACCGGATCCTCTCCCGGCTGACCTTTCCCGGCGCCCTCTACCTGGGCGCGGTGGCGGCCTTGCCGACGATCCTGATCAGCCAGACCTCGGCCAACTTCTATTTCGGCGGCACCTCGATCCTCATTGTCATTGGCGTGGCTCTAGACACGGTCAAGCAGCTCGAGGCCCAGTTGATGATGCGCAATTACGAGGGCTTCTTGAAATAGCCTGAGGGCGCTGCAAACCGGCGCATCTCGGCGTCTTCGGTCGGTCTCCTCGGGTCACGCACTGGAGTGCGCTCCCCTCGTCGCCCTCCCTGCATCCCCCGACCTGCTTGGTTTTCGCACCCTCAGGGGTCTGGTCGGTAAGTCACCCGACCGCCCCGTGACCAAGCTTTCGCCATCTCTAACCGAAGCTCACGCGACCGAGAATCATCGACGGCGCCCGGAAGAGCGGGTCCTGACCCCCTCCGAACGGCTTGTAACGAGGGCCCGAGAAGACCCTCGCTCGTCCGCGGACGATCCAGCCCGAGTTTGAGAGAGGAGGGGGTCAGGACCCGCTCCCTCACTTGCACTTTCAAATAGGCTCCCGGGATGAGTGAGCTGAACCTTGTCCTGCTCGGCCCGCCTGGCTCCGGTAAGGGGACGCAGGGCGAGCGCCTGAACGACGACCTGCGCCTGCCGTACTACGCGACCGGCGACATCCTCCGCGGCGCCGTCCGCGACGAAACCGAGCTGGGGCAGAGCGCCAAGGCCTACATGGACGCCGGCGACCTGGTCCCCGACGAGGTGATCGTCGGCGTGATCGCCGAGCGGATCGACTCCGAGGAGGCCGCCGACGGCTTCATCCTCGACGGCTTCCCGCGCACTACGCCGCAGGCGGAGGCGCTCGACGCCAAGCTCGCCGAGCTGGGGCGGGCGGTGACCTCGGTCCTCCTGATCGACGTCTCCGACGACGAGGTCGTGCGCCGGCTCGGCGGCCGCCGCACCTGCGAGGCCGAGGGCCACGTCTACCACGTCGAGTTCAACCCGCCCAAGGTGGAAGGGGTCTGCGACATCGACGGCTCGCCGCTGATCGTCCGCGGCGACGACAAGCCCGAGGTGATCCGCAAGCGCCTCGCGACCTACCACGAGAAGACCGAGCCGCTCGTCTCCTATTACGAGGGCCAGGGCATGCTTTACCGGGTCGACGGCGCGCGCGAGCCCGCCGAGGTCACCGAGGAGCTGCGCGGCATCCTCGACGCGGCGCGCTCCTAGGCACTCCCGTCTCTTTAACGTACGACCCGATGATCATCCGCAAGACCCCCGAGCAGGTGGACCAGATGGCCGCCGCCGGCGACATCCTCGTCCGCACGATCAAAGTCCTGAAATCGAAGGCGCGCCCGGGGGTCACGACGCTCGAACTCGACGAGGCGGCGGAGAAGTTCATCCGCTCCCAAGGCGCCGTGCCCTCGTTCAAGGGCTACAGGGGGTTCCCCGGGTCGATCTGCGCCTCGCCCAACTCGATGGTCGTCCACGGCATCCCCGACGACTACGAATGCAAGCGTGGCGACGTGCTCTCGATCGACGTCGGCGTGACCAAGGACGGCTGGGTCGCCGACGCCGCGGTGACGGTGCCGATCGGGCCGATCTCGACCGAGGCCAAACGCCTGCTCGAGGTGACCCGCAACTCGCTCTTCGACGGGGTCGAGCAGATGGTCCCCGGCAGCCACCTCGGCGACGTTTCGGCCGCGATCCAGCGCTCGGTCGAGTCGAACGGGCTCTCCGTGATCCGCACCCTGGTCGGCCACGGGATCGGCCGCGAGATGCACGAGGAGCCGCAGGTGCCGAACTTCGGCGAGCCCGGCCGCGGGCCGCTGCTGGAGGAGGGCACGGTGCTGGCGATCGAGCCGATGGTCAACGCCGGCGGCCCGCTGGTGCGGATGGGGGACGACGGCTGGTCGGTCTTCTCCGAGGACGGCAGCCTCGCGGCCCACTTCGAGTTCACCGTCGCGGTCACCCCCGACGGGCCGAGAATTCTTACCCCCTGGCACGAGGCGGAATAGGGACGGGCTGGTGGGGGAGGGGGTCCGATGGACCCTTCACTCACAACAGCGGGGAGGTTCGTTCAGGGTCCATCGGACCCCCTCTCACAGGCGCCGGGAATCTTCGCTTGCCCGAAACCCCAGCGGCGTCCCGTCAGGATCTTTTTCTCCTAGCTACGGGCGCTCGCCCGGGGTTCCGAAGCTTGACGGTGGATCGGCGGACCCCTGAACGAACCTCCCTGCTGTTGTGAGAGAAGGGGTCCGCCGATCCACCGTCAAGCCCCCAAGCGTCCCACCGGAAGGGCGCCTGCCCCGCTGGCCGTTTGCCCCGGCTGGCCCGCCGGCATATATTCCCCGGGCGGCTCGGGAGGCTGCCAGGGAACTTTTGGAGGAGGTTGTTTTGGGTCGTTCGCTGCGCGCTTTCGTGTCCGTATTCGCCTGCCTGATGCTGGGCGCCGCGGCGTTTGCCGCCGGTGCCTCGGCAAATGCGGTCCAGCCCTACGGCTGGAACGACGCGGGCGGCTTCCGCAACGTGCTGCCGCCGGGGGAGAACGGGCTCGACAACCTGCCTCAGGTGCTCGCCTTCAAAGCCTCGAAGACGATCCCGCCGCATTACAACGACCAGCAGCCGCTCTACGAAAACCTGCTCTACGGCGCGCCGACGCTGACCGACGAACAGGTCCCGAACTACTACAAGGACGCCACCTTCGGGGTGGCCCCGAACGAAGTGGAATCGACGATCGAACCCAAACCGGGGGTGACGATCATCCGCGACAAGGCCTACGGGGTCCCGCACATCTACGGCGAAACGCGCGCCGACACGATGTTCGGCGCCGGCTACGCCGGGGCCGCCGATCGGCTCTTCCTGATGGACGTGCTGCGCCACACCGGCCGCGCCGAACTGGCCTCCTTCCTCGGCGGTTCGAACGCCGGCGCCGACGCCGGCCAGTGGGGCTTCGCCCCCTACACCGAAGCCGATCTGGAAAAGCAGATCCAGGCGATGGGCACCGAAGACGGTGCGGCCGGCAAACAGGCAGTCGAAGACTTGAACGCCTACGTCGAAGGCATCAACGCCTACATCGGCGCCGCCAACCTCGACTCGAAACTGAAACCGGCCGAGTACTCCTTCATCAACAAGCCGATGGAAGCGTGGAAACCGACCGACATCATCGCGATCGCCTCGCTGGTCGGCGGCATCTTCGGCAAGGGCGGCGGCAACGAGCTGCACTCGGCGCTGACGATGGAGGCGATGGTCGAACGGATGGGGCAGAAGGCCGGCCGCAGGGCGTGGGAAGGCTTCCGCTCGAAGAACGACCCGGAAGCTCCGACCACGATCTCCAAGCCCTTCCCGTATGAGACGAGGAGCGCCTTCGCCAAGCAGGGCCTGGCGCTGCCGGAACCGAAGAGCGTCTTCGAAACGCCGATCGCCTACGGCGCCTCGGCGACCGGCGGCACCGCCGGTCTCAACACGATCGGCGGCCGGCTCACGCGCGGCCTCGAAGAAGCGGGGCACGCCTCGAACTGGGAGCTCGTCTCGAAGAAGAACTCCGCCGACGGGCACCCGATCGCGGTGATGGGCCCGCAGGTCGGCTACTACGTGCCGCAGATCCTGATGGAGGAGGACCTGCACGGACCGGGGATCGACGCCCGCGGCGCCGCCTTCCCCGGGGTCAACCTCTACGTCGAGCTCGGCCACGGCCGCGACTACGCCTGGAGCGCCACCACGGCGACCTCCGACAACGTCGACACCTTCGCCGAGGTCCTCTGCAAGGACAAGTTCCACTACCTCTACAAGGGCAAGTGCCTGGCGATGGAAAAGCTCTCCAAGACGGAGAGCTGGACGCCGAACACGATCGACCCGACCCCGGCCGGGTCGCAGACCCTGACCGCCTACCGGACCGTGCACGGGATCGTCTTCGCGCGCGGCAAGGCCGACGGGAAGAAAGTCGCCTTCGTCCACGCGCGGAGCACCTACTTCCACGAGGCCGACTCGGTGATCGGCTTCGGGCAGCTGAACGAACCGGGAGTGGTGACCGGGGTCAAGGGCTTCAAGAAAGCCGTCTCCAACATCAACTTCCTCTTCAACTGGGCCTACGTCGACGCCAACCACATCGCCTACGCGCTGTCGGGGGCGATGCCGCAGCGGGCGCGGGGGACCTCGCCCGACTTCCCGATCCTGGGGACCGGCCAGTACGACTGGCAGGGCTACGACCCGAAGACCCATGAGGCCGAATGGCTGCCGTTCTCGAAGCACCCGCAGGCGGTGGATCCCGACTTCCTGGTCAGCTGGAACAACAAGCAGGCGCCGGAATGGGCGGCGGCCGACGACAAGTACGACTACGGGCCGGTGTTCCGCTCGCAGATGATCGCCGACCACATCCGGCAGGACATCAAGGGCAACAAGAAGATGACGATCGCCCAGCTGGTCCAGGCGATGGAGGAACCGGCGACCGAGGACCTACGCGCCGACAAGATCCTGCCGCTGCTGGTGAAGGCGATCGGCACGCCGAAGGCGGCGAAGCTGGAAGGCGCGCTGGCGGAGCTGAAGACCTGGCGCGCGCACGGCTCGCACCGGCGCGATCTCGACCGCAACGGGGAAGACGAAGAAACGCCGGCGATCGAGCTGATGGACGCCTGGTGGCCGAAGCTGCTGGAAGCGGAGTTCAAGCCGGCGCTCGGGGCGAAGGCCTACGAAGAGCTGGAAGGGATGCTCGAAACGGGCAGCTACACCGGCGGCTCACCGACCGAACCGAGCTTCGACGACGGCTGGTGGAGCTACGTGTCGAAGGACCTGCGCGACGTCTACGGCCCGACCCCGAAGGCGCCCTGGAGCCGCAAGTACTGCGGCGGCGGCTCGAAGACCAAGTGCAAGCAGGTGCTCGAAAAGAGCCTCTCCGAAGCGCTGAAGGTGACGCCCGCGGAACTGTACGGCGGGGGAGACGGCGCCTGCGCCGCCAACCCGCAGCCGTCCTGCTTCGACGCCAACCGACCGAGCGAAACGAGCGGCATCGAACTGGGCACATTCCCGTTCCAGAATCGGCCGACGTTCCAGCAGGTTGTGACGCTGATGCGGAAGTTGGGGAGGTAGGGAGAGGGACGGGTAAGGGACGCGGCCATCTCGGAGGCGACCCGGGCTGGCTGAGGCCGCCTCCGAGATGGCCGGGTCCGTGGGGAGAGGCGGAGGGTGCGGGTCCCGTGCGGGTCTCGGGGGAGAGACGCGAGGGAGACGCCGGGAACGTCACGTTCCCCAAGGAGAGACGTCACGTCTGTCACAGGCCCGTTCAGTGCGTTCGCACTAATCCCCGCATAGCGGGGATTAGTGCGAACGCACCGGGGTTGGCGGCGTGGACCTGTGACGGCTCCTCCCGCAAGCGCACGGAGCCTGCGCACTTCCCGCCGGAAGCCTCACGTCCTGGGCGTCTCGTGGCGGCCACAGCCTGCCCGGGCCGCCACGAGACGCCCAGGACGTCGGTCCCCAATCGACCGGTCCCCAATCGACCGGTCCCCAATCGACCGGTCCCCGAATCGCGCCGTCCCCGGCCGCACTGGCCCGAACCCTTCTCCAGGCCAGAACTACTGATTCACCACCGCGAGGGTGAAGCCGTCGTAGCCCTTCGCGCCGACGGTCTGGATCGTCGTCGCGCTGACCCGCGGCTCACCGGCGAGGTACTCGTGGAAGGCGCGCTGGGCGTGGGCGGCCGGGTCGTCGCCGGGGTCGGCGATCGAGCCGCCGCGGATCACGTTGTCGGCGAAGATCAGGCCGCCGGGGCGGGTGCGCTCGAGTGCCCAGGCGAAGTAGTTGGGGGTGTTCTCCTTGTCGGCGTCGATGAAGACGAAGTCGAGCGGGCCGCAGCCTTCCGAGGCCAGGACCGGAAGTGTCTCCAGCGCCGGGCCGACCCGGAGGTCGACCAGGTCGGCAAGTCCCGCCCGCTCGATGTTCGCCCAGGCGACCTCGGCGCGCCGCGGGTCGTACTCGAGCGTCGTCAAGAGGCCGTTCTCGGGCAGCGTCCGGGCCATCACGATCGTCGAGTAGCCGCCGAGGGTGCCGAACTCGAGGATCCGCTGCGCGCCGATCGCCTGGCAGAGGGTCCCCAAGAGGCGTCCCTGCGGCGGCGTCACCTGGATCTCCGGCAGGCCCGCCGCGTCGGAGTCGGCCTGGGCGGCGTCCAGCTCCGGGTCCGGCAGGCCGAAGAGAGTGCCCTCGACGAAGGCGTCGACCGCGTCGTAGGTATCCTGATCCGCAGGCCTCGGCATGCCGAGATCCTTGCAGGACGGGCCAGTCGCGGCCGGATTCCTTCCCCTGCTATCTTTCCTGGTCGGCCCTGTGGGCCTCTGTCTTACCCTGCCGTCCGACTCATGGGGCGTGCGGGAGTCCTGTATTCGAGAGAGAAACCGGAGCGATGAAGGTTCGAGCTTCCGTCAAGCCGATGTGCGAGAAGTGCAAGGTGATCCGCCGAAATGGTGCGGTCCTTGTCATCTGCCAAAACCCCCGCCATAAGCAGCGGCAGGGCTAGGCATGGCACGTATCGCGGGGGTCAACATCCCCGACAACAAGCGGATCGAAATCGGGCTCACCTACATCTTCGGGATCGGTCAGTCGACCGCGCTGAAGATCCTCCAGGAGACCGGGATCGATCCCGGCATCCACGGCAAAGATCTGACCGAGGACGAGACGATCAAGCTGCGCGACGCGGTCGACAACCAAGAGGTCGAGGGCGACCTGCGGCGCGAGCGCTCCCAGAACGTCAAACGGCTGATGGAGATCGGCTCCTACCGCGGCCTGCGTCACCGCCGCGGCCTGCCGGTACGCGGTCAGCGCACCAAGACCAACGCGCGCGGTCGCAAGGGCCCACGGCGGTTGAGCATCGCCGGCAAGAAGAAACCCAGGTAGGAGAGAAGAGTGGCGGAGAAACGACCCGCGAAAGGGCGCGCTCGCAAACGCGTCAAAAAGAACGTCGCCTACGGGCAGGCGCACATCAAGACTTCCTTCAACAACACGATCGTCACCCTCACCGACACCGACGGCAACGTGATCGCCTGGGAGTCGGCCGGGTCCGCCGGATTCAAAGGCTCGCGTAAGTCGACGCCTTTTGCCGCGCAGGTGACCGCCGACGCCGCCGCCAAAAAAGGCATGGAACACGGGCTCGAACGGGTCGAAGTCTTCGCCAAGGGCGCCGGCTCCGGTCGCGAGACCGCGATCCGCTCGCTGCAGGCCGCCGGGCTCGACGTCACCACCGTCAAGGACGTCTCCCCACAGGCCCACAACGGCTGCCGGCCGAAGAAGCGGAGGCGCGTCTAGATGGCCCGCGACACCTCCCCGCAGTGCAAGCAGTGCCGGCGCGAGGGCCAGAAGCTCTTCCTCAAGGGTGAGCGCTGCTTCACCGACAAGTGCGGTGTCGAGCGTCGCTCCTACCCGCCCGGCGAGCACGGCCGCGGCCGTCTGCGCCAGAGCGAGTACCGGCTGCAGCTGCGCGAGAAGCAGAAGGCGCGCCGCTACTACCAGGTGCTGGAGAAACAGTTCCGCTCCTATTACGAACATGCCTCGCGGCAGGACGGCGTCACCGGCGAGAACCTGCTGCGGCTGCTCGAGTCCCGCTTCGACAACGTGCTCGTGCGGCTCGGCTTCGCCGCCTCGCGCCGCCAGGCCCGGCAGCTGATCAACCATGGCCACTGGCTGATCAACGGCCGCCGCGTCGACATTCCTTCCTACCAGGTGCGTCCCGAGGACATCATCTCGATCAAAGCCGATTCCGGCGCTACGGACACCGTCCGTCGCGCGACGGAACTGGTTTCGACGGTTCCGGCCTGGCTGCAGGCCGACCACGACGCCCTGACCGCCAAGGTCCTGCGCTACCCCGAGCGCTCAGAGATCTCGGCGCCGGTCCAGGAGCAGCTCATCGTCGAGCTCTACTCCAAGTAGTCCGGACCAGACGCAATTCAGAAAAGAAGCAACGTAAGGAACTCATGACCACTGATTTCCAGGTCCCCCGTATCACCGCCGAGAAAGTCGACGACCGTCGCGGCACCTTCACCATCGAGCCGCTCGATAAGGGCTTCGGCTACACCTTCGGCAACAGCCTCCGCCGTGTCCTGCTCTCCTCGCTGGGCGGCGCCGCGATCACGAGCGTCCGCATCGAGGGGGTCGCCCACGAGTTCTCGACCGTCCCCGGCGTCAAGGAGGATGTCACCGACATCGTCCTCAACCTGAAGGACCTCGTCGTCCGCATGCACACCGATGCCGACGAGGTCGAGGCGCCGCTGGTGGCGACCGGCCCGGGTGAGGTGAAGGCGAAGGACATCGACCTGCCCTCCGGCGTCGAGATCCTCAACCCCGAGGCGCCGATCGCGACGCTGGAGAAAAAAACCAAACTCGAGGTCTACCTGACGATTGGCCGCGGCCGTGGCTACTCGCCCGCCGAAGAGAACAAGTCGGACGAGCAGCCGATCGGCGTGATCCCGATCGACTCGATCTTCTCGCCGATTCGCCGCGCGTCCTACGCCGTCTCCGGTGCCCGTGTCGGGCAGCGGACCGACTTCGACAAACTCGAGCTCGACCTCGAGACCGACGGCTCGATCGAGCCGGGTGCCGCGCTGCGCGAGGCGTCCGAGATCCTGATCAAGAGCCTGGCGATCTTCACCGACGCCGACCGGGTCGAGGAACTGACCGCACGTGAGCCGGTGGCGGCGCTGCCGGCCGACGGACTCGGTTCCAACGGTGCCGGAGGCGAAGGCGCCGGGGCCAACAACGGCCTCGACGAGATCCTGATCGAGGAGCTCGAACTCGGCGTCCGCTCCTACAACTGCCTGAAGCGGGCGGGGGTGCAGACGGTCGGTGACCTGGTGCGCAAGTCGCGCGCGGAACTGAACGCGATCCCGAACTTCGGTCAGAAGTCGATCGAGGAAGTGATCGAGACGCTGCACGCCCGCGGCCTCGATCTCCAGCAGGACTGAAGAGCTCTAATCTAGGACCCGGTACGAGAGCGGCGGAGGAGAAACGGTGCGGCACAACAAGAAGCGCAACAAGCTGAGTCGTGACTCCGCCGAACGGAAAGCGCTGCTCTCGAACCTGTCCAAGCAGCTGATCGAGCACGAGCGGATCGAAACCAGCCAGGCCAAGGCCAAGGCGGTCAAACCCGACGTCGAGAAGCTGATCACGCTGGCCAAACGGGGCGACCTGCACGCCCGCCGGCAGGCCCTCGCGGCCCTGCACAACGACAAGTTCATCGTGCACAAGCTCTTCGACGAGGTCGGCCCGCGCTACTCGGAGCGTCCCGGCGGCTACACCCGCATCGTCAAGCTCGGTCCGCGTCGCAGCGACTCGACCGAGATGGTGTACCTCGAGCTCGTTTAGGAGGGACTGGCGAAACTCCCGCGCACGCCTGGCGGCGGCGGACACGTCGCGGTTCGGCGTCCTCGGTCGGCCAAATAGCGCTGCTATTCGGCCTCCCTGCGTCCTTGCCCCGCTCGGTCCGGCGCTCGCCAGCCGCACACGCGAGTTTCGCCAGTCCCTCCTGCGGGCTCGAGGGCGCCTCAGTCGTAGCCGACCGACTCCAGGTACAGGGCGTGGGGCGGGGCCGTGTCGCCCGCCTCAGAGCGGCTGGCCCCCTCTAGGAGGGTGCTGAAGTTCTCGACCGTGCGGCGCTCCGACGCCACCTCGAGCATGGTCCCGACCAGGGCGCGCACCATGTTGCGCATGAAGGCGTCGGCGGTGATCCGGAAGGCGAGGATGTCGTCGCCCTCCTCGCGCCAGGAGGCGCCGAGGACGTCGCGCTCGAAGCGCACGTGGTCGGTCTGGGTCGGGGTGAAGGCGGTGAAGTCGTGGGTGCCGAGGAGGGCCGCGGCGCAGGTGTCGAGGGGGGCGCGGTCGACCCGGTGCGGCCACCAGAGGGCCCGGCCCTGCTCAAACGGGCTCGCCGCCCGCCGCGTCTCCAACCGGTAGAGGTAGGAGCGCGAGCGGGCGTCGCGGCGGGCGTCGAAGCCCTCGGCGACCGCCTCGGCGCGGCGCACGGCGACATCGGGCGGCGTCACCCCGTTCAGGTTGCGGGCCAGGTCGGGCGGCAGGGGGGCCTCGGTGTCGAAGCTCGCCACCTGCCCCAGGGCGTGGACGCCGGTGTCGGTGCGGCCCGCCACGGTCAGCGGGACCTCCTCGCGCAGGATCTGGGCGAGGGCCGCCTCGAGCACGCCCTGGACGGTCCGCAGGCCCGGCTGGCGCGCCCAGCCGCGGAAGCCCGCGCCGTCGTATTCGATGTCCAGGCGGACGGTCGTCACGGCGGCAGTATCCCGGACACCCGGCCCCTAATATCGGGGGCGTGCGCGTGCTGCTGACCAACGACGACGGGATCGCCGCCCCCGGCCTGCAGGCCGTGCGCCGCCAGTTGGTGGCGCTGGGCGGGCTCGACGTGGTGACGATCGCCCCCGACGCGAACCGCAGCGCCACCGCCCGCAGCATCACCACCCGGGCACCGCTGGCGGTCGAGGAGATCACCTTCGAAGACGGCAACCTCGGCTACGCGGTCGACGGCACCCCGGTCGATTGCGTCCGCTTCGCCGAGCTCGGCCTCGGTGGCGGCCGCCCCGACCTGATCGTCTCCGGGATCAACCATGGCGTGAATCTCGGCGACGACATCACCTACTCGGGCACCGTCGCCGCGGCGCTCGAGGGGATCGTCCTCGGCATCCCCGCCCTCGCCCTTTCGCAGCAGCGCTCCGGTGGCGACATGGGCTATGGCGGCGGAAGCTTCGACTTCACCGTCGCGGCCGAGTTCTCCGCCCGCCTGGTCGACCATCTGCGCGGCGCCTCGATGCCGGAGGCGACGCTGATCAACGTCAACTTCCCCGACGGCGAACCGACCGGGGTCGAGGTGACGAAGCTCGGCAAACGGATCTACGACGACGAGATGCGGTTGCTCGAGAAGACCGACCACCGCGGTCGCCAGGTCTACGAGATCTATGGCCGGGCGCCCGGCCACGAGGAGCTTGCGGGGACCGACCTCTCGGCGGTCGCGGCCGGGAGGATCGCGGTCACGCCGATCCACTTCGATCTCACCGACCACGGCGGCCTCGAGCGGCTGCGCGGCTGGGGGCTGGAGGAGATGCTCGGCACCCAGGCCCCGGCGGCATGAGCGAGGAGGCCAAGCGCGCCGCCGAGCTGCGCGCCGAGCTCGACCGTCACAACCGCCTCTACTACGTCCTCGACGAGCCGGAGGTCGGCGACGACGTCTACGACGATCTGCTGAACGAGCTGCGCGACCTGGAGCGCGAGTTCCCGTCCCTGCGCACGCCCGATTCGCCCACCCAACGGGTCGGCGCGGCGCCGCTGGAGCGCTTCGAGCCGGTCACCCACCACGAGCAGATGCTCTCGCTCGGCAACGCCCGCAACGAGGAGGAGCTACGGGCCTGGGAGACGCGCCTCGCCAACTACCTCAAACGGCTCGACATCACCGCCTCCCAGTTCAGCTACACCACCGAGCCGAAGATCGACGGGCTGGCGATCACGCTCACCTACGAAGACGGGGTGCTGGTCCGCGGTGCTACCCGCGGCGATGGGCAGACCGGTGAGGACGTGACCCAGAACCTGCGCACGATCCACACGATCCCGCTGAAGCTGAAGGACCGGCGGCCGCGGCTGATCGAAGTGCGGGGCGAGGCCTACCTGCCGATTGCCGCCTTCAGGGCACTGAACGAGCGGCGAGCCGAAAACGAGGAACCGACCTTCGCCAACCCGCGCAACTCGGCGGCGGGCTCGATCCGCCAGCTCGACCCGAAGCTGGCCGCCGAACGGCCGCTCTCGACCTGGATCTATGGGATCGGCGCGGTCGAGGGGCTCGACCTGCCGACCCATATGGCCGAGGTGGAGTGGCTGAAGGAACAGGAATTCGACGTCAACCCGGGGACCATGCACCACGATGGGGTGGAGAGCGTGGTGCGGCGCTGTCACTGGTGGGAGGACGCGCGCGACACGCTCGACTACGAGATCGACGGCGTCGTCGTCAAGGTCGACGAGAAGGCGCTCTGGCGCGAGCTCGGCGTCGTCGGGCGCGAGCCGCGCTGGGCGATCGCCTGGAAGTTCCCGCCGACTACTGCATTGACGACGATGGTGAAGGTCGTCTGGAACGTGGGGAGGACCGGGCACCTGGTCCCCTTCGCGATGCTGGAGCCGGTCCACGTCGGCGGCGTCACCGTCTCCACCGCGACCCTCCACAACGAGGAGGACCTCGCCCGCAAGGACGTGCGCGACGGCGACGAGGTGGTGGTGATGCGGGCCGGCGACGTGATCCCGCAGGTGGTCTCGCCGAAACTGCCGCGCAAGAACAAGAGCGCCCGCAAGCCGAAGCCGCCGAAGAAATGCCCGAGCTGCGGCACGCCGACGGTGAAGCAGGAAGGCGTCTGGACGATCTGCCCGAATCGCACCGGCTGCCCGGGCCAGAACTGGCAGCACGTCAAACACTTCGTCTCCAAGGGCGCGATGGACATCGAGGGGCTGGGCGAAAAACAGGCCGCGGTCTTCCTTGATCAAGGTTTGATCGCCGACGTAGCCGACATCTACGACCTGACCGAAGAGCGGCTGGTGGAGGTCGAGCGCTTCGGCGAGACCTCGGCCCGGAATCTCGTCGCCTCGATCGACGCGTCCCGCGCGCGGCCCTTCAAACGGGTCCTCTACGCCCTCGGCCTGCCGGGCGTCGGCTACGTGACCGCGGAGGCGCTCGCCGACTACTTCGGCTCGATCGACGCACTGCACGAGGCCGACCCGGAGAAGATCGTCGAGGTCGACGGGGTCGGGCCGATCATGGCCGAGCAGGTCGCCGAGAATCTCGGCGACGACGCCACCTGGGCGCTGGTCGAGAAGTTGAAGGCGAAAGGTCTGCGGTTCGAGGTCGACTCCTCCGAACGGCGCATCGCCGGCGGCCCGCTGGAAGGGAAAACCGTCGTCCTGACCGGCACCCTGCCCGATCTGACCCGTGAGGAGGCGGCGGCGCTGGTCAAAGGCGCCGGCGGCAAGGTCGTCAACTCGGTCTCCAAAAAAACCGACTACGTGGTGGCGGGGGAGAGCCCCGGTTCCAAGCTCACCAAAGCCCAGGACCTCGGCACGACGATCCTCGACGAAGATGGCCTGAAGGCGCTGATCGCCTAGTGACCCGAGTCAGAGGTTCGGCACCACCCCGGCGGCGTCTCGCCGCCCGTGGCGGCGTCCTCGGATTTGCCTTTGCCACCGGCAAAGGCTGCATCCTGCCTCCTTGCCACAGACGACGATCCACTCGCCGGATGTGGCACCCAACTTCTGACTCGGGACGCTAGATGGTCGTTTCCACGGCGGGGTGCGGCGACCCGCGGTCGACCTAACCGGCGCTATAGGTGGGTTAGGACGACCACGCCCCCTGCGGGGAGGCGCCGGGGTCCCGTCAGAGAGACGGGCGGGTGCGTGACGGAGATGCCGGGGACGTCACCGAGCCGTGCGCCCTCGCCGGTGTCCTGAATCGGCCCGCGGAGCGCGTTCGTCGCTTGACCGCCATAGGGCAACAAGCGACGAACGCGCCGAGGGGGCCCGGGCCGTCCATGACCTCTCCCTCACGTCGGCGTGACGTTCCCGGCGTCTCCGTCACGGACCCCCTCCGCCGACTATGCCCCGGCACCCGCACGCGCCCCGCACCCTCGCCGTCCCCTCGGGACCCGGCCATCTCGCGGCGGCCACAGCCTGCCGGGGCCGCCGCGAGATGGCCGGGTCCCTTGTCCGTCCCTTCCCCGCCCTCGCGCGCCCGTCCCGCCGCCACGGACCCAACCAATTGGACGGGTTCTCTCAGTAGCCGGCGACCGCGCCGGCGATCTTGTCCTGGTAGACGTGGGCGATTTCGGTGCTGCCCACCGATCCCATCAGGGTCGAGAAGACCATCACCTTCCCGTCCTGGTTGAAGCAGTAGCCGGAGAGGTTGGAGACCCCGGTGAGGGTGCCGGTCTTCAGCCGGCAGCGGCCGTAGGCCGGGGTTCCCTTCATCCGCCCGGCGGTCGTCCCTTCATGGCCCGCCAGGGCCAGGTCTTCGATGAAGTCTTCGCCGATTTCGCTCTTGCGCACCCCGAGCAGGAGGTCGACCACCCCCTGCGGCGAGGCTTCGTTGGAGCGGGTGAGGCCGGAGCCGTCGACCTGGTGGATCTCGGAGCCCAGTTCGGCGGCGTAGTCCTCCACCACGGTGGCCCCGGCGGCGGTGGTCCCGGCGTGGGCGATCCGCGCCCCGAGCAGCTTCAGCAGCATCTCGGCGAAGAAGTTGTCGGAATAGACGTCGGTGGTGTTGACGATCGTGGTCAGCGGCTGGGAGCGGATCACCGCCACCGATTTGGCGTCGGCCGGGGTCTTGCCAAGTGCGATCTTCGGGCTGACCCGGATCCCCGAGTGGCGCATGCTGTTGTCGAGCGTCTGCGTCGCCAGCTTCGCCGGTTCGGAGGAGAAGTGGCTGGAGCTGGTGTTGCTGGCGAAGCCGGAGTTGAAGTCGAGGCCGGAGAGCGGGCCGATGTACTGGCTGGTGGCGTAGTGGGAGTCGAGCACGCCGCGCTTGCGGTCGAAGATCGTGTCGTCGCCGTAGAGGCGGCCGGTCACCTGCTTGATCCCGGCCCGCTTCAGCTGCGGGACGAGGGCGAAGATGTTGGTCCCGAGCCCGGCCAGGTAGCTGTTGTAGAAGGCGGGAGTGCCGAGGGTCGGGTCGCCGCCGCCCTGCAGGTAGAGGCTGCCGTGGAGGACGCCGTTCGAGTCAACCGTGCCGTCGGTCATCACCTTGGTCGCGATCCTCGTTTCCGGGCCGATCAGGGAGAGCGCCGCCGAGGTGGTGAAGAGCTTCGTGTTCGAGGCGAGCGGGCGGGGCGTTTCGGCGGCCTGGGCGCAGACGACTTCGCCGGTTTCCGCGTCCATCACCATCAGACCGCTCGAAGCGCCGCCGCCGGCGGTGAGCCAGGCCTTCATCTGGGCGCATGAATCGGCCGCAGAGGCGTTCCCGGCCAGCGCCAGTAGCATTCCCAGAAAGGCCGCCAGGGCGGCAAATAGCGGCTTTCGCATCGAATGTAGGAACACGTTTCGACCGCAAGGTAGCGGCGCCGTCGGGCCGATCGGGGATAATGGACGCTCGTTATGGGTCAAGTCGTCGACATCGAGGACAAGAAACCCCGTCGCAGCAGGGCGCGGCGGCGGAAAAAGCCGTCGAAGACGGCGCTGGTCCTCGGCGGCGGCGGGTTCACCGGCGGTGTCTACGAGATCGGGGCGCTGCGGGCGCTCGATCTGCTGGCCGTCAACAGCACGGTCAACAACTTCGACGTCTACGTCGGCACCAGCGCCGGCTCCTTCGTCGCCGCGATGCTGGCGAACGGGATCACGCCCGACGAGATGATGCAGGTGATCAACACCCGCGTTCCCTCCGAGCTCGAGGACCTGTCGCTGGGGCGGATGCTGAGCCCCAACTACATGGGCTTCCTCAAGAGCGCCGCGAAGCTGCCGCTGCGCAGCCTCGAGGCGGCCCGGGCGCTGCTGCGGATCCGGGACTTCTCGGCGATCGACCTCGGCGTCGCCTTGGCCGAGAACCTGCCGACCGGGCTCTACGACGGCAGCGGGATCGGCGACTACGTCGCCGAAGTGCTGACCGACGGGGGCCGCTCCAACGACTTCCGCGTGATCGACCCCGAGCTGTACCTGACCGCGACCGACCTCGACACCTGCGAGCGGATCGTCTTCGGCGAGAAGGATTGGCAGGACGTGCCGATCTCGAAGGCGGTCGAGTGCTCGACCGCGCTGCCGATCATCTACAAGCCGGTCGATCTGAAGGGCCGCCAGCTGGTCGACGGCGGGATCCGCTCGACCACCAACGTCGACATCGCGGTCGAAGCGGGGGCGAAGTTCATCGTCGTGGTCAACCCGCTCGTCCCCTACATCAACAATTTCGAGAAGACAATCCCGACCATCTTCGGCAGCCGCGTGCGCCGGGTCGCCGACATGGGCCTGCCGGCGATCGGCAACCAGACCTTCCGCCTGATCGCCCATGCCCGCCTGCACCAAGCCGTCGGGGAGTGGCAGGAGCGCTACCCGGGCGTCGACATCCTCCTGCTCGAGCCCGACGAGACCGACGAGCTGATGTTCGGCACGCCGATCATGGACTACGGCCACCGCCTCGAGATCGCCCGCCACGGCTTCGAATCGGTCACCGCGACCCTCGCCCAGGACTACGAGAAATACGCCGAGATCACCGCCAAACACGGCCTTGAGATCTCCGAGCGCCGCCTCCGGCGCGTGGTCGAACAGGCCGAGGAAACCGAGCCCGAGCAGACTTCCGCCTGGCGCCGGGTGCTCGAGCAAACGACCTCAGTGCTGCTTCGCCAGTCCGGCGAGGCTTCGTAGGTCCGGACGCGGCCGGCGGGCCGACGGGGGCCGGGCGGAGGACGGCGAGGGACCCGGCCCTCTCGGCGGCGACCCGGGCAGGCTGAGGCCGCCGCCGAGAGGGCCGGGTTTCGTGGGGATGTGCATGAGACGCCGGGGAGGCGTCACGGGGACGCGAGGGAGCCGGCACAGGGACGCGAGGTTCGTCACGAAGGGCGCGGATCGTCACCAAGACGTGGGATCTGATGCGGTTCCCCCATCGGTCAAGAACATGCTGTGGAGAGAAACTCTCGCTATACGAGAGTAAAGCTCCACAGCACCCCGGACCCCGGGTGCTGTGGAGCCTTTCCGCCGCATAGGGACGGTAAGGCTCCACACCGCCTCGGCGAGGGTCACGTCCCTGTGTACTTCCCCCGAAAGGCTCGCGTCCCGGGCGTCTCGTGGCGGCCACAGCCTGCCCGGGCCGCCGCGAGACGCCCGGCGCCCGCCGTCCCCGATCGACCGGCCACGAACCCGCGCCGTCCCGACGCCCCTCCGCGCGAACCCTCAGGCCGCGTAGAGCTCCTCGATCTCTTTCTCGTGCTTCTGGGTCACCACGGCCCGTTTGACCTTCAGCGTCGGCGTCAGCTCGCCGTCCTCCTGGCTCAGGTCGCGGGGGAGGATGGAGATCTTCTTCACCTGCTCGACGCGGGCGAATTTCTTGTTGATCTCCTCGACGTGGTCTTCGATGACCTTGCGGATCTCGGGGTTCGTCGCCAGTGCTGCCGGATCCTCGGGGAGGCCGTGCTCTTTGGCGTAGGCGACCGCTTCTTCGGGGTCGAGGGTGACCAGCGCGACCAGATAGGGACGACGGTCGCCGACCACCACGCACTGGGAGACCAGGCGGTTCTCGCGGATCTGCGCCTCGAGGTTGGCGGGCGTGATGTTCTTGCCGCCGGCGGTGATGATGATGTCCTTTTTGCGGCCGGTGATCTTGATGAAGCCTTCCGAGTCGATCTCGCCGATGTCGCCGGTGTGGAGCCAGCCATCGATGATCGTCTCGGCGGTTGCCTCGGGGTTCTTGTGGTACCCCTGGAAGACGTTCGGGCCCTTGACCAGGATCTCGCCGTCGTCGGCGATTTTGACCTCGCAGCCCGGGAAGGGCTTGCCGATCGTGCCGAACTTGAAGGAGTCTTCGCTGGCGACCGTGGCGGCGGTGGAGGTCTCGGTCATCCCCCAACCCTCGACCACGAAGACGCCGGCGGCGTCGAAGAAGCGGAGGATATCGGGGTTGATCGGGGCCGCGCCGGAGACCGCGAGGCGGAGGTTGCCGCCGAACAGGCTGCGGATTTTGGAGAGCACTTTTTTGTCGGCGAAGTCGTACTGGCGCCGCAGCAGCCAGCCCGGTTTGCGGCCGGCGCGTTCGGTCTCGCGCATCTTCTTGCCGGTCTTGATCGACCAGTCGAAGATCGCCTTTTTGAGCCCGCCCTCTTTCTCCATGCCGCTGTTGGCGGCGGTGTAGATCTTCTCGAAGATGCGCGGGACCGAGGGGAAGTAGGTCGGTTTCAGTTCCCCGAGGTTCGGCACGATCTTGTTCGGGTCGCCCTCCCAGTAGGCGATCGTGGCGCCGAGGTCGAAGCTGCCGAGCTGGATCAGCAGGGCGAAGGAGTGGGCGAGGGGGAGGTAGAGGTAGGTGAGGTCTTCCTCCTCGATCACGCTCGTCTCGTTGACCATGTCGAGCATCGAGCGGTAGTTGCCATGGCTGATGACGCAGCCCTTCGGCGGCCCGGTCGTGCCGGAGGTGTAGATGAAGGTGCAGATGTCGTCGCTGGTGACGGCGTCGATCCGCTGCTGGAAGACGGCGGCGTCGACGGTGGAGCCTTTCGCCGCCAGGCCCGCGGTCGAGATCACGTCGTCGGCCTCGCCGACCATCATCACCACGTGTTCGAGCTGGGGGAGGGTGTCGCGGACCTCACGGATCTTGGCCAGCTGTTCCTCGTTCTCGACCACGACGACCTTGGCGTCGGAGTTCTCGAGCACGTAGGCGCACTCCTCCGGTGAGTTGGTCTGGTAGATCGGCACCACGGTGGCGCCGATCGAGAGCGCCGCGTAGTCGAAGTAGGTCCACTCGGGACGGGTGTTGCCGAGGATCGACACCCGGTCGCCTTTCTCGACCCCGAGCGCGACGAGGCCGAGCGAGAGCGGTTTGACGATGTCCAGCACCTGCTGAAAACTGCGGTCGACCCAGGCGCCGCCTTCCTTGAAGCGCACGGCCGGGTGCGAGCCGTAGAACTCGGCCGAGCGGACCAAAAGGTCCGCCAACGTCTTCGAATGGGTCCCCCTCCCGTCCATCGGGGAGGAGTCTATTCAGTGACGCAAGTCGGTGGCGAGCTTTCCCTGCTGCACAGCCGCCAGGTTGCGCAGGGAGAGCTCGAACAGCGTCCTGTCGATACGGCCGTGGTAAATCGGTATCCCCATCTCGACGCACCTCCCGATCACCTCCTGCTGGTCCATTTGCAGCTGGTCGGCGAGCTCGCGCGGCGTCAGATGGTTGGCCATCAAGACCCTCCCGATGTCGAAGAAAACTGGGTAGCTCTTCCTACCCCCGGCGGCGGTCCCTGTCAACGGCAATTTGCGGAGATTGGGGAATGCCGAAGAGCGCCACTCGCGATAATGGTGGGGTGAGCAACGTCGCCGCCCCGCCCGAGCCCCCCGAGGTCGCCCAGCGGCAGCTGCCGCGCCGCGGTCGCTTCTGGGTCGTCCTGATCCTCCTGCTGGGGCTGATCGCGCTCGGCTACGCGCTGGTCAACATCGCCACCCAGAAGCCAAACAAGAACACCGTCCACATCGAAGGCATCGGCACGGCGCAGGAAGTCTTCGGCGGCGTGCCGCAGGAAGGCGCCCGCCTCGGCTCCGAAGACGCACCGGTGACGGTCCAGGTCTTCGACGACGTGCAGAGCTCCGACTGCCGCGAAGCCTTCCTCGCGACGATTCCCGAGCTGACCGAAAAGTACGCCCGCCCGGGCTCGGTCAAGTTCCTCTACCGCCACTACTCGAACAGCGAAAACGAAATCGAGGAAGGCTCCTACGGGGTCGAAGCCGCGGCCGAGCAGGGCTACGGCTGGCAATACGCCTATCTCTTCTTCGTCAACCAGGATGAAGCCGACCGCTTCGGCGTCAGCGAAGCGGAAAACGACCGCTCCGGCCTGCACAAGAACTTCCTCCTCTCGGTCGCCGGCGGGGTGGAGGAACTGAACGGGCCCGAATGGGAAGAAGCGATGGAGGAAGGCAAAGAACCCGGCAGCGCGATGGAAAAAAGCCTCAAAGCCCAGGAGGAACTCGGCTCCAACCTGGGCATCCGCTACGGCCAGGCGATGGTGATCGAGGGCCCCCACGGCAACGAAACCCTTCAGGAAAACGCCTCCCTCGCCGAAATCGAAGCCGCGATCGCCAAGGTTGAATAGCGCCCGGCGGCGAGCTTATCGCCGTGGGGTGAACAAGGCCGCGTTGCTGGCGCAGTTGGCGACGCGGGCGACCGGCGGGAGATGTGGCCGGCGCTCACCGGCACGGGGAACGGGGCCGAGCGGCTCGCGCTGGCTCTCGACGCGCTCTGTCGCTCGACCGAGGCGAAGCTGGAGCTGCTGATCGCACTGAGCGGGCGCACCGAGGGGATCTTCCATCGCGACGAGGCCGAAGCGCTGACCCGCGACGTCTTCACCGATCCCCTCGCGCGGATCTTGAGCGACGGCGCCGCCGATGGCTCGCTGCGGTCGGTCGATGTGGAGGGGACCGCGACCGTCCTCTTCAACATGGTCGGCTGGACCTACATGCACCTGCGGACCGAGCACGGCTGGACGGCCGAGCGCGCCCGGGCCGCGACGCTCGACCCGCTCCTCAGCAGGCTCGTCGCCGACGATGGCGAGGCCGGTAGGTGACCGGGCCCGATCGCCACGACGACGGCATCGTCCGCGCCCTCGGGCCTCACCTCGGGGTGGCGCTCTATGACCCGATCGTCGCCGTCGTCATGCGCGAGCGGCTCTTCCGTGGCCGTCTCATCGCCCAGGTCCTGGCCGGGGCGCCGCAGGGCGAGTCGCTCGAGGTGGTCGACCTGGGGTGCGGGACCGGGACCACCGCGATCAGGCTGGCCGCCGCCGGTGCCCGCGTGACCGGTGTCGACGCCGATCCCGAGATCCTCGAGCGGGCCCGGCGCAAGCCCGGGGCCGAGGCGGTCGAGTGGCGCTCCGGCCGGGTCGAGGACGCGGGGCTCCCGGATGCCTCCTGCGACCGTGTCGTCCTCTCGCTGGTGCTGCACCACCTTCCCGACCCGGTCAAGCTGGCGACGCTGCGCGAGGCGCGGCGTCTGCTCCGCCGGGACGGCCGCGTCCACGTCGCCGACTGGGGCCCGCCCGGGGATCCGCTGATGCGCCTCGCGTTCGCCGGTCTCCAGCTGGTCGACGGGCGGGCCAACACGCGGGCCATGGGCGCGGGCGAACTGCCGACGCTGCTCGCGCGGGCGGGGTTCGCCGACTTCGTCAGGCACGACCGGCTCCGCACCGCCTTCGGTCGGCTCGAGCTCTGCTCGGCCCGCGCTCCCGCGCGAGCCTAGGGAGCGCTGACGCGGCGCAGCAGCAGCTGCGTCGTCTTGTCCCCGGTCCCGCCCTGGCTGGCGATGTCGACCGCCGCCTTGACCCGGAGCTCGTGCCGCGAATCGAGTTCGCGGACGGTGGCGGGGGAGAGCGCGACGGTGATCATGTGCGACCGATCGCCCACCGGCAGGAACCGGCTGCCGGTGCCGATGGGCTGCCCGGCCTGATCGCGAAGGGTGACCGTCACCCGGTGTCGAGCGTTGCCCAGGCCGAATACCTGGACCCGCACTTTCGCCTCCCGGCCGACCACCGGTGCGAGGCTGTCGACCAGGCGGACGTGGCCGGCGTAGGCGCGCAGGGAGGCCGAGGTGAGGTCGAGCGGGGTCGACGCGTTGACCCCCGGCGGCCAGGAGATCGTGCAGGTCAGGCCGTCGACTTCCGCGGTCATGAATTCTTCGATTGGAATAAACCCGTTGCCTTCGTCCCATTCCTCCCCGAGCGCCTGGCAGAGCAACGTCGCGTCCCCGATCAAGGGGTCGCGGGCGAAGAACCCGATGGCGCCGACATTGCCCCCGCCGACCAAGGTGTGTTCCCTGTGTTCCACGTGCCAGTGGGGCGGCACGCGGTAGCTGATGTTCGCGCCCCACCCGCTGACGCATTCGAACACGTGCTCTTCCGCCGTGATCGAGCTCAGCGGGGCGGCGGAACCGGGTTCATCCGGATCAAGGACACCGGTCGCGTCGAACCAGCAGTTTTCTTCCAGTTCGTCCGGCTCGTTGGGGATGAGGCGCTCTCCCGTTTCGTTCCTCAGGTAGAAGGTGTCTTCCGCCTGGGCGGCTGGGGCGGCGATCAGGACGGCCGCCATGGCGACGACCAGGACGAGCGCGCAGAGCACCAAGGCATCGGCTGCTCGACCGCTTCGATCTCTCCGGCGCGACGTCATCGCGGCACCTGGTTCGCGGCCGATCGGCTATGTCCTCCTCGATTCGGGAGTGCTCAGAAGCGCTTGCGGCAGGCGGCGTCCTGCTTGGCCAGGATCCGCTTGTCGGTAGGGTGATCGTCACCGTCTGACCGCCACGCGCCGGTCCGCTCGCCGGCGAGACCCCGGTCACGGTCGGAGCGGTGCCGGTGGCAGGCTGGAGGGCCCCGAGGCCGTCCGGCGTCCCGATCCCGGTCGGCCCGTCCCAGCCGCTCCCGGCGCGGCAGATCGGCACCCCTCCGCAGGCTCCTGGATCGGCGTCGGCGGCGATGTCGGCGACGGCACGCTTGGTCCCACAGCCGATGACGGCGTTTCGACCGTGATCGAGCCTTCCGTGTCGGTGACGATCGCCGCTTTCCCGGTGATGTCGTCGCGGAACGTTCGGAACGCGTAGTTCAGCGTGTGGGCGCTCTAGAACCGCTTGCGGAAGCGGGTGGCTTGATCGATTTAGGCATTGGCCATGGTGAAGATCCCGTAGAGGAATCCAACCGAGAGCCCGCCGAAAAGCGCCCCCCGGATAAGCAGCAGCGGGAGCATCAGCTCGGGGTCCTTGGCGTTGTTCAGGTCGTCCACGTACACCCCGGTGAGGTGGTAGAAGACGACAAGGAGTCCCAGTCCGACCCCGATCGCGACCGCGAACAGCCAGCGTGCACCGACCGTGTATCGCTTCGCATCCCGCCGGAGCGCGTTGAAGCCAATGCTTTCGTTAGATGAACAGTCCCGCGCCGACCCAGTCCTGGCTGTCTCGCGCGCCCGGCGGCAGGAAGAAGTAGCCGCCGCCGGTCGGGACGACGTAGTCGACCAGCGGCTCGCCCGCGAGCCGCTTCTGCACCGCTTCGAACTGCCGCTCGACGTTGCGGTTGAAGGCGACGAAGATCAGTCCCATGTCGAGCTGGTCGGCTTCGTCGATGCCGCGCGAGTAGTTGTAGCCGCGGCGCATGATGCGGCTGTCCTCGGTGTCGGGCAGGCGCGGCCGCGCGAGACGGATGTGGGCGTCGAGCGGGATCCGCTCGCCTCTCGGATCGGTCTCGTATTCGGGCTCGTCGAGCTCCCGCTTCTTGCCGAGCGGCGCCCCGGCCGCCTTGTCGCGGCCGATCATCAGCTCCTGCTCGCTGCGTGACACGCGATCCCAGAACTCGACCCGGTTGCGGATGATCCGGATCACCTGGAAGGTGCCGCCTTGCGCCCAGCCCGGCACCTCCCGCCCCGCCCAGACCAGCTCGTTCATCGTCTCCTCGTTGCTGGCGTCGGGATTGGCGGTCCCGTCCTTGAAGCCGAGCAGGTTGCGGCCCGCGCCGGTCTCGCGGCTCGGCGCCGGCAGGAAGCCCTCGATCTTCCAGCGCGGTCCAAGCACCCCGCGGGTCGCGCGCGAGAGGTCGCGAAGCGCGTGCAGCAGCGTCTCCTCGGTGTTGGCGCAGAGCTGGACGATCACGTCACCGTGGCATTCAGCCGGGTCGAGATCGTCGTCGGGGAACGCGGGCATCTGCCGCAGCCCGCTCGGCCGCCGCGAGCCGAGGCCGTAGCGGGCGTCGAACAGCGAGGCGCCGAAGCCGATCGTCACCGTCAGGGCGTCGGGGCTGACCACGTTGCCGAGCACGCCGGAGTCCGGCGTCGGCCCCTCACCCGGGGATCCGAGCAGGGCGTCGTAGCCGACGCTCAGCGACCGCGCCCGTTCGGAGAGGGTGCGGAGGCCGTCGGCAAGCTCGGTCGGCGAGGGGGCGATCGCGTCGAAGGAGGCGAAGATCGCGCGGCGCGGGCGTGGCGTGAGGATGCCGGCCTGGTGGGTCCCTTCGAAGGGGACCCGTTCGCTCAGCTCGCCTTCTACTTCCTGGCGCTCACCGGCGCCTGCGGCGGAGTCGACGCCCGGGATCCTCCCGATCGCGGCCCCGGCGCCGGCCGCGGCGCCACCGATCAGAAGCTCCCGCCGCCGGATGCTCATTCCGCCGCCACCGTCCCGATCGCAGATTTGCGCGGCAGCGGCGGGCGCGGGTCGATGACCTCGGGGATGTAGGCCAGCTGCTCGGCCGCTGCCGCGGTCAACCCGGCGATCTCGGTGCGGACGCGTTCGGGCGTCTGGTCCCAGCGTCGCAGCGAGCCGCCGCGCCCTTCGATCCGGTGCAGGGCATCCGCCAGCGCAGCCAAGCTTGCGTCACTTCGCTGGACGAGTACCGGGCTGCGTCGCGCGATCAGCCCGTGCAGCGTGCCGAGCACGACTTCGGTTCCGTGCAGGTTGCCGCGCAACGCGCGCAGCGCACTGCCGCTCCAGTGGCTTTCGCGCCCGGAGAGCTGCAGGTCGAGCGTCCCCTCGAGCACCTCATGGCTGCGGAGGACGTATTCGAGCGGTTCGATCTCGATCGTCGGCACCGCGCGGCGCAGCGCCGCGACGTCGCGGGCGAGCCCCTCGACATAGGGCGCTGCGTCGGCCGTCGAGCTGCGGCCCCAGAGGGCGAGCTCGATGCGGTGCAGGCCGGTGAATTCGGGCGAGTCGACGCCGCCCTGCAGGCCACCGGGGCCGCCGTTGATGCCGGCGTCGAGGTCGCCGAAGGCGCCGTAGGCGGCGCCGATCGACTCGTAGCGTTCGTCGGCGGCGAGCCAGGCGCGCCGCGCCGCGGCCAGGTCGCCGGCGGCGATCGCGCCGTGCAGCTCCGCGACCTCCCGTTGTATCGGCCCGAGCTCACGCAGCACGTAGCGGCGGTACTCGGCGGTCGGCTGCTTGAAGTCGGCGGCGCGCACCCGGGGGATATTGCCGGAGAGCAGGACGAGGTCTTCGAGCGGCTGCGCGGGCGGGTTGCCGGCGCTCACCCTCGTCGACTGCTTATGGTCGCCGCCGCAACCGGCCACCAGGGCGACTGCGAGCAGCGCCGCGCACGCTCCCAGGCATGCCCGCCGCATCATGAGCACTGCCTCGCGGCGCTGACGAGCGCGTTCAGGGGATGTTGGGAGAAGGTCTGGATCGTGTTGTCGCGGTGCTGCGGCAGCCGCGGCGTGGCGCCGGCCGCGAAGCAGCCGGTCGGGAACAGCCGGACCAGGTAGCGGGTCGTCCGCGGCGTGCCCGCGACGGTCTCCCAGGCGACGGCGCATTGGGCGACCTCGGTCCCCTCGGAGCCCGCAGGCGCTCCGGCCCGGCCGCAGGAGACGGTCCGCACCAGGCCGGTCGGCAGCGACTGGCCGAGGTCGGTCGCCGAGTCGCGCGGCTGCGACATCACCGCCAGCCGGTAGAGGCCGGCGTCGAAGGCGTTCGCGAGCTGTCGCCGCAAGTCGGAGCTGGCGGTGTAGTGCGCGGGTGCGGCGCCTTCCTCGGCGCCGCTCGCCGCGGCTCCGGAAGTGGTCTCACCGCCCCCGGAGCCGCAACCTCCCAACCCCAACGCGAGCGTCGGGATCAGGAGGCTCAGTGCGGCGATTCGCTTCAGGGTTACCTGGACCAGTACCAATGGCGCGGAGGCCGACCGTCGTGGTGCCTGGGCGGCACGACTTCGTAGGTGCTGTTGGCCCCGTGCTGCTCGGTGAAGAAGATCCGGACTCCGTCCTGATCGCCCGGATCCTCGGCCCCCAACAAGTCCCAGGGGGTGCTGCCGCCGTCGGAGACGAAGACCCCGGTCGGCTCGTTGTCCTCCTGGCCGGGGCCGCCGGCCTCGGGGTCGCGCCCGAGAGCGACGAGCCGTTTGGCGTCGGCCTGGGTCGAGGAGTAGCTCTTCGTCAGGTCGTAGGACCAGATCGAGTCGAGCACTCCCTCTTGGTCGTGGAGGGTGTCACCGCGGTCCTCGGTGGTGAGGAAAGTCCTCTTGTCGAGGAAGGTGATGTTGTCGTAGGAGTTATGGGTCTCGTCGCCGAGCACGATCGTCTTCACCGTGCCGGTCTGCGACCCCGCCTTCGGCATGTCGAGCTGGAGGTAGGCGCCCCAGGACCCGCGCGCGGCGGCGCCCGGGTAGAGCCCTGCTTCTTTGTCGGTGTCGCCGGTCTCGTTGAAGACGAACGACCTGAAGTCCGTCTCCGGCACGAACTTCCCGTTCTCCGGACGCTTCAGCGGCGTCGCACCGGCTTTCTTCGCTGCCGCATTGGCGTTGAAGCTTTCGGTGCCGTCGGTGGCCGTGTCGTGGACGGTGATCCACTTCGCGCTCAGGGTCGCCCCCGAGTGCAGTTCGAGGATCTGGGTCCCGAGCGCGTCGTCGCGGGCAGCCACCGGGTCGACGGCGCGATCGTGGAACGTGATCGGGGTGCCGCCGGCCGTCACCTGCAGAGCCTGCAGCTTGCCCGTGCTGAAGTCGCTCCTGTTGTAGGGGACGAACCGGTAGATGAATGAGTTCGGCTGCTTGACCTTGGTCGTGGTGCCGTTGTCGACGACGCCGCTGCCGCCGGTGTCCTCGACCAGGTAGACCTCGCCGAGCTTGTCGATGACGACTCCCTCGTAGCCGGCGCGGCCCATCGAGCCGTTCAGGAACTGGAGCGGAGGCGGCGTGGTGCCGCTCCACTGCAGCGGCGTCGAGACCACCGCTCCGCTGCTGCCGGCCTCGCTGGTGAACAGCAACTGGCCGTTGAACGGGTCGTAGGTGGAGCCGTCGATGCTGCTGAGGCCGGTCTGGCCGGTGGCGTCGGGGGTGTTCAGCAGGGTGATCCGGTGGGCCGGTTCATCGACGTCGAGGTTGATCCGGGTCAGGTAGGCCTTGTTCGAGCCGTTCTCGTGGCCCTGGATCAGGAAGTGGCTCCCGTAATCGAACCCCGCGGTGGGGCCGCCCGGGCTCCAGCGGGTTTCGAGGTAAGTGTTCTGGTCCGGCTCGGTCCTGGTCCGCGCCAGCGGTTCGGCGTTGTCTTCCAGGTAGCCGTAGGTGGTGTAGATCGAGGTCGGATTCTCGAGCGGATCTACCCCTCGAGCAACGACATGAAGACCGAAACCGCTGGCGAGCAGGTTCGCCGGGGCACCGGTCGCCGGGTTGGGCGACGAAACGCCGGACGAAATCTGCGCCACGGCGATGCCTGCCGTCAGCAGTGCAACCAACGCGACCGAGGCCGCAATCAGCTTGCGCATTTTTACTCCCTATTGAGACGTGGACGGGACTAGGACGAGGACACCAGACCCGTGCCACGTTATGTTCGGCCGACCGCGGGCTATGTGATCGGTCGGTGATCGAGTTGTGAAGTAATGGTGAAGACCTGAACTCCCCGAACGGGCACGAACGAACTCTCACGAAGCCCCTTGGCTTCGGCCCGTTCGTGCCTGTTCGGTCGAGTTCGGTGTTCTTGAGCCCGACGTCCGGGCTGCGTCCGACTGACTGCCGCCGGCCGGCGGGGAAGACGGGAGCAAGGCGCGTCGACTTCGTGGGGAGAAATGGGCCTGCTGCTCGGAGCAGGGCGATGGATGGGAGCCTCCTAACATAGGAGGAACTCGGATCCAGATTGGGCATCCGTTACGCCCTCGCGAGGATCGTCAACGGCCCCGGCGGCAGGGTCCCCCTGCAGGAAAACCTGACACTCCCCGAAGTCGAAGCCACGATCTCCGAGGTCGAATAGTCCGCCCGGCACGGCTAGCATCTGCCGCATGGCGGACGAAGCCATCCAAAAGCCAGACGGCCCGGCCGCGAACGAGGCAGAGCGCGTGCGGCGCCTTCGCCGAGACGCCCGTCGTCCGATCAGCGTCAACCTCGCGGAGGGCATCGCACTCAGCCACAAGCTGATGCGGTTCACCGGCGCCGCCCTCAAAGGTTGAGGGAGCTGGCTTTCGACGAGTTGTTGCGCCGCCTCTCCGAGGCGGGTGTCGAGTTCGTCGTGGTCGGAGGGCTCGCCCTAAACGCCTGGGGCGTCATCCGCGGCACCAAGGAGGTCGACATAGTGGTCTCTCCGGAGCCCGGGAACCTTCGTCGACTCGCGGCAGTCGCGGTCGACGCCAACGGCCACGTCCAGCAAGGAGAAGCCCTGCTCGGCAGCGCGTTCTCTATCGCGGCGGCTCTGGCTGATGGCGACCAGGTCCCGATCGAGACCGACCTCGGTCGTCTCGACGTCGTCCAGGGGCTCGACGGCATCCCATCCTTCGACGATCTGCGGTCGCGAGCCACGGAAGCCGAGATCTTGGGATCCATGGTCTTGGTCTGCTCTCTAGAGGATCTGAAGACGATGAAGCGGGCCGCGGGTCGGATGCGCGACCTGGCCGACCTCGAGGACCTCGACGCACTCGATTGACCGCGAGGTGAGGAACTCCATCGGGGCGCCCGGATTTGAACCGGGGACCTCACCGACCCGAACGGTGCGCGCTACCAGGCTGCGCCACGCCCCGAGAGGAGCGGATTGTGGCAGAGCGCGGAACCTGGGGCGGTGTGGCCGCGCGCTCGAGGCCGCCGACGGCGCCCGCTACTTTGCGGGGCCGGGGGTTTCAAGGCAAAGACGATGAGAAGGCTCGGGTTCGTGTTGGTCGCGTTGGCGGCGCTCTTGGCGCTGCCCGCCTCCGCATTCGCCTTTCTGCCGCCCGGGTTCGTCGGGATCTCGCCGCAGAACCCGCTCGGCCACAAGGACTTCGAACTGATGCACGAAGCCGGCGTCGACAACGTGCGGCTGCCGATGTTCTGGTCGGGGATCGAGGGGGCCAGCCCGCTGATCACGAAGCCGGACTGGTCGGGCTTCGACAAGGAGGTCGAACTGGCGGCCGAAGCCAACATCCGGATCGCCCCCTTCGTCTGGGGGTCTCCCGAATGGGTGGCGGCTGAACCAGATGTCGTCCCGGTCAAGACCAGCTGGCAGCGCTGGGCCTGGCAGAAATTCCTCCGCGAAGCGGCGCGACGCTACGGGGACGAAGGGGAATTCTGGGAGGACCACTCGAAGCTCGACTACCTGCCGATCACCCACTGGGAGATCTGGAACGAGGAGAACATCGTCAGCCAGGTGAACGAAGCCAACCCGACCGAATACGCGAAGCTGATCCGCATCTCCGGCGCCGCCCTGCACGGGACCGATCCCGAATCGAAGGTGCTGGTCGGCGGCCTCTTCGGCAAACCGCTGCAGATCCCGCCGAACATCGCCTCCGGCGCCTTCCTCGAGCGCCTCTACCGGGCCGGCAACGTGAGGCCGTTCTTCGACGGCGTGGCGCTCCACCCCTACGTCGCCGAAGCGAGGGGGATGGGCGTGCTGCTCGACCGGCTGCGGCGGATCATGGGACGGAACGGCGACGCCAAGGTGCCGATCTACATCACCGAGCTCGGCTGGGGCTCGCAGGAAGGGCCGACCCGCTGGCAGCGCGGCCCGGAAGGGCAGGCGAATCAACTCTCGGAATCGCTCGAAATGCTCTCCGCCAACCGGATCCGCTGGAAGGTCGAAGGCGTCTGGTGGTTCACCTGGACCGACGAAGGCGGGACCTGCCTGTTCTGCGGCTCGGCCGGGCTGCTCACCAAGCACTACGAGGCGAAGCCCTCCTGGTATCGCCTCCTCGAATGGACCGGCGGCGAACCGGAAGCCGTCCCGGAAGCGCACACCGAACTCGAATAGCGCTACCAGGCGTTTGGCGAGGGCGCTCGCTGGATAGGCTCCAAGGGAGACAATTACCGAGTGAGAGGAGAACCAGAATGGCTTTCGAGGTACCCGATCTTCCCTACGCGTACGACGCTCTCGAGCCCCACATCGACGAGGCGACGATGCGCGTCCACCACGACAAACACCACCAGGCCTACGTCGACAAAGCGAACGCGGCGCTCGAGGGCACCGAGTGGGCCGATCGCTCGGTCGAGGACGTCCTCACCAACCTCTCCAGCCTGCCCGGCGACAAGCAGGGCCCGGTCCGCAACAACGCCGGTGGCCACTACAACCACTCGCTGTTCTGGAAGATGATGAGCCCCGACGGCGGCGGCGAGCCGACCGGCGCGATCGGCGAGGCGATCACCAGCACCTTCGGCTCCTTCGATGCCTTCAAGGAGGAGTTCAAAAACGCCGGCGTGGCGCGCTTCGGCTCCGGCTGGGCCTGGCTGGTCAAAGACAGCTCCGGCCTCGCGGTCGTCTCGACCCCGAACCAGGACACGCCGCTGTCGGACGGCTCCGCGCCGCTGCTCGGCGTCGACGTCTGGGAGCACGCCTACTACCTGAAGTACCAGAACAAACGTCCCGAATACCTCGACGCCTTCTGGAACGTCGTCAACTGGGACTACGTCAACGAGCTGTACGCGGCGGCCTGAGCGTCGCCTTCGCCCTGGGCCGGCACGTGAGACATCGCGTGCTCGGCCAGGGCGGTGATCGTCAGCGACGGGTTGACGCCGACGTTGGCCGGGACGGCCGAACCGTCGCAGACCAGCAGGTTCTCGTAGCCGAAGACGCGCTGGCGCGAGTCGACCACGCCGTCCTCCGGTGAGTGGCCGATCGTCGCGCCGCCGAGGATGTGGGCGGTGTTGGGCACGTTGAAGAGCGCCTCCGAGACGCTCGACTGGGCGATCCCGCCGGTTCTCTCAGCCAGCCATTCGGCGGCCACATTGGCGACCGGAATGAAGGTCGGGTTGGGACGCTCGGGGTCCTGTTCGGTGGTCAGGCGCACGTTGCCGCCTGGCATCCGCTTCGGCCGCAGCGCGATCGCGTTGTCGAGCGTCTGCATCACGAGGATGATGATCGTGCGGCTCGACCACCCTTTCGGCCACATCACCTTGGCGAACTTGCCTGGGTGGCGGACGATCTGCCCGAGCAGCTTCAGCGGCCGCGTCAGTTTGGTCCCGTCTCCCACCAGCAGCGTGTAGAGCGTGTTCATCGAGTCGCCCGCGTGCCCGTAGGTGACGGTCTCGATGTGGGTGTGGGCATCGGGGTAGATCGAGGAGGTGATCGCGACGCGGCGGGTGAGGTCCTCCGGGTAGTCGTCGGGGACGGTGACGGCGAGGATCATCTCGCTGTTCGTCCGCACCAGCTCGCCCAGCCGGTTGGAGATCTTGGGGAGCGCGCCGCCGAGCCGGCAGCGCTGCATCAGCTTATTGGTGCCGAGCGGGCCGGCGGCGAAGACGACGCCGCGGGCGCGGATCGTCTTCCTGCCGCGACCGGGGAGGAGGCCGGAGCGCTCGCTGGTGATCGCGTAGCCCTCGGAGCCGTCGGCGGCGCCGAGCGGGCGCACCTCGGTGACCAACCGTTCGGGCGTGATCTTGACGCCGCGCCGCTCGGCCAGCCAGAGGTAGTTCTTGACCAGCGTGTTCTTGGCGCCGTGGGGGCAGCCGACCATGCAGCGGCCGCACTGTAGGCAGCCGGTCCGGTCCGGTCCCTCGCCGCCAAAGAAGGGATCGGCGACGGTCTTGCCGGGGTTCTCCTGGTAGACCCCCACGGGGGTCTTCTGGTAGGTGTCGCCGACGCCGAGGTGCTCGCCCAGCTCGCGCAGCAGCTGGTCGGCCGGGTCGTCCTGCTCGACCTGGACGACGCCGAGCATCCGCTGCGCCTCCGCGTAGTGCGGAGCGAGGGTCTGCTCCCAGTCCTCCAGGTCGGCCCACTGGGGGTCCTTGAAGAACTCGGTCGGCGGGACGTAGAGCGTGTTGGCGTAGCCGAGGCTGCCGCCGCCGACGCCGCAGCCGCTGACCACGGCGACGTCGCGGAACTGGGTGAGGCGGAAGATCCCCTTCATCCCCAGCCGCGGCGCCCAGAAGTAGCGGCGCAGGTCCCAGGTCGACTTCGGGAAGTCCTCGTCGCGGAAACGTCTCCCGCACTCGAGCACCTGGACCGAGTAGCCCTTCTCGGCCAGGCGCAGCGCGGAGACCGATCCCCCGAAGCCGCTCCCTACAACCACCCAGTCGACGTCAAACTGGCTCACCAGCCAGACTCTACATCAGGCCTCGCCAGGCTCCAGCGGGCGGAAATCGCTCGTCCGCGCCCCGCAGACCGGGCAGAACCAGTCGTTGGGGATCTCCTCGAACGCCGTCCCGGGCGGGATGCCCCCGTCCGGGTCACCGATCGCCGGGTCGTAGATGAAGCCGCAGCTCTCGCAGATCCAGAGCGTGGCGTCTTTGGTCTCGGTCGTCATCCCGGCGAATCTTAGTTATTTGTCGAAGCTGACCGCGACCGGTTCGCGCTCCGATTTGTCTTCGATTTCGAAGTACTGGCGGGCGGTGAAGCCGCCCTGGTTGGCGATGATCGAACCCGGGAACTGCTGGATGTCGGTGTTGTATGCCTGCACGTTGGAGTTGTAGATCCGCCGCGCCGCCTGGATCTCGTCCTCCAGCTCCGACAGGTTGCGGGACAGCTGCTGGAAGTTTTCCGTCGCTTTCAGGTTCGGGTACTGCTCGGCGACCGCGCGCAGGTCGGTCAGCGCGCCCGTCAGCTTGGTCTCCGCGGTGGCGGTGTCCTGGACGCTCGTCGCGGCCATCGACTCGGCTCGCGCCTGGGTCACTTTTTCGAAGACTTGCTGCTCATGGGTGGCGTACCCCTTGACCGTCTCGACCAGGTTCGGCACGAGGTCGTGGCGGCGCTTCAGCTGCACGTCGATCCCGCTCCAAGACTCATCGACACGGTTGCGGGACGCGATGATCCCGTTGCGCTTGGCGACGTAATAGAAGACCGCCAGCAGGATTAGGACTACGACGACGATGATGACGATGACCATGGACTCTCCCTATGGGGGTTCGATCGGCTTGCGGGAACCTTAGCGCCGTAGGATCAAGGAATGGGCGCCAAGCAGGAAGCACAGGACTGGGCCGAGTTGGTGCGCCGCTACGGCGAGCGCCATGAGGTGACCTACGAGCCGGTCGGCGGGATCAATCCCAAAGACGGCCCGGTCGCCCTGTGCGTCGGCGGCACCAACCGGCTCACCGGGCAGCTGGTGGAGGGTTTCTGGGGGGCGTCCTGCGACGCCGACGAACGCGAAGTCGGCCGCCTCTTCGATAAGGCGGTCCTGCCGACGGCGATCCTCGCCAAGGCCCACATGCCCGACCTGGCCCAGGTCGTCCCCGCCTTCAACGTCGAGTCGATCGAGGGAACCGAGCACGTCCAGCAGCGTTTCTCGCGCAAAGTTGAGTTCGAGTCGCTCGACTTCAACAAGCGCTTCTGGACCACGGTGCCGAAGGAGTTCGACCCGATCGCCCTGCGGGAGCTGTTCGGCCCCGGCTTCCTCGCCTGGGTGACGACGATGACCGGGGAGATCAGCTTCGGCGTCAACGACCGCCAGCTCTGGTTCCTCTGGCGGCTGGGCGAGCGCTCCGAGGAAGAACTGAAACTGGCGCTCAAAAACGCCGGTCAGCTGTTCCGGCGGATCCAGTCGGAGATGGATGAGAGCGGCATCCACACCTACGCGCCCGGGCCCTGGCACGCCGGGCTGGCGCCGTTCCCCGACGCGGTCAGTCCCGCGGGCGGAACTCCTCAGCCAGGTTCTTGAGTTCGCGCGAGTCGGCGATCCCGGGGAGGACGACGCGGGTCTCCTCGCCCTCGCCGACGACTTCCGGCTGCAGCGGCTCGACCGAGCGGCCGCGGTAGGCCGAGAGGGCGGCGGCTGAGGTCGGGTGCTCGGCGAGCCAGCCGAGCTGGACCTGGGTCGGGAAGGCGAGGCTGAGCTCGCCGTCGGCGGCTCCCGCCAGCGCCGCGGCGGGCTCGAACCAGCGGGCGTCGACGATCTCGCCGCCGTCGACCTCGGGCGGTGTGTGGGCGGGGGCGAGGGCGATGAAGAACCAGGCGTCGAAGCGCTTGGCGACGATCTCCGGGGTGATCCAGCGGCAGAACGGGATCAACTCTTCCTCGGCCGGGAGGGCGATCCCGGCCTCCTCCCGCAGCTCGCGCACCGCGCAGGCGCGGAAGCCGTCCGGGCCCTCACCGTCTTCCGGCTCGACCGCGCCGCCGGGGAACACCCAGGCGCCGGCGAAGAACGAGGCTGTGGGGCTGCGCTGCAGCATCAGGACCTCGAGCGCGCGCTGGGAATGCTTGCCGCCGCGCCGCAGGAGGACGACCGAGGCGGCGGGGCGCGGCGTCGCGGGCACGCCGTCGTTGAGCTGGCTCTCGGCTCCCATCGGGGGAGCCTATGCGCTGGGGGGCCTTCCGCTGTTCCTTATGGTCGCCAGGCGACCATAAGGAACAGCGGAAGGGAGGCCGGAGGGCCGGGAAGGGTCGGACAAGGGACGCGGCCATCTCGCGGCGGCCCGGGCAGGCTGTGGCCGCCGCGAGATGGCCGGGTCTGTGGGGAGAGGCGAGGGTGCGGGAGTCGGGCGTGCGGTGCGAGAAATCCGGCCATGGGACGGATTTCTCGCACCGCGACGCCCGCCGGGGCAAAACGGCGGGAGTTCGTGGCGGAGA
>DATEDJ010000144.1:0-14090 GCA_035281725.1 Solirubrobacterales bacterium
TCCCCCGCGATCCGCCGGCGGCGCGTGCCCCGCCACCGGCAGGGTCGGCGCGCAGCAGCGACAGGGCCAGGGACCAGGACTCGCGCGCGCTGGTCGGGGCTACGGTCGGGCCGAGGACGATCTCGGTCTCGGCGGCGGCACGCTCCAGGGCCTCGGCGCGACCCGGGCCCTCGGGATCCGGCAGGAGCACGCAGCCCTCGCCGTCGATCACCGTCACCAGTGCCTCCGGGGGCAGCCGCCGCGAGATCCGCGCCAATGCCTCCTCCGGACAGGCGAGCGCCGCCAAGCCAGCCGGCACGTCCCAGGCCGCGGCACGCGCCGCGGCCACGACATCGGCTGCATCCGGAGCGGGGTCGTCGAGCAACAGGACGAGCAGCTCACGCCGGCGGCGCCGGCGCAGGTCCTCGATCTCGGCCTGGGCTTGCGCGTAGCCCTCGACCGAGTCGGCGGCGAGTTCGTCGATGTAGGCGAAGACCGCCTCCGCCAGGAGCGCCTGCGGTTCCGCCCCCACCCCGGCCCGCCTGCAGGCGTCGGCGAAGCGGCGCCAGGCCACCCGGGCACCGATCCGGTAGGCGGCCTGGAGCGAGTCGAGCGTGCGGCCCGCCTGCTGCTCGCCGCGTCCGAGCGCCAGGTAGACCTCGCGGCCGGAGTCGCGCCCCGCATCGGGATCGCGGATCAGCGCGACGAACTGGGCCAGCGCCTCCCCCACCCCACGGCGGATCCCCCGCCCGAAGCGCCCCTCCAGCGGCCGCGCGTACTCCGGCACCTCGCGGGCGATCGAGTCGAGGATCTCGCCGCTGATCGGCTCGATCTCCCCTTCGATCAGGTCGGCGACCCGGGCGGGCAGCCCGCGCCAGGGGTCGTCGTCGAGCACTGGAGGTCTTGGCGGCGGTCTTGTGGGTGATCTTTTTGGCATCTGACTTATAAGTTCTGGCCGATTAACTTGGCCCAAACGCTAATACATATCTCCCGGGTGGGCGTAACTTGCTTCTAGATGGCCGACATGACCAAGTTCGAGAAGGGCGCCAACCTGGCCGGGGTCGTCGTCCCCTTCGTCGCCACCATCGTCGCCATCGCCCTGCTCCCCAGCAGCCTGGTCAGCCCCGGCATCCTCGCGATCGCCGCCTTCATGTACCTGATCACCGCGATCGGGATCACGGTCGGCTTTCACCGCCTGCTCACCCACCGTTCGTTCCAGACCTCGAAGCCGCTGGAGTACACATTCGCCGTCCTCGGCACGATGGCGGTGCAGGGTCCGGTGCTCTCCTGGGTCGCCGACCACCGCAAGCACCACGCCCACACCGACAAGGAGGGTGACCCGCACAGTCCCCACGTCGGCCACGGCGAGGGCCTGCGCGGCTTCTGGCACGCCCACACCGGCTGGCTGATGGAGACCCAGGGCCGCGCCGACTGGAAGAAATACGCCAAGGACCTCTACGAGGACGACGGCATGCGCTTCATCTCCCGTCACTTCGTCGCCCTGATCGTGCTCAGCCTGCTGATCCCGGCGGCGCTCGGGTACGCGATCACCGGCACCTGGGTGGGCGCGCTCGCCGGCTTCCTCTGGGGCGGCCTGGTGCGGGTGTTCTTCGTCCACCACATCACCTGGAGCGTCAACTCGGTGTGTCACTTCCTCGGCAAGCGCCGCTTCGACATCGACGATCAGTCCACCAACGTCTTCTGGCTCTCGATCCCCTCGCTGGGTGAGTCGTGGCACCACAACCACCACGCCTTCCCCCGCTCCGCCGTACACGGGCTGAAGAAGTGGGAGATCGACCCCTCGGCGCTGATCATCGCGGGCATGGAGAAGGTGGGCCTGGCCCGCAACGTGATCCGCATCTCACCCGAGCGCCAGGCCGAACTCACCCGCTGAAATACCGTCCTGTACTGATTTGTCACCGTTTGGGGAATACGCCGAACGGCCGGCCGAATGGACAAACGGGTTATTGCAGGGCGGATATCGGTTAAACGGTGTGAAGGTTCGTGTGCCACACTCGCCGCACTGTTGAGTTATCGACCGGCACATGGATGGAGAAAGGATCTAGATGCCAAGCACTACGAACGTCCTTGACGAGGCCCGCCAGCTCGTCGAGCGACGCCTTGCCGACCTCGACGACGAGCGCCGCCGACTCGAGCGGGCCCTCGCAGAGCTCGGGGGCAAAGTGAAACGGTCACCTGGTCGACCGCGCGGCAGCGCCTCGACCTCGACCACCAAAGCCTCCACGGGTCGCGCGCCGAAAAAACGTCGCCGCCGCCGTGGTGGCACCCGCGCCGACCAGGCGGTCGATCTGATTGCCAGCCAGCCCGGGATCAGCGCCTCCGACGTCGCCAAGACGATGAAGATCAAACCGAACTACCTGTACCGGGTGCTCGGTGACCTGGAGAAAGAGGGCCGGGTCAAAAAGGACGGCCGCCAGTACTACCCGGCGGGCTGACCCCAGCTACGACCGAAGCGTAAGCTCGGCCGCAGCACGCCTCATGTGACGGGCCCGGGGTGGGTCCTCCAAGACACTCAGCGCGAAGTCGCGTCTTGGAGGACCCACCCCGGGCCCGTTTTCGCAAACGTCTTAGATCAGGTCGAGGTTCGCGACCGCGTCGCGCTCCTCCTGGAGCTCGAGGACGCTCTTGTCGATCCGCTCGCGCGAGAAGTCGGGGACGTCGAGGCCCTGGACGATCGACCACTCGCCGCCGTTGCACTCGCAGGGCATGCCGCAGATGATCCCCTCGCCGATCCCGTAGGAACCGTCGGCCGGGACCGCCATCGAGACCCAGTCCCCTTCCGGCGTGCCGAGCACCCAGTCGTGGATGTGGTCGATCGCCGCGTTGGCCGCCGAGGCGGCGCTGGAGGAGCCGCGGGCGTCGATGACCTCGGCGCCACGTTTGCCGACCCGGGGGATGTATTCGTCGGCGATCCAGGCTTCGTCGTCGACCAGGTCCCAGGCGCTTTCACCGTCGACCTTGGCGTTCACCAGGTCCGGGTACTGGCTGGGCGAGTGGTTGCCCCAGGCGGTCATGTTGGTCACCGAGCTGACCGGCTTGCCGAGCTTGTTGGCGACCTGGATCTTGGCCCGGTTGTGGTCGAGGCGCATCATCGCGGTGAAGCGCTCGCGCGGGACGTCGGGTGCGTTCGACATCGCGATCAGGGCGTTGGTGTTGGCCGGGTTGCCGACCACCAGGACCTTCACGTCGTCGGCGGCGCCGGCGTTGATCGCTTCGCCCTGCGGCTTGAAGATGCCGCCGTTGGCCTCGAGCAGGTCGGCCCGCTCCATGCCCGGGCCGCGCGGCCGCGCGCCGACCAGCAGGGCGATGTTGGTGCCCTCGAAGGCGAGCTTCGGGTCGTCGAAGATCTCCACCCGATGGAGCAGCGGGAAGGCGCAGTCGTCGAGCTCCATCGCGGTGCCCTCGGCGGCTTTCACCGCGGCCGGGATCTCCAACAGGTTCAGCTGCACCTGGGTGTCGGGGCCCAGCATCGCGCCGCTGGCGATGCGGAACAGGAGGGCGTAGCCGATCTGCCCGGCGGCGCCCGTAACGGTGACCTTCACGGGGGTGCTCACGATTTTCTCCTCGGAATCGGGTTTCGGCGACGGCTCAGGCCATCGCCCGCTGCAGGTTGTCGTCGATCGACGCCAGGAACTCCTGCGTGGTCTGGTACCCCTGGTCGCCGCCGACGAGCAGCGCCAGGTCTTTGGTCATCTTGCCTTCTTCGACCGTCTCGATGCAGACGCGCTCGAGGGTCTCGGCAAAGTCACTGACGGCGGGCGTGCCGTCCATCCGGCCGCGGGCGGCGAGGCCGCGCGTCCAGGCGAAGATCGAGGCGATCGGGTTGGTGGAGGTCGGATTGCCCTGCTGGTGCTGACGGTAGTGACGGGTGACGGTGCCGTGCGCGGCCTCCGCCTCGACCGTCTTGCCGTCGGCGGTCATCAGCACGCTGGTCATCAGGCCGAGCGACCCGAACCCCTGCGCGACGGTGTCCGACTGCACGTCGCCGTCGTAGTTTTTGCAGGCCCACACGTAGCCGCCCTCCCACTTCAGGGCGGCGGCGACCATGTCATCGATCAGCCGGTGTTCGTAGATGATCCCGGCGGCCTCGAAGTCGGCCTGGAACTCGTCCGCGTACACCTCGGCGAAGATGTCTTTGAAGCGGCCGTCGTAGCGCTTCAGGATGGTGTTCTTGGTCGACATGTAGACCGGGTAGCCGCGGTCGAGGCCGTAACGCATCGAGGCACGGGCGAAGTCGCGGATCGAGTCGTCGAGGTTGTACATCGACATCGCGATGCCGCCGGCGGGGAAGTCGTAGACGTCGAGCTCGATCGGCTCGGAGCCGTCCTTGGGGGTGAAGGTCATGGTCAGCGAGCCCTCGCCGGGGACCACCAGGTCGGTGGCCCGGTACTGATCGCCGAAGGCGTGGCGGCCGATCACGATCGGCTTGGTCCAGCCGGGCACCAGGCGCGGCACGTTGGCGATCACGATCGGCTCGCGGAAGATGACCCCGCCGAGGATGTTGCGGATCGTCCCGTTCGGCGAGCGGTACATCTCCTGCAGGCCGAACTCGTCGACCCGCGCCTCGTCCGGGGTGATCGTCGCGCACTTGACCCCGACCCCGTACTCCTTGATCGCGTTGGCGGCGTCGACCGTGATCTGGTCGTTCGTCTCGTCGCGCTTCTCGATCCCGAGGTCGTAGTACTTCAGGTCGACGTCGAGGTAAGGGAGGATCAGCTGCTCTTTGATGAACGACCAGATGATCCGGGTCATCTCGTCGCCGTCGAGCTCGACGACCGGGTTGTGGACATTGATCTTCGCCATCGGCCGGCGATGCTATCTATCCGGGCGCCTCGACGGGCCGGCCAGGCAGCCGGCAGAATGGGTACTCGAATGGCAACCATGGAGCGTCCGACCTTCGGCAACCACACCGTCGCCAACCAGCCACCGCCGCTGGCCGACTACAACGTGTTCGAGACCGACCGCGTGCTGGTCGAGGCGGTGAGGCGCGAAGGCGCCAAGTGGGCGACCGGGCGGATCGCCGCGGTCGGCGAGTTCGCCGGCTCGGCCGAGGCGCAGGAGCTGGGCCGGCTCGCCAACGACAACGGGCCGAAGCTGAAGACCCACGACCGCTACGGCAACCGGGTCGACGAGGTCGAGTTCCACCCCGCCTGGCACGACCTGCTCGGCACCGCGGTCGAACACGAGCTGCACAGCTCGCCCTGGAAGGACCCGCGGCCGGGCGCCCACGTCGCCCGCGGCGCCGCCTTCATGTGCTTCTCCCAGGCCGAGGCAGGAGTGGGCTGCCCGATCTCGATGACCTACTCGGTGATCCCGGCGCTGCGCGCGCAGCCCGAGCTCTCGGCGGAGTGGGAGCCGCGCATCCTCACCAACACCTATGACCGGAGGAACGCCCCGGCGCCGGACAAGCGCGGCGCCCTGACCGGGATGGGGATGACCGAGAAGCAGGGCGGCACCGACGTGCGCGCCAACACCACCGTCGCCCGCGCCGTGAACGGCGGCGGCCCCGGCGCCGAGTACGAGCTGACCGGCCACAAGTGGTTCATGTCGGCGCCGATGTGCGACGCCTTCCTCGTCCTCGCCCAGGCCGAGGGCGGACTCTCCTGCTTCCTCTTCCCCCGCTGGACCCCGGACGGCGAGCGCAACCGCTTCCGCCTGCAGCGGCTGAAGGACAAGCTCGGCAACCGCTCCAACGCCTCCAGCGAGATCGAGTTCGACGCCGCCTCGGCCTGGCTGGTCGGCGAGGAGGGCGCGGGTGTGCCGACGATCATCGAGATGGTCAACCACACCCGGCTCGACTGCGTCCTCGGCAGCGCCACCGGGATGCGCGTCGGCCTCGCCCAGGCGATCCATCACACCTCCAACCGCTGGGTCTTCGGCACCGCCCTGGTCGAACAGCCCTTGATGCAGAACGTCCTCGCCGACCTGGCGGTCGAGTCGGAGGCGGCGACGATCTCCGCGATGCGCCTCGCCCGCGCCTACGACGAGGCGATCGCCGGGGACGCCGAGGCGCAGAGCCTGAAGCGGGTCGCCAACGCGGTGCTCAAGTACTGGATCACCAAGCGCGCCCCCGCCCACGCCGGCGAGTGCCTCGAGTGCCTCGGCGGCAACGGCTACGTCGAGGAGTCGGGGATGCCCCGCCTCTTCCGCGAGAGCCCGCTCAACTCGATCTGGGAGGGCAGCGGCAACGTTCAGTGCCTCGACGTCCTGCGGGCGATGGTGAAGAGCCCCGCCTCGCTCGAGTCCTTTTTCGCCGAGGTCGCCGACGGCGGCGCCGCCGAGCCCCGCCTCGCGGCCTTCACTGCCGAGCTCCGTGACGAACTCCCCGGCGACGTCGCCACGATCGAGACCCGCGCCCGCCGCGTGGTCGAACGCATGGCCCTCGCCCTCCAGGCCTCGCTCCTGGTTCGTTATGGGGACGAAGCGGTGGCGGATGCCTTCTGCGCGAGCAGGCTCAGCGGCGATTGGGGCCGAGCATTCGGGACGTTGCCGGCGGGGCTCGACTACGCCCGGATCATCGAGCGCCACGCGCCGGCGGCCTAGGCAAGGGACCCGGCCCTCTCGGCGGCGGCCCGGGCAGGCTGAGGCCGCCGCCGAGAGGGCCGGGTCTGCGGGGGAGGTGAGGGTGCGGGGTCCCGTGCGGGAGACGCCGGGGAGTGCGCGGGAGAAGGGCGGGAGACGTGTGAAACTCCACGCTTCCTGGTTGCGTCCCGGGCCCCCTCCGACCGTGGTCGTCCTGACCCACCTATAGCGCCGGTTAGGTCGACCGCGCTTTGAGGGAGGTGACGTCTCCGTGACGTTCCCGCCAAATACCTCACGGACCCTGCGCACTTCCCCACGAAAGCCTGGCGTCCCGGGCGTCTCGTGGCGACCACAGCCTGCCCGGGTCGCCACGAGACGCCCGGGACGTCGGTCCCCAATCGACCGGGCGCCGGATCGCGCGGTCCGCCGCCACCCCGCCCCCGAATCGCGGGGGTCCGTCCCCCTACGCCCCGGTCTGCGCGTCGCGCAGCGCTCGCCCGACCTGCTCCACCGTGATGACACCCGACAGGCGGCCGTCGCCGTCGACTGCCATCAACGCCCCGAGCCTGCGCAGGTTCTGGTTCGACAGCAAGCTGTCGAGCGGGGTGTCGTCGCGGACGAAGAGGCCGCGGTCGGCGTCGACGATTTCGGAGACGGTCGAGCCGGCGCGGGAGACCTCGGGGACCTCGTCGGCGGCGTCGCGGTTGAGCAGGCCGAGGAAGCGGTGGGCGGCGTCGACCACCGGGAACCAGGGCCACCGATAGCGGAGGAAGTACTCGTCGAGGGCCTGCTCGATCGAGATCTCGCCGGGGATGGTGACCGGTTCGCGGTCCATCACGTCGGCGACCGAGATCTCGTGGATGCTGCCGGTCATCCGGGTCTGGATCGCGGCGCCGCGGGCGGCGCCGTTGATCACCATCCCGATCAGCGCCAGCCAGATGCCGCCGAAGGTGCCGAAGATCGAGTCGGTCAGCGTCATGTAGATGCCGGCGGCGATGAAGAACCAGCCGAAGACGCGGCCCAGGTCGGCGGCGAACTTGGTCGCCGCGTTGCGGTCGCCGGTCCACTTCCAGGCGATCGCCCGGGCGACCCGGCCGCCGTCCATCGGGAAGGCGGGCAGCAGGTTGAAGACGAGGAGCAGCAGGTTGATCGAGGCGAGCCAGGCGACCATCGCCAAGATCGCGGTGGAGCCGGAGCTGGTTTCGACCAGCGCCGACTCGCGGAAGTCGTGCCAGCCGCCGGCCAGCACCCCGCCGATCGTCAGCACAGCGAAGATCGCGAAGGTCACCGCCGGGCCGGCCAGCGCCACCCGCGCTTCCACCCCAGGGCTGTCGGCTTCGCGGTCCATCCGCGCCATGCCGCCGAAGATCCAGAGCTGGATCGAGCTGATCCCGATCCCGTTGCGGGTGGCGACGGCGGCGTGGCCGAGCTCGTGCAGGAGGATCGAGCCGAAGAAGCCGGCGGCGCTGGCGAGACCCAACAGGAACGGTTCGGTCGAGCCGCCCGAGTCGCCCAACAGGTCGCTGTAGAAGTTGGACATCCAGAAGATGACCAGGAACAGGATCAGGAACCAGGACCAGTCCACGGCGATGCGGATGCCGCGGATGTGGAACAGCGTTATCGAGGCGCCACCGAACATAGGTCAATGGTAAGCGGGTAGCGTGGCCGGCCACATGGCCAGTCACACAACCGGCACACCCTTGGCCAAGGCGGTGGGCACGCCCGACCAGGCCTGGCTGCGCGCGCGGCTGGAGGAACTGGAGCGCATCTACCGGCCGTCGGCCTCGGAGGGCGAGCGGCGCGCGGCCGAGTGGCTGGTCGGCCAGTTCCGCGAGCTCGGCGCCGAGGCGCGGATCGAGGCCGAGGCCGCCCACGGCACCTACTGGTGGCCGCTCGGGATCGGCACCGCGCTCGGCGCCCTCGGCGGGATCCTCAGCCTGCGCGGCCGGCGCCGCCTCGGCGCCGCGCTCGGCGCCCTCGGCGCCGCCGGGATCGCCTCCGAGTTCCCGCCCCACCAGCGCCACCTGCGCGCGCCGCTGCCGAAGCGCACCACCTACAACGTCGTCTGCGAGATCGGCGACCCCGACGCGGAGCGGACAGTCGTGGTCAGCGCCCACCACGACTCCGCTCGCTCCGGACTCGTCTTCCACCCGGCGCTGCCGCAGATCGCCGACCGCCTCGGGCTGATCGAGCGGGCCGACACGAGCCCGCCGCTGATGGCGCCGGTGATCGGCGGCCCGCTGCTGGTCGCCCTCGGCGCCCTCACCAAGATCAAGGCACTGACCAAGCTGGGCACGCTCCTCGGCATCGGCGCGACCGCGGCGATGGCCGAGATCGGCTCGCGCAAGGTCGTCCCCGGGGCCAACGACAACGGCACCGCGGTGGTCTCCCTGCTCGCGCTCGCCAAGCGCCTCGCCGAGCAGCCCGCCCCCGGCGTCCGCGTGATCCTGCTCTCGGCCGGCGCCGAGGAGTCCTTCAGCGAGGGGATCAAGGCGTTCGGCGAGCGCCACTTCGACGAGCTGCCGACCGCGACCACCACCTTCATCGTCCTCGAGTCGACCGGCTCGCCACACCTGCTGGTGCTGCGCGGCGAGGGCTTCCTGAAGATGTACGAGTACCCGGCGCCGACGCTGGAGCTGCTCGACACCGCCGCCGCGGAGCTCGGCATCTGGCTCTATCCCAACCTCCGCCTCCACAACGGCACCGACGGGATGGAGGTGCTCGCCGCCGGGTACGAATCGGCGGTGATCGCGGGCTGCGACGACCTCAAGCAGCCCTCCAATTACCACTGGCCGAACGACCTCGCCGAGAACGTCGACTTCGGCACCGTGGCAGACGGGATCAGGCTCTCCGAGGCCGCCATCCGGCGGCTCGGTGAGCACGCTCGTGCAATGTGACGGATTAGCCGAATCCCGACTACGTGGTCGGAATTTCCGTCTATAGGATCCGGCCTCGTGCCATCCCACGACGTACTCGTCATAGGGGCCGGGCTCGCCGGCCAGCGGGCCGCCCTCGCCGCCGCAGAGCAGGGCGTTTCGGTCGGGATCGTTTCCAAGGTCCACCCCGTCCGCTCCCATTCAAACGCCGCTCAGGGCGGAATCAACGCGGCGCTGAACCCTGACGACTCGTGGGAGTCCCACGCGTTCGACACCGTCAAGGGCTCCGACTACCTCGGCGACCAGGACGCGATCGAAATCATGGCCCGCGAGGCGCCGGAGGAAATCCTCCACATGGAGCACCTCGGGGTCACCTTCCACCGCAACGAGGAAGGCAAGCTCGGGACCCGCGCCTTCGGCGGCGCCTCCGCCGCCCGCACGTACTACGTCGCCGACATCACCGGCCAGGCGATCATGCACGTGCTCTACGAGCAGTTGATGAAATATTCGGAGCAGATCACCCGCTACGAGGAGTGGTTCAGCTCCTCGCTGGCGATCGACGAGAACGGCGAGTGCTGCGGCGTCGTCACCCGCAACGTCGCCGACGGATCGATGGAACTGTTCCAGGCCAAATCGGTGATCCTCGCCACCGGCGGCTCCGGCCAGATCTGGAAGCCGACCACCAACGCCCTGATCTGCACCGGCGACGGCATCGCGATGGCCTACCGGGTCGGCGCCAAGCTGATGGACATGGAGATGATCCAGTACCACCCGACCACGCTGGCGGGCAAGGGATTCCTGATCACCGAGGGCGCCCGCGGCGAGGGTGCCCTGCTCCTCAACAAGAATGGCGAACGCTTCATGGAGAAGTACGCGCCGAACAAAATGGAGCTCGCCTCGCGCGACGTCGTCTCCCGCGCCGAGCAGACCGAGATCAACGAGGGCCGCGGCTTCCCCGATGGCACCGTCGCGCTCGACATCACCGTGGTGCCGAAAAAGCGCATCCACGAGGCGCTGCGGGAGATCGTCCTCGTCGGCCGCGACTTCGCCGGCGTCGACATCACCCGCGAACCGATCCACATCAAGCCGGGCAACCACTACACGATGGGCGGGGTCAAGACCGACGTCGAGGGCCGCACCGACATCCCCGGCCTCTACGCGGCGGGTGAGGTGGCCTGCGTCTCCGTCCACGGCGGCAACCGGCTGGGCGCCAACTCGCTGCTCGACACGCTGATCTTCGGCAAGCACTCCGGCCGCGATGCCGCGGCGCGGGCGCTGCGGACCGACTGGTCGAAGCCCTCGGGCAAGGTGCTCGAGGACGAGCAGGCGATGGTCGACGACATCAACGGCCGCGAGAAGGGCTCCGGCCGGCGCGTCTCCGAGATCAAGCTGGAGCTGGGCCAGACGATGGACTCGAAAGTCGCCGTGTTCCGCGACGAGGCCGGGATCACCGAAGCGCTGGAGACGGTGCGGCGCCTCAAGGAGGAGGCGAAGACCGCCTACATCGACGACCACGGCAGTGTCTTCAACCAGGACCTGATGGGGGCGATCGAGCTCGGCTACATGCTCGACTGCGCCGAGTGCTCCTGCATCGGCGCGCTGGAGCGCAAGGAGAGTCGCGGCGCCCAGTACCGCACCGACTTCCCGGAGCGCAACGACGAGGAGTGGCTCAAACACATCAACCTCGAGAAGACCGACGAGGGCCCGGAGATCTCCTACTCAGAGGTCACGATCACCCAGTGGCAACCGGAAGCGAGGACGTACTGATGGCCGACTACACGATCAAAGTTCGGCGCTACCAGCCGGAGAGCGGTGAGGCCGCCTACTGGGAGGAGTTCGGGGTCGAGCTCGACCCCTCGCTGTCGGTCCTCGACGGGTTGCTGCAGGCGAAGGATCGCGACGACGGCTCGCTCGCTGTGCGCTGCTCCTGCCGGGCGGCGATCTGCGGCTCCTGCGGGATGAAGATCAACGGCCAGTCCGGGCTCGGCTGCCAGACCCAGATCGGCGAGGCGCAGGAGGCGGCCGACAAGAAGGCGGCGGCGGTCGGCGGGTCCTCCGAGGGCAACGTGATCGTGATCGAGCCGATGGGCAACATGCCGGTGATCAAGGACCTGGTCACCGACATGGAGTCGACCCACTGGACCAAGATCCGCCGCGTCACCCCCTGGCTCCTCCCCCACGGCGAGGCGCCGGAGCGCGAGTACATCGTCGAGCCGGAATCGATGGTCGACATCACCCAGTCGATGGCCTGCATCCAGTGCGGCGCCTGCGTCTCCTCCTGCCTCTCAATGGAGGTCGACCCGCTCTTCATCGGCCCGGCGGCGCTGGCCAAGGCCTACCGCTTCGTCGGCGACCCGCGCGACGCGGAGACCTCGGAGCGCCTCACCGACCTCGCCCACGACCCGCACGGGATCTACGACTGCACCCACTGCTTCAGCTGCGTCGACGCCTGCCCCAAGGGCGTGGCGCCGATGGACCAGATCATGCGCCTGCGCCGCAAGGCCGGCGAGAACGGGATCGAGGACCCGAACTCGGGCCACGCCCACGAGATGGCCTTCGTCAACATCATCGAGAAGAAGGGCACCCTCGACGAGAGCCTGCTGCTGCAGGAGTCCTTCGCCCCCGGCCTGATGGGCAAGCTGCTGCCGACCAAACGCGCGATCAAGGAAATGATCGGCTCACTGCCGACCGCGATCCGCGGCGTCAAAGCGGGCAAGATGCGCTCGCTGCCGAAGCTGATCCCCGGCGTCCACCACAAGCTCCCGGGCGGCGCCCAGGACGAGGTGAAGGCGATCTACAAGCACGCCGAGGAACACAACGAGGAATTCAACCTGTACATCAAGGGCGAGGAGGGCGACGTCGAGGCCGCGGTCGAGGAGCGCCTCGAGCCCGACAGCGCCGACTACTTGCCCACCGGCGGAGAGAAGGAGGCCTCGTAATGGCTGATCAGATCAAAGTCGCCTACTGGCCCGGCTGCGTCTCGCGCGGCTTCACGCCGGAGCTGCACGGGTCGATGGCCCTGGTCGCCCAGAAGCTGGGGATCGAGCTGGTCGAACTCGACCGCGCCAACTGCACCGGCGCCGGCGTGATCGCCGAGCACAACCAGGAGCTCGCCGACACGCTGAACGCGCGCACCTTCGCCCTCGCCCAGCAGACCGGCCTCTCGATGATGAACATCTGCTCGACCTGCCAGGGCGCCCAGTCGGAGTGCCAGCAGCGGCTCGACGCCGACTCCCAGTACCGCTCCCACATCAACGAGGTGCTCGCCGGCCAGGGCCTGTCCTACGAGAAGTCGGCCGACGGCTCCTGGAACAACAAAAACTTCCTCTGGCTGCTGGTCGAGGACTACGGCCTCGATCGACTAAAGGCACAGGTGGTACGGCCCCTCTCCGGCCTCCGCGTCGGCCCTTTCTACGGCTGCTACATCGTGCGGCCGAAGGAGCGCCTCGGGTACCACAAGTACCCGGACCGCGACATCTACCTGGAGAAGGTGATCGAGACCCTCGGCGGCCAGATCGTCGAATACGACGGCGCCCGCAAGTGCTGCGGCTTCCCGGTCATCACGATGAACCGCGAGACCAGCCTGACCCAGGCCGGCACTCACGTCGGCGACGCGATCGACGCGGGCGCCGACTGCCTCGTCACCCCGTGCCCGCTCTGCCACCTGAACCTCGACCTGCAGCAGCCCGAGGCGGCCAAGGTGGTGAATCGCGAGCTCGGCCTGGCGGTCCTCCACCTGCCCCAGCTGGTCGGCCTCGCCCTCGGCGCGACGCCGAAGGAACTGGGGATGGATCAGCACGTCGCCTCGACCAAGTGGGTCCAGGAGCGGCTGACCGCGGTCCCGGCGTAGGGCCCGCTCGCCTCACCCTGGCAAGCCGCTCGCCCGGACCTCCCACCGGGGCCCGGGCAAGCGGTTGCTCGCTGCTAGAGCGAGGCCAGTGCCTTCTGCGCCGCCTGTGACACGGCGCTCGGCAAGGGCGCGAAGTCGAGTGCTGCACCGTAGGCCTGGCCTTTGGTCAGCGCGTAGCCGATGAATTCCTTCAGCGCGGCCGCCTGCGGAGCACTGCTCGGGACGATCGCGTAGGTGAAGGTCGAGATCGGGTATGCCTTGGCGGCACTCTTGGGCGGATCGACGATGCTGATCCCTGCGTTCGGTCGAACGCCCTTGGCCGCCGCCCCGGCTTCCGCGATATTGGTCAGGTTCGGGTACTCGAACTTACCGGCGCGGTTTTCGACCGCCGCCGCCTTCAGCCCTCCGGCGATCAGGTAGGCGGCGGCGATGTAGCCGATCGCGCCCGGGGTGCCGCGCACGGTCGAGGTGACGCCGGTATTGCCTTTGGCCCCGATGCCCGCCTTGAAGCCGACCGAGGTGCCGAACCCGATCTGACTCCGCCAGGCAGGGCTGACCTTGGCCAGGAAGTTGGTGAACGCATAGGTGTCGCCGGAGCCGTCGCTACGGAAAACCGGCGTGATCGTCGTCCCGGGCAGCTTCGCCTTCGGGTTGAGCGCAGCGATCTTGCGATCGTTCCACCGCTTGATCTTGCCCATGTAGATTTCGGCAAGCACGGTACCGCTCAGGTTCAGTTTGCTGACGCCCGGGATGTTGAAGCTGACTCCGGTTGCCGAGAGCGCCCAAGGGATCGTCACGCAACCGTCGCATTCGGCTTCCTGTTCAGAGGTCATCGGGGCATC
>DATEDJ010000145.1:0-8850 GCA_035281725.1 Solirubrobacterales bacterium
CCCGAAGGCGTCGAAGCCGAAGCCCATCAGCACGTCGCGGCCGCGGGCGCGCTGGAAGCGCGCGTAGGCGTCGCCGATCGTGTAGTCGCGGACGTGGCCCATGTGCAGGTTGCCGCTGGTGAACGGGCTGGAGGACTTGACGTAGACGCCGCGCTCGCCGTCGGCGGGCGGCGTCGGCGCGTCGAAGTCGCCGCGCTCCACCCAGGCAGCCTGGCGCTCCGGCTCGATGATGGCGGCCTCGTAGGGCGGCTTGCGGACGTTCTCGCTCATGCCATCAACGTTAGCTGAGCAGCCAAGGCCCTAGCCGACCTGAGGCGGCGTGGGCCAGCCTCGCAAGGACGCAGGGAAGTGAGCCGAGGGGAGCGCACTTCGGTGCGTGACCCGAGGCGAACGACCGAGGACGCCGCGAGGCGCCCCCACGCCGCCTCAGGCGAAGGTCCAGAGCTTGTTGCCGAGGAAGTTGAACGGCATCGCGACGGCGACCGCGATCGCCTGGGCGGCGAGTTCGGAGATCGACGAGGAGGCGACGAGCGCCTCGAGGACGACGAGGTTGATCGCCAGGCAGGCGACCGAGACGGCGAAGAAGCGGGCTGCCTGCATGTGGGCCAGCCCCTCCCCCGGCCCGAAGGTCCAGTAGCGGTTCCAGAGGAAGTTGCTGGTCACGGCGACGCAGAAAGCGCCGACCGCGGCAACCGCGTGGTAGACGCCGAGGTTGCCCGAGAGGAAGGCGAAGACGCCGAGGTTGATCAGGTAGCCGGAGCCGCCGACGATGCCGAACTTGAGCAGCTGGAGCCAGCTGTCGCGGCTGCGGGCGGCGCCGGCGAGGCGGACGGCGAGCGTGTTCTGCGCGTCGCTCATCGGGCTTCCTTCGCGCGGGCGACGGCGAGGGCGTGCGAGGGCGCCGTGCGCGCGTGCTCACCGAGGGTGAGGCGCGATGCGGGCGGCCCGTCGAGCACGACGGTGTCGGCGGCGTAACCGGTCTTCAAGGCATCTAGTTCGTGCATCCAGAGCAGGACAGGACGGGACGAGATGTAACGGGAGATCGTGAGACGGTCCATCCGCACGACCCCCGCCGGACGAAACGCACGCGGGAGGTTAGCGGGATGCCCGGCGTCCCCCGGCTTGCTCACCAGGTCGATTTCCCTGACCCGTTCGGCGCCGCCGAACCAGCGCAGGGCGCCGTCGTTGAGGTACCAGCGCAGCGGATCGCCGCCGAGGCGCCAGCTGACGATCGCGCGGGGCACGCGCGCCGGGCCGAGCGCGCTCGCGACACCGCGGTATTCGGGACGCTGGAGGTTCGGGGTCTGGGTGACGTGGATGTCGAAGGCGAGCCAGTAGGCGCAGAGGGCCACCGCCACCAGCACCCCGGGGAACCGGGCACGAACGGCGCCGAGGCCGAGCGCGACCACCGCGGCGAGCGGGACCAGCGCCGGCAGCAGGTTGCGCTCGACCACGTAGTCCTTGCCGACCAGGGCGGCGGCGCCCGCGAGGGCGAGGACGCCGAGCCCCACCACGAGCCCGAGCGCCCCGCCGCGGCGCTCGCGCCGTGTGCCGACCGCCACCAGCGTGAGGACGGCGAGGGCGACGCCGATCGCGGGCAGGATCGCGTAGTGGACGCGCGGCGGCTCGGCGATCACGTGGCCGGTTTCGCCGATCAGGAAGCTGACCCCGGTCTGGAAGAAGCGGTTGCCGAGGCCGCTTTCTTCGATCCAGCCGATGTGGTTGGGGTTGGCCTGGGCGGCGATCAGCGGCAGCAGCGAGGCGCCCACCGCGGCGACCAGGCCGAGCGCCGGCAGCAGGACCCGCCAGCGGTGCCAGAGGGCGACCGCGAGCCAGGCCGCCTCGATCCCGACCGCGAAGAAGGCGAAGTAGTGGCTGCCGAGCGCCAGTGCCGAGGCCACCGCCCAGAGGGCGAGGTCGCGGCCGCGGCGGGTGTCCAGGGAGCGGACGAAGAAGAGGAAGGAGAGCGCGCCGAAGAGGACCAGGAGCGCGTAGGAGCGGGCCTCCTGCGAGTACCAGATCAGCATCGGGCAGAAGGCGAGGATCGCCATCAAGATGAGGCCGACGCGGCGCCCCGAGAGCTGGCGACCGATCGCGTAGCCGACCGGGACGGTGAGCGTCCCGAACAGCGCCGAAAGCGAGCGGATGCCCCATTCGGAGCGGCCGAACTCCTTCGCCCAGCCCCAGGCGAGGACGTAGTAGAGCGGCGGGTTCGACTCGCTCACCTTCACCTCGTGCAGCATGTGGCCGAAGCTGCCGGGGATCACCCGCATCACCGTGATCACCTCGTCGTGGTGGAAGCTCTGCACGCCGAGCGGGACGAAGCGGATTGCCGCCGCCGCAGCGGTCAGGCCGACGAGGGCCGCGGCCAGCGCCCAGCGCCGTGCGGGCGCCTCTTCGAGGGGGTCGGCGAGGACCGAAGGGGCGCCTGGGAGCGCCGGGATGCTGGCCGCGGAGTCGCGCACGGGGCGAACTCTGCGCTCCTTGGCTAAACGGCCAGTGAAAGAAACCTTAAGGGGAGCAGCGATTTTGCGGCGGCTTCGAGCCGGGCCCGTAGGAGGGCGGCAATTGGCCGTTTTGGCCCCAGCGGGTCGGGTGGCCGGCGAGTTCGTATTCGAGCGTGCCGCCGGCGGCGATTTCGCAGTAGGTGAGCCAGGGGCGGCCGTGCGGGCGGCCGTCGAGCTTCAGGTCGGAGACGTAGGACGACCCGGGCGCCAGGATCGTCAGCTTCTTGCCCCTGGCGAGGCGAATTTCGGCGCGGGAGAACAGCGGGCCGGCGAGCGCCAAGGTCCCGGTCCCAGGCTGCGCCGGGTACATCCCGAGCGCGCCGAAGACGGACCAGGCCGAGAGCGTCCCGAGGTCGTCGTTCCCGGGCCAGCCCGCCGGGCTCGGCGAGTAGAGCCGCAGGGCGCGGCGCACCGCCGCCTGGGTCTTCCACGGGCGGCGCAGCCAGTCGTAGAGCCAGGGCGTCTCCAGGGTCGGCTCGTCGCCGAGCAGGGCGTGGTCGGTGTGGGTCCCTCCCGCCCCGCCGTTGAGGACGCGGAGGAAGCTGTCGAGGCGGGCGGCGGCCTTGGTCGGCCCGCCCATGCGGCGGAAGAGCCCGGCCGGATCCTGCGGAACCATCCAGCTGTACTGGGCGGCGTTGCCCTCGACGAAGCCGCTGCCTTCGAGGTCGTCGTAGGGGTCCGGGAAGGCGCCGCTCGCGTAGCGGGGCTGGAGGGTGCCGCTCGCCGGGTTCCAGAGGTTGCGCCAGTTGGCGGCGCGCTGGACGAATTCGTCGTAAACGGCAGCGTCGCCCCCGCTCCGCGCCGCGAACTGGGCGATCGCGAAGTCGTCGATCGCGTACTCGAGCGTGGTCGCGGCCGAGCCCCAGACGGCGCTCGGGCTGCCGTAGATCGAGTTGGCGTTGCGCTGCTTGACGTCTTCGTCGAAGGGGACCCAGCCGAGGTTCAGGTAGGAGGCCAGGCCCTGGCGCTCGAGGTATTCGCCGGTGGCGCTTTCGCAGGGCGCGGTCGCGCCCCGCAGCATCGCCGCCAACGCCGCGGCGCGGTCGAAGTGGTCGGCGCCGAAGGCGGCGGCGCCGGCGATGATCGGGTCGGCCGAGTCGCCGACCATCGTCATGCTCTGGCCGTTCGCGTAGGGCCAGCGCGGCAGGCAGCCCGACTGTTCGGCGTCGGCGACGAGCGACTGGACCATGTCGGAGGCGCGCCGCGGCTCGATCAGCGCCAGCAGCGGCATCTCGGTGCGGTAGACGTCCCAGCCGGAGAAGTCGGCGTACTGGGTGCGGCCGCGGGCCTGGTGCACGGCACCGTCCATGCCGACGTAGTCGCCGCCGACGTCGTTGAAGGTGCGCGGGGCGAGCAGCGCATGGTAGAGCGCCGTGTAGAAGGTGCGGGTCTGCTCGCGGGTGCCGCCGCTCACCTGGATCTTGCCGAGCGCCTGGTCCCAGCTCCGACGGGCGGCGGCGCGGATCGCGCCGAAGCCGTGCCCTTCGCTTTCGGCGCGCAGCGCGGCGCGCGCCCCGGCGACGCTGACGAAGGAGATCCCGACCCGGACGGTCACCGTGCGGTCGCCGCGGGTGTCGAAGGTCGCGTAGGCGCCCGCCCGCGCGGTCACCTTCGGGTTGCCGGGCGGGCCCTGGGTGTCGGCGGCCGCATCGCTGCCCGGTTCGAGCGTGCCTTCGGTCCAGGTGCCCGAGGCGCCGAACGCCCGACCGAAGCGGGCGGCGAAGTAGACCTTGTAGCGGGGGCGCTGGCCGCAGAAGAGGCCGCTGGAGGCGCTGCCGGAGATTTCGCGCCGCGCCGCGTCCACCTGGACCGCCGCTTCGTCGTCGGGCTGGGCGCTGCCGCCGGCATTGATGAGGACACTGGCGTGGGGACTGCGGGGGAACGTGAAGCGGCCGAAGCCGGTCCGGGTCGTCGCCGTCAGCGCCACCCCGATCGACCCGCCGCGCCGCGGCCGCAGCTCGACCGAGTAGTAGCCGGGCGAGCCGCTCTCGCCGCCGTGCGAGAACCCTGGCTGGAACTGTCCCGCCAGCCCCGGCCCGGGGGTCGGCGCGGGCGAGGCGCTCAGCGCTTCCGTCGTCGGCACGAACGGGAAGTCGCCGTACACCGCGCAGCCGGCCCCGCTCAGGTGGGTGAGGCTGAAGCCGGAGATGTGGTGGTCGCGGTGGTCGTAGCCGCCCGAGTTCGGCGCCGCCGGAGTCGTGTCGGGGCTCCACTGCACCATCCCGAAGGGCAGTGCCGCGCCGGGGTAGTTGTGGCCGCCGCCGAAGGTCCGGGGTCCCGGCCGCGTCCCGGTGAAGACGTCGACCTGGGAGGCGGGGTCGGCCGCATGGCCTGCCGTCCGCGCGGCGCCACCGGGCGTCGCCGCCCCCGCAGGCGCCGCCCACAGCCCGGCCAGCGCCGGCGCCAGGGCCGCGACGAGGGCGATCTTTTCTCTGGTCTTACGCGTAATGTTCCCGTCGCATGCGGCTGAGGAAGGCAACGCTCGTGGCGCTCGTGCTGACCGGCGCGGCCGTAGCGGCGGCGATCGTAGTCGGGGGTGGTAAAGACAGCGAACACGCCCAGGCGGCGGTCGAAGCTGTGCCGGGCGAACCGCAGGTCTCGATCGTCTCGCCCCGCAACGGCGAGGTCCAGGCCAACCACGCGGTGGTGGTCAAGGTCAACCTCGAAAACTTCCAGCTGGCGCCGCTCAACTTCGGCAAGGAACCGGAACTGGGCGAGGGCAGTATCCGCTTCAGCCTCAACCGGGTGCCCAACTGCGTCGAGCCGAAAAAACTGCAGAAAGCGATCAACGCCCCGCTCGGCAATGGCCGCCTGGTCGGCGCGTCGATGGACTTCCCCAGGTATTCCGGGCCGAACGGGATCCTCGCCGAACGGATCGGCACCGCGGGCAGCTTCTCGCCCGCCACCCGGCCGGAGATCTTCTACCACGGGCTGCCGCCCGGCTTCTACCGGTTGATCGTCACCCTGGCGCAGAACAACCTGGCCACGACCGCCTACCACGACGTCACCAACTTCCAGATCCTGCAGAAACCCGGCCACCACCAGAAAAAATGCGAACCCGGCAAGGTCTCCAGCGCGAAGGCCGCCGAAAAGCTGGAATAGTCCAATACTTCACTTTGTATAGTCGGTAGGGATGCGCACTTACCGCCGGCTGATGGGTTTCCTGCGTCCTTACAGGCTTTCGCTATGGGGGTCGTTGGCCTTCGCCTGGGCGGCGATGGGGATGACGGTGCTGATCCCGTGGCTGGTCGGCCGCGCCATCAACGCGATCCAAGACGGGAACAAGCCCGACCTCCTCCCCCTCGCCCTGGCGATCCTCGGCGCCGCGATCCTGCGCATGGGGCTCACGGTGGTCCGCCGCGTGGTCGCCGGGAAAGTCTCGCTGGCGGTCGAATTCGATCTGCGCCAGCTCTTCTACGCGCACCTGCAGAAGCTCGAGCTCGGCTTCTTCGACGGCCAGCAGACCGGCCAGCTGATGTCGCGGGCGACGGTCGACCTGCAGGCGATCCGCTTCTTCCTCGGCTACGGGCTCGTCTTCATCACCCAGAACCTGCTGACGATCGTCCTCGCCTCGACGGTGATGTTCATCATCAACCCGCTGCTGGCGGTGCTGGCGCTGATCCCGGCGCCGTTCGTCGTCTGGATCGCCTCGCGCTATAACCGCGTCTCCCGGCCCGCCGTCCAGGAGGTCGCCCAGCGGGTCGCCGAACTGACCGCGGAGGCGGAGGAGAACGTCTCCGGGATCCGCATCGTCAAGGCCTTCGCGCGGGAGGAATTCCAGCTCCACCGCTTCGAGCGGTCGGTCAAGCGGGTCTTCGACCAGTCGATCTACTCGACCCGCCTGCAGGCATTCTTCAGCCCGCTGATCGGCCTGCTGCCGCAGTTGGGGATCGCGCTGGTGCTGCTGGTCGGCGGCCGGATGGTGATCGAAGGGAACCTCAGCCTCGGCAACTTCACCGCCTTCTACACCTACCTGGTGATGCTGGCCGGGCCGCTGCGGATGCTCGGCGTGGCGATGGGGATGGCGCAGCGGGCGGTCGCCTCGGGCAACCGGATGTTCGAGATCATCGACCGCGAACCGACGATCCAGAGCCCGCCGAACCCGGTCGAGCTGCCCGCCGGCGGCGGCCGGGTGGAGCTGCGCGACGTGACCCTGCGCTACGCGGCGCCGGCGAGCTCCGAACACGAGGCGGTGGCGGCGCTGCATGACGTCTCGCTCGAGGTCGACGCCGGCAAGACGGTGGCGCTGGTCGGGCCCTCGGGGTCCGGCAAGACGAGCCTGGTGGCGCTGATCGCGCGGCTGTACGACCCGAGCGGGGGCACGGTCGCGGTCGACGGCATCGACGTCCGCGATGTCGACCTCGTCCAGCTGCGCTCGGAGATCGCCTTCGTCGCCGACGACAGCTTCCTCTTCACCGCCTCGGTCGCCGACAACATCGCCTACGCCCGCGGCTCGGCCACCCGCGAGGAGGTCGAAGAGGCGGCCCGCCTCGCCCAGGCCGACACCTTCATCCGCGAACTGCCGGACGGCTACGACACCCGCGTCGGCGAGCGCGGCCTCACCCTCTCGGGCGGCCAGCGCCAGCGGGTGGCGATCGCGCGCGCCCTGCTCGCCGACCCGCGGATCCTGATCCTCGACGACGCCACCTCCTCGGTCGACGCGACCACCGAGGCGTCGATCAAAGCGGGCTTGCGCGAGGCGATGGCCGGGCGGACGACGTTCATCATCGCCCACCGCCTCTCCACCGTCTCGCTCGCCGACGAGATCATCGTCCTCGACCACGGCGAGGTGGTCGACCGCGGCACCCACGAGGAGCTGATGGAGGGCTGCGGCTTCTACCGCGAGATCGCCGAGCACGGGCTGGCCGACTCGGTCTTCCTGCAGCGCGACCTCGAGGACCGCGAGGAGATGGCGCGGCTATGAGCGTGGACCGGAAAGTGGACGCGGAGCGCGGCGCGGCGCGGAAACAGGACGAGAAGCGCGCGCAAGAGCGCGAGGCGGACGCGGCGCGCGCAGAGGAAGCGGACGAGGCGCGCGTGCAAAGCCCGCTCGCCAACATCGCGCTGCTCTTCACGGCCCTCTGGCGCCTCGTCCGCGGCGAGGACCAGCGCGGCCGCAAGGTGCGCTGGATGATCGGCCTGCTGCGTCCCTACCGCGGCCGCATGGCGCTGATGTTCGTCGCCCTGCTGATCGAGACCGGCGCCGGGCTGGCGCCGCCGTTCCTGGCCGGGCGGGCGATCGACGCCGGGATCCGGACCGGCGACCTCGCCGCGCTCGACTGGATCGTCGCCGCCTTCGTCGTCGTCGCGATCGCCTACGCCGCCGCCACCTACGCCGAGACCTACCTGGTCGGCTGGGTCGGCACCCGCGCCCTGCAGGACCTGCGCGAGCGCATCTTCGTCCACATCCAGGGGATGTCGATCGGCTTCTTCACCCGCAACAACCCGGGCGTCCTGATCTCGCGGATGACCAACGACGTCGAAGCCCTGCAGCAGCTGGTCACGACCGGCGTGGTGACGATCTTCTCCTCCACCCTGACCCTGGTCGGGGTCGTCGTGATCCTGCTGGCGCTCGACCTGAAGCTGGCGCTGATCACCTTCATCACCTTCCCCCTCCTGGCGATCGCCAGCCTGATCTTCCGCATCGTCTCCTCGGGGGCCTACCGGGCGACCCGCGAGCGGATCGCCGCCGTCACCGCCTACCTGCAGGAGAGCCTCAGCGGCGTGCGGGTGGTGCGCAGCTTCGGCCAGGAGCCGCGCCACGTCGACGAGATGACCGAGCTGAACGAGGCCAACCGCCAGATCAACATGAAGACGGTCTACCTCAACGCGGCCTACTTCCCGGCGGTCGAACTGCTGGCCGCGATCGGCACCGCGGTGATCCTCCTCTACGGCGGCTCGCAGGCGATCAACGGGGCGATCGAAGTCGGCGTCGTCGTCTCCTTCGTCGGCTACCTGACCACCTTCTTCGAACCGATCCAGGAACTCTCCCAGCTGTACACGACCTACCAGCAGGGGATGGCGGCGCTCGACAAGATCTTCGATCTGCTCGACACCGCGCCGACGATGGTCGACGCGCCGGGCGCGATCGACCCGGGGGCGATCCGCGGCGAGATCGAGCTCGACGACGTCTGGTTCTCCTACTCCGACGAGCAGGACCCGGAGAAGGTGCGCGAGGACTCCTGGGTGCTGGAAGGCGTCGACCTCCACGTGCCGCCGGGCCAGACCCTCGCCTTGGTCGGGGCGACGGGGGCGGGCAAGTCGACGTTCGCCAAGCTGGTGGCGCGGTTCTACGACCCCACCCGGGGCCGGGTGCTGGTGGACGGGCACGACCTGCGCGACG